>CAJWKQ010000007.1 GCA_913041895.1 uncultured Verrucomicrobiales bacterium
ACCTTGTTCCATTGGTTTGGCTTATAGGCTTTTTGACCGGTTTTGGTGAAGGCAGTTTTGGCTTCATTATCATTGCCACCTTGCAATCCGGGGTAGAGCCAGCCGCGTCTCCCTTCGTCATAAATGCCGCCACTCCACATTCTGTCGGGCTTATTGGGGTCAATTTCCACCTGATAGCCATGTACCCGACCAGCTGGGAATTTTCTAGTTTTTCCGTTTTCCAGCGTTTTGGTTACTGCCTTGGCATAGGCGTTGGAGCGAATTTGCACTCCTGAGTTTAAACGGTTATCGCACTTATACTCATACTCCAGAACAAAGTCGCCGTAGTGTTTCTTAGTGCATAGGAAGGAATTCGGTGTCCCTTTGACCGCAGTCCCAACAATTATTCCGTCCTTAATGGTGTATTTTGCGATACCTCCCTTTTGAGTCCAACCAGTAAAATCTTTGCCATTAAAAAGGTTCTTGAAGCCTTTTTCGTCTGCTTGTGCTAGGCAACTGGTAAAGAGTGCCATAAATATTAAAATATGCTTCATCTCTTTAGGCTAATGGGGGTAGCAAGTCTTTTGCAAGAAAGTTTCAAGATCAAACTTATGTGGCGGATCAGACTCCTTTATGTGATTACATTTCTGCTATTTATATCTATATTTAAGTAATAAACGTTATAGAAATAAATTGTGATTACCAGTGCGTGTTTTTTTGAATTAATGCTATAAATTTCACGCATACACTTAATCTTCCACCTTACTTTTATAAAAAATAGGACATTATTTGTTTTTAAATGGATCTATTTATAGCTGGCATGTTTATTGCGGAAGGAAACCAGCGGCGCAAGCCCGACCTGACCGCCTTTGTGCTTTGTGTATTGGAGGCGCACAGCTAATAAACAATTGATATACCCAAAAACGGATAAAAAGATGAAAAAAAATCGAGGATTCACACTAATTGAGCTTCTTGTGGTCATTGCCATTATTGGTATTTTGGCGAGTATGCTATTGCCTACCTTGGCAAAGGCTAAAAAGAAAACCAACCGAATGAAGTGTCAGAGTAACATGAAAAATGGAGGAGGAGCAGCCCTGCAGGCTTATGCAACCGAGTATGAAACCTTGCCCTGGAATTACGCCGGTTCTGATGACGAATTTAAAGCTCAGGGATTTCGCGACGGTCTTGCGCCATTTCGATTGGGATATTGTTGGGGCGCAGGTGTTATGCAGGACTCGCTGAGTACGGCAAAGATGTTGGTTTCGCCAACGGATCCCAAGGCTAATTCATTGGCATCTAGGAAGAAAAAAGTGAACACTTCCGAATACAGTTGGGGGACATGGAATTGGTGGTATAGGACCCAGAGCTATGCAATTTCATTTGGCGGGGACACCCAGAATGGAGATACAGTTCTCATGACCACCCGCAACTGGACTGGCGATGGCGGTTCGAACAGGAAGGCCTATATTAAGCAATATGGTGGCCTTAATAACGGCAATAATTGGGCGTTTAATAAGGGCACTGTCACATTCGGGCAAATGTGGGGTGAGGCACAGTTCCGCACGAACAATAAGAACAATAAATGGGGCAAGAAATTCGATGTAGTCGCTGCACGTGATTGGAAATTTGACGGATTTGTTGATCCCACCGATCAACGCTCATGGGTCAAAAAAACCGTTATGAATGGCTTGGATAGGGGCCAAGGGACTGTTTTGAAGGCTGATGGTTCCACCGTTCAGGTGAATGGTAATTCTGATTTTGCGGCAATTATGAAGGCCCATAAGGACGCCACTGGGGGTGAAGCCAGTACGCCTCATAATCTGACCTTTATGAGGCCTTATCAGGATAATTAGGTTTTAATTCAATCGACCTGAAAGCCCGCCCTTAAGGGCGGGCTTTTTTCTTTTACTTAAACTTAAAATAAAAAAAACTCCGTAGCATACTACTACTCCGGAGTTTATTTAATTGGATTTAGATATTTATTCCTTGGCAGGGCCATCGCCTCCCTCAGGCTCTTCTTCAGATTCTTCTTCTGCGGCCTCAGGTGGATCTTCGGCTGGCGGCTCTGCGCAGCCGACAAATTGAAAGGCCCCCGCCAAAGCGAAGGTAGAGACAACAATAGTTTGGGCTAGCTTCTTCATAAAGGGGCGGATTTATAGGGTAAGGAAATGTTCAGTTCCAGAATAAATCACACCAAAGGCCCGGTATTTGAGCCTCACCTCACATTTGTGTGAGATAAGTCAAAATTTATTAAAATAGCGTGATTTCCACGCGTAAAATTCAATTATGCAGAGTCTAAACCAACGGGTGTTAGCATAACATTGCACATTTCTAAGAATATTTTTTATCATTATTTTATGTCACATATGGCATGAATCCTGCAAAAAAGGCTCAAACTTGGATTGAATGTGTCCTGTGGCAGAAATCTGTTTATTGGATTCGAAACCCAACAACCCATAATAAAAATGAAGAAAATAACCAATATTCTAAAAAATAGAGCATTTACTCTCATAGAGCTTTTGGTCGTGATTGCCATTATAGGCATTCTAGCCAGCATGCTGCTTCCTACTTTGGCAAAGGCTAAAAAGAAAGCCAATCGCCTGAAATGTACCGCTAACCTCGGATCAATTGCTAAGGCCGTTGAGAACGTTGGAGGTGAGTACAATGGGCGCAACATGTGGACCATGACCCCAGAAGAGGGCAATTTCCATTATCGCGTTAATAACGGTGGAGGTAGTGGTGCCTGGCGCGGAGATTGGACTTGGGGCATGGATCCCTACCACTGGCACACTGCCAGTCACGTAATGACTGACACTCTCGATAGTGCCAAGTCATTTTACTCGCCTACCGACCCTCGCACCCAGCGTGATAATGACCAACAGGTGAGAGAAGGTGGAAGATGGGGCTGGACTAATGGGTTAAACGCCAATGACCCGAACTTCAACAAGAACTCTGGGTTTCGTCATAAGTCTTTGGACCGTGGTCAAAGCTACGCTATCTGCCTAGGAGCCGATCCTTTGCAGGGTGACAGCCTTCTTGCATTAACCCGCAACGTGGGTGGAGATGACAGCGACAATTCCAGTTACAGGACCAGTGGCGGCTATGGTGGCTACACTGGTTGGAATCGCGGTTTCCGTCGTTACTGGGGTAATGACAGACGCCTATGCGTAAATATGCATAATCAAGGCGGCAATCCCTTTAATACGTCGAACAACACTTACAGTACCGCCAACAACGGCGGAGCACGCCCATGGATTGGTGCGGATGCTCCTGGCAGTTACAAATACTATAACTGCACTGGCTTGGATGCCGATCAGGGTAATCTCGTCACTTCTGATGGTGCAGCTCGTATGGCTGATACTGCTGGGTTGCATGAAGCATTGGATAAGCACGGTAAAGGATTCGATAAGGGTCTTTCCAATCGTGATCCCAACTTCAATACCATGCGCATGAGAACCAATTAATCTGGTTGCTATATATGCAACAAAGCCCCCCTGTTTTAAGGGGGGCTTTTTTAGTGTCTTGGGCTTTGGGGATGCTCTGGCCAGTTAAAACTTGCCATGAGGATCACCAGCCATAGAGTTGGCGGCCTTTCTGACCCGAAAATGCCCACGTGGCGGAATTGGCAGACGCGCTAGATTCAGGTTCTAGTCCCAGCAATGGGGTACAGGTTCAACTCCTGTCGTGGGCACCACTTTACCTTTACCCTTCGTTGTTTTTTTAGCGTCTGATCGGCTCTAAAAAGAAAAAAACGCCCGCAAATGCGGACGTTCGTGTATTTGATTCTTCTGTGGTCAGATTAAAATCTGGTTGGAGCTGAATTATTCTTCGGATCCACCATCGCCGCCATCACCACCACCATCGAGGCTCTCCTCTTCTGCGGGTTCGGCACCGACGTCGTCACCGCCGCCTTCAGGGCCTTCTTCAATAGGAGCTGAGCCGCCGCAACCGACAAAAGAAGTGGCCAGAGCAACCGATGCAAACATTACAATTAATTTCTTCATAATCTTGTATTATACTGGGTTTTGCGCGGCTTGGCCGCACTGGATTGCGGCGCATCAAAAACTACACCGATTGATTACTCAAGATTAAAAAAGCCGTCATAAAGTTGAGTTAACAAAATTAGTGTCATAAATGTGTGAATATTACGCAAAAGAGAGTAATTATTGTTATTGGAAAATATAATTTAAAATCTAATTCCTTCATTTTTAGCCTAAAAAAAAGAAAAAATCCTAATTTTATAGATTTTTTTCAAAGTAAACCGATTTTTTTTCAAAAAAAAGGTTGGCATAAGAAATGCGAAAGGGTGCCAGAGAGTGCACTAGTTGATTAACCCAACCTGGATGCTCACCCAACAATAAAAAATAACTCCTAAAAGGATACATCCAATGAAAAAATCTCAAAAAGGATTCACGCTTATTGAGCTTTTGGTTGTGATTGCCATTATTGGCATTCTAGCCAGCATGCTCCTACCTACATTGGCCAAGGCCAAAAAGAAAACCAACCGCCTGAAATGCTCCAGCCAGCTCGGGAATGTCACCAAGGCATTTACTACTGCAGCTGATGAATATGAAGGCATGATGCCTTGGCAGATGACTGTCGAGGAAGGCAATTCAGCTTATCGCGTTTTTGCAGGTGGAAATAATTCTAATCCACGCAATACACGTAATGGTAACTGGGGCTGGGCTCGCTTCATCCAGTATGCTTGGTACTTGGGCCCCATCATGGACAGCATTGAGAGCGCCAAAGGCCTTCTTTCTCCCTCCGATCCTGCCATGGCACGTAATAACGCCATTCAGGTAGCTGAAACAGATGCCGGCGGCGGTAATGGTTGGGGTGTAAGAAACCGCGGCGGTCGTAATGACAGCCACTTTAACCATCGTGCAGTTAGCTACGGCCTTTGCATGGGCGGTGACACTCTGCTCAGTGATTCCATCGTGGGTATCACCCGTAACGTGGACGGCGATGCCCGTCACAAGAACGGTAAAGAAACCAACGATCTAGGTCTTGGAAAAGATCAGAACAACAATGGTTACAGGTTCAATGGTCAGTACTTCTCCGGTGCTACACAGAGCCGCCAATGGCTTGGTAGCCGTGCCCATATGGGATTGCACCTCTCTCACGCTAGCTCAGGTAAATGGGCTGATCCGGTCACAACTGCAACTCAGCAGTATGGCAAACGGTACCTCATGAGCGGTTTGGATGCCGATCAGGGTAATGTGTCTCTGTCTGATGGCAGTGTGAAGATGGCTTCCAGCGCAGATCTGGCTGCTATTATTCAAGCACACGGTGCTGCTAAAGGTGGCAACCTGACTTATCAGACTACTGCGGTTCTACGGCCCAATACTCGCTAGTTCCAATAATCGGATAAACAGCTTGAAAAATCACAAAGCGCCCCTCGATAGGGGCGCTTTTTTGTGCGTAAATTTTGCTCAGAATGTGTGTTTTTCCCAAAACCAAACGAGTGTATTTAATGATTTCAATTGTTTCAGGCCTGTTTCACAATGGCACGGTTCCTGCAGGTGGCAGTAGCGAGGTTGTGTATGCCTCTCGCAGGACAAAAAAGCTCCAAAAAGGATATCTCAAATGAAAAAGACACAAAAAGGATTCACGTTAATCGAACTGCTGGTGGTTATCGCCATCATTGGCATCTTGGCCAGCATGCTTCTACCCACATTGGCCAAGGCCAAGAAGAAAGCCAATCGACTCAAATGCTCCTCAGGTGTTGGTCAAATGGCAAAAGCATTTACCGGTTCAGCAACTGATCAGGACAGTTATTTCCAGTGGGAAATGACCCCCGAAGACTTGAATGTGGTTGCTGATGATGCGAATGACGAACTGGGCATCGTTTCGCAACGTATGATCAATGCTGGGACGCATAGTGGCCCCAGAGCTTCCCATTCCTATTCTTGGGGCATGTTCGTGCATATCGAGTATCTTTGGGTAAACCCGAATGTGCGCAACTCACTTAATTCCTCGAAGATTCTCTGTTCTCCGAGCGACCCCAAGACCAAGCGTTATAACGACAGGGATTGGAAAGGCGGAAAATTGAGTAACGGCACCTGGTGTGCCAAGAAGATGCGTACCCGTTACAAGGTCGATACCAGTGCTCAAAGCTATTGCATACATCCCGGCGGCGACAGTCAGGCTGGTGACAAGATTCTGGTAACCACCCATAATATCTTGGGAGACACCTCCCTGGCCGGTTATAATGCCAATGCCTCCTTTTTGGTGTCGAACCAGAGGCGGAAAATGTATGATCAGGGGATTTGGCTGAGTGCTTCGCAGTTGAATGCAAAGAGATCAGACGGTCTCGAATATGTGAGCTTTGTTGGGGTTGGTACCCCGGGTAAATGGACACGTACTAGAAACACTAGAGGTGCAAAGAATACCTATGACATTAGGAGAAACCGTGCAATGTCCGGATTGGATGAAAGCCAAGGGCAGGTGGCCACATCCGATGGAGCTACTGTGATGACTGATAACGCCGGATTGAAGTCGGCTGTGAAAAAACACGCAGAGTCAACCGGGGTGAATATGGAGAGCTCCGAGGTATTAATGACCTCCAGCTGCCATAAAAGATAGTTCCAGAAAACCTAGCAGCAAGGATTTGCTGAGTGGAGCGAGTTCAAAAGAAAACCGGGTGCATTTGCACCCGGTTTTTTTGTTTATTTAAATTTCTTTTTTTCCTGATTCTTATTCGCCATCCCCTTCCAATCCAGCATCTTCTTCTTCCTCAGGCTCTGCTTCCATGGATGGCTCCTCTGTGTTTTGGGATTCCGCCGGGGCACAGGCGATGAAGTTCACCATGCAGAGAGCCAATGCGGCAAATAGAGTTAAAAGTTTAATTTTCATTAATTTCACCAATTTTTTAGTTTTTATCTATTTTAGTTAAAATTAGCCGTGTGAGCTAAATATGTTTATATGAGACCATGTTTTTTGAGTAAGATAAAGGCTTTTACTAAATCAGAAGTGATTGTGTTCAATTTTTACGCGTGAGATTCACGCTTGTTTGCGCATATTTTCCTTAAAAACAGCGTTAAAACGGAGGTTGATACTAAAAAAACCCCTTAAAAAGGGGGTTTTTGCGGTTGGCATGATCGGTGCTTAAGGGATAGCAGATTAGTTAACCGTGTCACTGCGGGTGAGCTTGAGTTGGAACACAGGCAGAGACACACAACCCAACAATACGGAGAAATTAGAGAATGAAAAACAATAATAAGGGATTTACCCTCATTGAGTTGCTGGTTGTGATCGCCATTATCGGTATCCTTGCTAGCATGTTGCTACCTGCTCTTGCTAAGGCTAAAGCTAAGGCTAACCGCATCAAGTGCGTGAACAATCTCGGAAGCATCGGCAAAGCTCTGACAGGATTTGCTGACGCAAACGGCCAGCGCCTGCCAATGCAGATCACAGCGATCCAGCAGGTTAACCACAAGTATCATGGAGCTACTTTCAACGGAAGTACGCCTATCAATAATGCCGGTGTTGGTAAAGAGGCCAACTCAGCCTTCAGTGCTGCAGCAATCGTGAATATCGCTGCAATGCGTAGCGAATTGCAGACTCCAAAGATCTTGGTTTCTCCTAGCGATCCAGATCGTGCTGCTGACAATGAGATGCTGCAAGCCAACTGGAAGAGTGCTAGCTCTACTGCTATCGCCGCTGGTCTTAGCTACGGTTTAGGCACTACTGCTGACGTGCAACGTCCTTCCACTGTACTCGCTCTGAGCACAAACGTTCGGACTGACTTGAACAGTGACTGGGCCGGTGCTGATGAGAACCCAGTTCCTGGTGTAGCATTTGCCGGTTTGAACAAGAGCCAAGGACAACTCGTTCTTGCTGACGGCAGCGCCAAGCAGTCCAGCAATGCGGACCTCGGGGGTGCTGGAAAAATCACTAAGGCTCACGTAAACAGCCGCGGTGGTCAGTTCAAGGGCAACGCTACAACAGGCGTTACTCGCTAGTATTTTTAACTAGTTAAAATAATCATAAAGGTGCCTCTGAAAAGAGGCGCCTTTTTTTGTGCCCAAATGAGTTAAGAGGGGAAGAAAGTAGAAGATGGTAAAAAAGGTTCTTCCTGAGAATTCTACTTCGTCAGCAGGTTGCAAATTACTAATCCTGCTGCCTGGCTGCCGCTCGCTTGGCTGTATAACTTTTGAGGAATTCATCAGCTATTACTCCCAGCAGGATCACAATGCCTAGTATTCCAAATTCTAAGTGAGTGGAAATACCCAACATATTGATGGAGTTATAGATTAGCCGGATGACCGCTGCAGCGATGATTACCCCGAGAATAGATCCTTCACCTCCGCGTAAGCTGCATCCACCTAAAACTGCAGCGGCAATCGCGTAGAGTTCATAGAACTCTCCTGTTTGAGCCGGTTGAACCGAATCCAATTCAAAGGCAAAAAGAAGACCGGCTATTCCTGCCATGAGCGAGCAGATGACATAGGCGATAATCTTCATGTTATCGGTATTGATGCCGCTATAGCGCGCACCATCTTCATTGTTGCCCAGGGCAAATAGGTATCTCCCCCAGATGGTTCGGTTGAGAAATAATGCTGCTGTAATTCCGATTACCAAAAGAAACAGAAAAGGTGTGGGAAGATTGAATGATCCGATGGCAATTTTACCGCTAAAAATAAAGTCGAGCTGATTGATAAGCTCCAAATTGACGTAGCCTTTGTCCCCTTCCAGAGGAACAGGCCCCAGAGATTGGTTGTCGGTTAGCCAGCGCCCAAGGCTACGGTAGATGAGTAGACCACATAGAGTCACAACAAAGGGTTGGATTTTGGCCTTGGTAATAAGAAGCCCATGCACGAGCCCAATGAGACCCGACATACATATGGTTGTAATAATTGCGGCCGCTGGGTTAATGCCTTTAACCTTCATCATGTAGGCCAGCACAACTGCCACAAGCCCTACGACTGAGCCAATGGAAAGATCGATGCCACCGGTGATAATGACAAAGGCTACTCCGATACTCATCACCGCATAGAGGCTGGACCACTTGATGAGGTTCTGCATGTTGTAGGCACTGATGAATTTGTCGTTCAACAGTGCAGTTACTGCAAAGATGACAATCAGTAACCCAAAAATGCCGAGAGTATTCTTTTTCATAGTTTTAGGCCGCTAGTGAGGTTCCAGTGGCCAGTTGCATAATGGCTTCTTCATTCAACTGACTCCGGTTGAGCTCGCCGGCAATTCTTCCTTCATGCATGACCAGTGCGCGGTCAGCCATGCCTAGGACTTCTTCCATTTCACTGGAAACAAATAATATGGCGACACCCTCTCCCGTCAGTTTTTCCATTAACTTATATATTTCACGTTTGGCTCCAACATCTATGCCTCGTGTTGGCTCATCCAACATCAAAAGGCGAGGTTTAAGGGCTAACCACTTGCCGAGTACGATTTTTTGTTGATTGCCGCCTGATAGAAAACGGGCGACTTGCTCCAGATGAGGTGTTTTAATTTGCAGTTGGTCAACAGCTTCATTGGCCACTTCTTTTTCGGCTTTAAAGTTTAATAGCCCGTTCTTTTGGTCGCGCTTCAGGCTCGCGAGGCTGGCATTTTCGCGAACAGTTAACGGGAGGACAAGTCCATGCAGTTTGCGGTCTTCCGGAGCCAAGGCCATCCCCGCAGCGATTGCTTCCTCTGGGCTTTTGGGATGAACGGCTTGCCCGTTGACCTTGATCGTGCCGCCCAAGGCTGGAGTTACACCAAAGATGGTCTCCAGTAGTTCGGTGCGGCCAGCCCCCACAAGGCCCGCAATTCCGACGATTTCCCCGGCATGAATTTGAAGTGAAATTTCTGTGTGCGGATGTGCTGGAGAACGGACTTTATCCAGTTCCAGTATCACTTTGCCAGGTTCATGGATTTTGCGATCATAAAATTCGGATAATTCGCGTCCTACCATCAGTCGCACCATGGCGTCATGATCAATTTCCTTCTGAGAAAGGTCTCCGGCGTTTTGTCCGTCACGGAAAACCGTGACACGGTCAGCGAGCGCTTTGACTTCACTTAACCGGTGGGTAATGTAAATGACACTGATCCCCTGCTCCCTTAAATCATGGACTACTTCAAAAAGTGTCTCGGTTTCCCTTTGGGAAAGGCTGCTGGTGGGTTCATCCATGATCAGTACACGGGCGTCACAGGACAGGGCCTTGGCTATTTCCACGAGTTGCTGTTTGCCGATAGGTAAATCGCTCACAAGCGTTTCTGTGGGGAGATTCAGTCCGACACGTTTTAGATATTTTGCTGCTTTTAAATGTGTTGCTTTATCATTAACAAAACCTAACCGATTAGGTTCTCGACCAAGGAATATATTGGCAGCTAAATCCAAGTTGGCGGCCAGATTCAGCTCCTGGTGGATTAACGCGACTCCCGACGCAAGGGCATCGCGTACGTTTAGAAAGGCGACAGGTTCGCCATCGATATGGTATTCCCCTGAATCAGCTGGCTGCACACCAGCAAGAATTTTCATCAATGTGCTTTTGCCCGCTCCATTTTCGCCAATCAGTGCAAGCACCTCGCCCTGATGCAGGTTAAGCGAAACTTGATGCAGGGCTCGGACGCCCGGAAACTGTTTGCACAGCCCGCGGACCTCCAATAGTGGTGTGCGGGCTGCTGCCATCTATTATTGCTTGCCGAGTTCGGCCATCTCCTTCTTTTTCTTCCAGAACTCTTCGACGTTATCCTTGGTTACGACAAGGAAAGGAACTTCAAGGAATTTTTTCTCGGGCATCGAGCCATCGAGGATGTTTTTTAGCATTTTTACCGATTCATAACCATATTCCCACGGCTGTTGGCTGATGGTTCCTTGGGCATTGCCATCCTTGATGGCCTGCAGCAGTGCGTCCTGTTCATCAAAACCACAAACCTTGATTGCGCCCACCTTGTCGGCTTCTTTAATTGCATCAATGCAGGCAGGAGGGTTATAGGCGAAGAGTCCGACCATGCACCTCAGATTTTCGTACTTGGTAATTGCATCCTCGGCATTGCTCTTGGCCTTGGCTTTGTCAAAGTTGTCGGTGCGGGTATCCAGAATAGTGTATTTGGAGCCCTCGGCGGTAAGGTTTTTGGCATCCACCGCATCAAACTTTACTGAGCTTAGTTTCTGGTTAGGTTTGTCGAGTAACTCATCAATGACCCCTTGTCGGCGTTGTCTTGCATTGAGTTGTTCCAGTCGTCCAACAAAGATAATAACTTCCCCACCATCAGGGAGAGCATCTTTAACCAGTTTGCCCAAGGCCCTCCCAGCTTTATAGTTATTGGTACCAATGTAGGCAATGCGTTTACTGGCAGGGGCATCCGCATCCTGAGTAATCAGTTTGCTGTTTTCGGCTACTTCATTCAGGAATGTTGTCTGGTTTTCTGCATCGACTGGGCTAACAGCGATACCGGCCACGCCTTTAGCAAGAAGGCCTTCCATAATTCGTTTTTGATCAACCACGCCTTTGGTGGGCATGTGAACCTCGCATTTAATACCAAATTCTTTTTCCGCTATGCGTACTCCTGCAGCGCAAAGGTCCCAGAAAGGGTCCACCCCATTGGTTACATAGGCGATTGTGGCATCTTGGGAGCCACCGCTAGCATCTGTTCCATCTTGTTTGGGCTTGCAGCCAATCAACAAAAAGGCTGTCAACAGACATATTGTACTGAGGGGGGTGAAGGGGGTCTTCATGGCAGAAGCTTTTACCGGCGGCATGGGCTAAGGTAAAGGAAAATGGGGGGTTTTAAACTTATAGGCGGCCCGGTTGGCGCATGCCTTTACCTGGACGGCGGTTGTCCCCGAGTTCAGTGCGCATCCTCTCCCCGAGAGCCTGAAGTTTTTTTACGACCTGGGGATATTTGTTTTTCACATCAGTGGTTTCACCAATGTCCTTTTCCATATCAAAGAGTGAAAGCTCAATTTTGGCCTGACTGTATCTGGTGGGAATACCACCCTTGCCTCCGGGTTTGCCGGCCATGGTACGGTAGCCATGAGGAAAATGGAGTTTCCATTTACCCATGCGGATGGCTTGCAGTTGCTTGCCATAATAGAAGTAGTAGGCCTCATGAGGGCTTTCATTGCTGGTGCCTTTGACCAGATTAACAATACTTTTGCCATCAATGGGATGATCGGCCAGCTTGGCATCGATCAGTTCGGCAACGGTGGGCAGTATGTCGATGGTCATAGCAGGCGTTTTGCAGACACTGCCGGCGGGAATCGTGCCGGGCCACCACATCAGCGTGCTCTCGCGGCAACCGCCATCGAACATGGTCCCCTTCCCTTCGCGTAGGGGGCCGGCTGATCCGGCATGGTCGCCATAGCTGAGCCACGGCCCATTGTCGCTGGTAAATATGACGAGAGTCTTTTTATCGAGCTTATGTTGGCGGAGTGTTTCGAGGATCTGCCCTACGCTCCAGTCGACTTCCATCATGACATCACCAAAAAGACCCGCTTTACTCTTACCCTTGAATTTATCGGACACATACAACGGTACATGCACCATGGGATGCGGCACATAGAGAAAGAAGGGTTTGTCTTTATTCTTTTCGATGAACCGCACGGAGCGCTCTGTAAGTTGGGTGGTGATTTGCTCCTGATCCTTGCCGGTGACCTTGGGGTTAATCACCTTGTTGCCCTCGATGAGTGGAAGGTGGGGCCACTTCCTGAGGCGTTGTTCCATGGGCAGGTGCATTACTCCTGGGTGGTAAGGCCACATGTCATTGGAGTAAGGGAGGCCAAAGTAGTCATCGAAGCCGTGTTGCATCGGGAGGAATTTCTTGTGATGGCCCAGGTGCCATTTGCCGTAACAAGCTGTGGCATAGCCCTTTTGCTTACATATTTCAGCCAGAGTTACTTCACTTGAATTAATGCCATGGGTGGCTTTTGGTCCGAGAGCCCCAAGGATACCAACGCGTACGTTGTAGCAGCCGGTAAGTAGTCCGGCACGAGAGGCACTGCACACCGCTTGGGTAACATAAAAATCGGTGAACTTCCTGCCTTCCTTGGCCATACGGTCCAGATGCGGTGTGGGATAAGCCTTGGCCCCAAAGGGGCCGATATCTGCGTATGCCATGTCATCCATGAAAATGACTACGATATTGGGTTTGCTATCTGATTGAGCAGAGAGTGAGAAAGACAAGAGGCCAATCAAGCTTAGCAGAAATACGTGCATGGGCGTGGAGGTTAATATCCGAAAGAAGCGTGTCAACGTAGTATGGCTGAGGTATATCAGAAGCATGGCAATTACCCAATGCGCTGAGTGCAGTCAACCGGTCAGTTCTAAGGCGGTCATGTGCCCTCACTGTGGCGCACCGCCGGAAGTCGCATTGGCAAAAACAACGCAGACGGGAAATGAGATTTTGCCTGAAGTGCTGGATGAGGCGATTCGAGCAGCCTCCATGTGGCCTGAAGGAGACCTAACCGATCAACAGCTTTCCAACATTGAGCAGGTTAAGCTCGATGATACAGAGGTTGAGGATTGGCCGGCGATGGTGGCCGGTTTTCGGCGACTACCTAAGCTTAAGATGCTCGGTCTTTCAGGGACAGGGCTGACTGATGTGGGTCTGTTAAGTGAATTTTCGCAGTTGCGATACCTGTATTTGGAGAAGAATGGAATTACTCAGGTAAACGCTTTATGTGAACTGAAAAACCTGAAGCAGGTGTGGCTCTATGGAAACTCCATACATCGCGAGGAGCTGATTAATTTGGAACAAGCCCTGCCCAAGTGTGAAATTTTTATTTAGTTTATACCGGCTCTCTTTTTGGCTCGGGTGGTTTCCGGGCAGTGTAGAGGGATGCCAGCAACGAGTTGGTATAGGGCCTTGGCTTGCTTCTTATTACCTGCTTCAAAAGTTTGATCCGCTTTTTTGAGGACGGAGCTGGCAGTTTGAATCCAATCTATCTTTTTGGCGGCTTCCCTTGCCTGTTTTATCTCAGCATCATTCAAAGTCCAACCACTGGTTCCACTTGCTAAGAGATTGGTAACATTTTGGCGATGCTTTAACGTTAATGCATGGCCTAACTCATGAGATGTAACCCTTGGAATAGGTTCTTTTACTCCATTCTGTGTGGATCTCAGTCTTGCGGTATCCTTTACAAACATCCCCTCTGGGCCGATGTAAACGCCATTGGCAAGGAAGCGCTTGAGGTAATAGATGTGGAACTGATTAGTGGTTCTGCTGGCTTTGGGGCGTAGGGTCAGCATCCACCGAAGTTGTCTGGATTGGTAATTTTGACGATAAATGACTGGGTTTGCTGCCGCTTCAGTGGTGATCGTTTGTATGGGGAAATGAATGCCTGCGTGACCCCAAATTCGGTTAACTTTACCGAAAATACGGTCTAAATCCTTTTTTTCTAGTGTTGTGGAAAGGCTTAACTCTCCCTTGGTAACAAGCCTATGGACGTGAATGGGGGCAACCAGATATTCGGCAAACTCGATATTGGGAGCTTCAATTTGGCCGCTCGCTTGATAAGTAAAAATTAGAGCAAAGAGAAGGGAACCAAAGCGCATAAATTTTATGTAAATTAGATTGCCTTTTGGAGCAAGTTCAAGCTGGAGATGAAAATGAGGAAAATCTCTAAAAAATTAGGAATTAAATGCATAAAAAAGTGTCATAAAAGGTTGCAATTTTGTGAATACATTCACAAAATTCTGAGTCGAAATCAGACGCCACAAAGCGACTAAAAACCAGCCTATAGAATTTATGAAGAAGCAAACCAGTTACCAGTTCTGCGGAGGCAGTGATCATGCCTTTAACCCTAACCGACGTGATTTTCTATCTGTAGGTGCCCTTGGAGGCCTCGGCTTGGGCATTACCCTTGGCGATCTGTTATCGGGTGAAGCCCATGCAGCAGGCGAGGATTGGAGGGACGTTGCTAAGGCGAGTAAGCCTGGCAAAGCGAAGAACATCATCCAGATACATCTTCCGGGTGGATCAGCTCACCAAGAAACATTTGACCCGAAATATCTCGCACCAATTGAGTACCGCGGTCCTCTCGGGACGGTTGATACCACAATCAAGGGCGAAAAGTTTTCCCAGTACCTTCCAAAAACGGCGAAGATTGCCGACAAGATTACTGTTGTGCGGAGTTTGACCCATAGTGAGGCGGCTCATGAGCGCGGAACCCACAACATGATGACGGGTGTTCGGCCAAGTCCGGCAACCGTATTCCCAAGTTTTGGTTCCATCGTTAGCCACGAGTTTGGTCCTCGTAAGAATCTGCCACCTTACGTAGCGGTGCCTAGTCAAACCGGTTACGGAGGCACGGGGTACCTCGGAAGCGCCTATGGGCCTTTCAGTCTAGGGGCCGACCCCGGAAGTAGCAGCTTTAAGGTTCGTGACTTGGCTTTGCCCAGTGGTATTGATGACAAACGTTTTGGCCAGCGTAGAAGCATGCGTTCCATTGTTGATGCGCACTTCAGTTCGCTGGAGAAGGCAGACGCTTTGGTTGGCATGGATAGTTTTTATGATCGAGCATACGCCATGATCAGTGCCCCTGAAGCCCGTGCGGCTTTTGACATCAACAAGGAGCCCGCCAAGCTTCGCGATCGCTATGGGCGTAATACTGCCGGTGGCCGGTTGCTTTTGGCTCGTCGTTTGGTCGAATCAGGTGTGCGCATTGTGACCACCACATATGGAGGGTGGGATATGCATAGCAACATTTCCAGCAGTATAAAGCGTCAGGTTCCGGCGTTGGATCAGGCTTTTGCGGCACTGATTAGTGACTTGGATGAACGAGGTATGCTGGATGATACATTGGTGATGATTACCAGTGAGTTTAGTCGGACACCAAAGATTAATAGCAGCGCAGGTCGCGATCACTGGCCGAAGGTAATGAGCGTTGTGATGGCCGGCGGCGGTATGAAGCGCGGTTATATTCATGGGGCCTCTGATCCAACAGGTTCAGAGCCTGATGAGGATCCGGTAAGTGTGCCAGATTGGGCAGCTACTGTTTACACGCTGATGGGTATTGATCCCCATCGTCGTCTGATTGGTCCGGGCAACCGTCCGATGCCTATCAACTACGATGGTGAAATTCTCAAGGACGCAATGGCGTAACCAAAACGCCCGGTAGCGACCTTTAACATTTAGAAGTATCGAACCGGGGCAATTTCCTAGTTAAGGAAGTTGCCCCGGTTTGCTAAAAAAGAATAAATAGAATAATAATGAAAAGGACCTTGTGTTTTCTCGGCTTGGCCGGATTTGTCGTGCACCTGATGGCTGTTGACCCACGTTTGGGGTCAGTGTCTCCACCCGGGTTTCAGGTAGGTACAGAGGTGGAGATGACCTTTAGTGGTAGCCGCTTGGATGATGCGGAGGAAATTCTATTTTATAAGAAGGGTTTTGAAGTATTGTCCATAGAGGAGAAAAAGGCGGCTAGCGTAAAAGCCAAGGTAAGGATTGCAGCTGATTGCCCATTAGGTGAGCACCCAGTTCGAGTTCGCACCAAGGGAGGGGTAACTGAAATCAAGACTTTCTATGTGGGTCCTTTTCAGGTCGTATCACGAGTAAAGCCCAAGACGGGGGAGCCTCAACAGAAGCTGCCGCTTAATTGCACTATTGCCGGTTCAGTTCCCACCGAATCTCAGGAAATATTTACGGTTGATGCCAAGAAAGGTCAGCGTTTGTCTGCTGAAATTGAGAGCATGCGCTTGGGGCGCGGGTTCTATGATCCCTACATTGAGATTCTGGATACCAAGGGTTTCATTCTGTCGCGATCTGACGATACAAAATTGTTCATTCAGGATTGTTATGCTTCAGCGATCGTACCCGAGGATGGTACTTATACAATTAAGGTTAGGGAAACCAGCTATGGAGCTATTGGGCTTTATCGCATGCATGTTGGCACCTTTGCCCGCCCAACTGCGGTTTATCCAGGTGGAGGCCAGGTGGGTAAAGATTTGGAAGTAAAGTTTATCGATCAGGCTACCGGTGATTTTACTCAAATGCTTAAAGTGCCTCAGCCGGTAAGCTTTCGTTTAACCGATGGCCGGATGGACGAGCCGAACTTCCGCGATTTTGGTATTTTTGCTAAGCGCGATGGAGTGGTTGCTCCATCCTGGAATCGGTTGAGGATATCAGACTTTCCAAATACTAACGAGGTTGAGCCGAATAATTCCCGTTCCGAAGCAAAGCTTATTGAGGCGGATCTTCCCTTGGCTTTTAATGGCATCATAGGTGAACCACGTGATGAGGATTGGTTTAAGTTCAAGGCAAAGAAGGGTCAGCGCTTTGCAGTTCGCCTTTATGGTCGAAAACTGCGTTCGCCGCTTGATTCAGTCATGTATATCTATGACGCAACAAAGCGGTTGGCGAGTAATGATGATTCGGGAGGACCGGACAGTTACTTTGCTTGGACCGTTCCAGCAGATGGCGAATATTATCTGCAAGTGCGCGACCACCTTTACAATGGTGGTCCAGATTATGTTTACCGGGTAGAATTCCAACCGTTAACTCCTTCGGTTACACTCTATGTGCCAGACGTAAGCAGGTATAATACTCACACACGTAAGTCAGTGGTTGTGGCTCGTGGAAACCGTTTCCCGTTGGTTGTCCGGACACGCCGTAATAATTTTAGCGGTGCTCTCAAAATAGCCGCGAAGGACTTTCCTGAAGGCATAACCCTTCATTGCGATGAGATGGCCAGTAATAAGTCTGCTCTTACATTGGTTTTTGAGGCAGCAGCTGATGCTCCGATTGCCGGAAAGCTGACCGATCTCACTGCTACATTAAGCACTGATAAACCCGACCCGGTAAGTGGTGGTGTCCTGCAAAACTATGATCTGGTTCAGCAGGGAAACAATGGTGTTTATTATCGTACGTGGGTTGATCAGATCGCCGTGGTTGTAGCTGAGGAGTTGCCTTATAAAATTCGCATTGAAGAGATTCGCGCTCCTCTCGTCCAGTCTGGCACTTTACCCATCAAGGTGATTGCCGAGCGTCAGGAAGGGTTTAAGGGAGCTATTAACGTAAGATTGCAAATGGATCAGGGCTTCGCCACTCGACCGCCCGGGTTAAGCTGTCCTTCGTCAATTACCATTGCTGCTGATAAAAATGAGGCGACCTACAACTTTAGCGCCAGTAGCGGAGCTGAGGTTAGGACTCATCAGATTGCCTTGATAGGCTCTTCAAGTGTTAAGGGGGGAACATCTTACGTAAGCACTCAATTGACACCTTTGGAGATCAAGGATGAGTTTGTTACTGGTTCGATGGCGCTGGCAAAAACAACGCAAGGTTATCCGACCCAAGTTAAGGTGGCATTGACTCAGAAGGTAGATTTTCCCGGTAAGGCGACAGTGGAGCTGGTCGGCCTCCCATCGGGTGCTAAATCGACTACAGTTGAAATGACCAAAGACATGAAGGAGTTGGTTTTCCCTGTGACAACAGAGCCTGAGGCTAAGACCGGCCTGCACCGTACCTTGTTTTGCCGGATGACAGTTAATTATAGCGATACAACACTGACTCAAAGCTTTGGTGGACGTGGCTCTTTGAGAATTGATCCGCCCCCTGCTCCTCCCTCGATTAAGAAACCGAGCGTAGGAGAGTTGGGTCAGATTGCCCCCAAGCCTGAAGAGAAGAAATAATTTTCCCAATGAAGAAGATGAAAACAACCTTAGCAATCCTCTTGGCCATTCCGGTGATTTCAATTGCCGCCCCGAAACAGTTGGTCGACGTGCAAGTGTATCCCAAGGAGGCGAATATATATACCAAGCGCGGCAAGCAGTCGCTAGTGGTGCAGGCAAAATATTCTGACAGTACGACCAAAGATGTAACAGCCGAAGCCAAATACACCTTTGCAGATGCAAAATTTGCCAAGATGGATAAAGCGACCATTTTGCCTGTGACTGATGGGGAGACTTCGTTGAAAATTGAGTTTGGAGGGCGCACAATGACCGTGCCCGTGAAAGTGGCAAAGGCGACTGAAGATCGGCCCGTTGTATTTAGCATGGACGTGATGCCAGTCTTTACCAAGGGGGGGTGTAACGCTGGCAGTTGCCATGGCAGTACGCGAGGTAAGGACAAGTTTCGGTTGTCGCTATTTGGGTTTGATCCACAGCGTGATTATTTTTGTCTGACCCGCGAGGAATTGGGTCGGCGAATCAATATTGCCAGACCGGATGATTCACTACTTATTGAAAAGGCGGTAGGTCGTGTGACACATACAGGAGGTAAACTCTTTGAAGAGAAGAGCTGGCTTTATGATACTTTGGTTGAGTGGCTGGCTGCTGGCGCTCCGAATGATCCGGCTAATACCCCCAAGGTGGTTGATTTGGAAATATATCCAAAACAGGCGGTGCTAGAAGGTGAAGGATCAAATCAACAGCTCACTGTTCGGGTCAAATATAGTGATGGGACTGATCGTGATGTGACTCGTGAGACTGTATTTATTTCCAATAATAGCCTTGCAGCCAAAGCAACTCCGGACGGGTTGATTACTAGCGGCAAGCCAGGTGAAGCATTTGTGATGGCCCGTTTTGATCAAATTACGACCGGTGTTCAAATTTTGTCCATTCCTGACTTGCCTGATTACAAGTTTCCCGATGAGCCGGCAGCTAACTACATCGATACACTTGTTTATGCGAAACACAAAAAGGTGCGTATTACTCCGAGTGGAATGAGTGATGACAATACTTTTATTCGTCGTGTCTACTTGGATGTGATCGGCAAGCTGCCGACTCCTGAGGTCGTTAATTCCTTTGTAGCTGACAAGACCCCTGATAAGCGCTCGAAGGTTATTGAGGATCTGCTAAACCGTCCTGAATTTGTGAAAATGTGGGTTATGAAGTGGGCTGAACTGCTCCAAATTAGAACTGATAACAACCGCTTTCAGTACAAGAATGCAATCCTTTATTTCGAGTGGTTGCGTGCTCAGTTTGAGCAGAATCGACCGATGAATGAAATCGTGCAGGATCTGCTAGGTTCAAAGGGTGGGACTTTCAGTAATCCTGCTGGCAATTACTACCAGCTCCAACGGGACAGCAAGAAGTTGATGGAAAATACCGCACAGATTTTCATGGGGATGCGCATTCAATGTGCCCAGTGTCACAACCATCCGTTTGATCGTTGGACAATGGATGATTACTACAGTTTTGCGAATTTCTTCTCCCAGGTGGGGCGGAAAGGGAGCGAGGATAATCGGGAACAGATCATCTATAATTCAGGCAGCGGAAGCGTGCGGCACATGGTTGGAAACAGGGACATGCCCCCCAAATTTCTTGGTGGCGAAGTTCCGGATGTGAAAGGTAAAGATCGACGCGAGGTTCTCTCAAAGTGGTTGGCTAGCGATGATAATCCCTTCTTTGCAAAGAATATGGCGAATATCGTGTGGGGTCACTTCATGGGGATAGGGATTGTAGAGCCTGTGGATGATGTAAGGATCTCCAACCCTCCGAGCAATCCGGAGCTATTGGAGGAACTGGGCCAGCGCTTTGCGAAAAGTGGTTATGATTTCAAACAACTCGTTCGAGATATATGCAATTCACGGACCTACCAGCGAAGTGTGCAGAGCAATGAATCGAACAGGGAAGACACCCGTAATTTTGCCAAGGCGAGTATTCGCCGCATTCGAGCAGAAATATTACTAGATGTCATCAGCCAGGTTACCAATACCCAGAATAAATTCCGTGGGCTGCCAAGCGGGTCGAGTGCGGTGGAAATTGTTGATGGGCGTACGAGTACATTCTTCCTCACTACTTTTGGACGGGCTTCACGTGACACAGTGTGTAGCTGTGAGGTCGCGTTGGAGCCTAACTTGAGTCAGGCACTTCACCTGTTAAATGGTAGTACAGTGAATAGTAAATGCACTCAGGGTGGAGTAGTAGCTAAAGCTCTGGAGGCAAAGAAAACGCCCGAAAAAGTCATTGAAGATTTATATGTACTTTGTTTGGCGCGTAAGCCTTCAGATTCAGAGAAAGAAAAACTCATGGCATTTGTCGGCGAGGAAGGAAGAAAGGATGTTGATGTTCTCAATGACTTGTTCTGGGCCATCCTAAATTCCAAGGAATTTATCTTTAATCACTAAACTGAGGACTTAACAAACAAGGGGAAATTTAAACCGATGTTAACTCGGAAATTCAAATCTATCGCTCTTGCCGGCGCATTGTTCGTTGGCTTCACTGTGGGTGCCGCCGATAAGGTGACCTATGAGGATCATATATTGCCGATCTTCCGCAACAGTTGTCTGAAATGCCACAATGCGGACAAGATGAAGGCAGATCTGGATATTTCCACCTATGCCGCCCTCATGAATGGTAGTGGCAATGGGGAAATAGTTGCTGGCGGTGATCCCGATTCGAGTTTGCTCCATAAGGTGGTAACGCATGAGGAGGAACCCACCATGCCGCCTAATGGCAAGCTTGGTGACAAAGATATTGCTACCATTAAGGCATGGATTGCAGGGGGGTTGCTTGAGAATAGTGGTTCCAAGGCTGTTATGGCTGATAAGCCCAAGGTTAATCTGGCTTTGGATCCTGATTCGCTCGGCAAACGACCCGATGGGCCACCCCCTATGCCAGTGGAAGTTTTCTCCCTCGATCCCTTTGTGCGTACTGCACGCACCAGTATTTCTACTGCCATGGCCGTCAGTCCATGGTCTCCCTTGATTGCCATTGGAGGGCAACGGCAGGTGCTTTTGTATAATACAGACAGCTTAACCATAGCTGGAATTATTCCTTATGAAGTAGGATACCCTCATAGCTTAAAATTTTCAGGTAACGGAAAGTTGTTGGTTATCGGTGGTGGTCGAGGAGCCAATATTGGGCATTCAACTGTTTGGGATATTACCAAGGGAGAGAAAATCTTGCAGGTAGGTGATGATTTGGATGCAGTTATGGCCAGTGATATCAGCCCCGATCAACGTTTTATTGCTCATGGCGGACCGGACCGTTTCTTGCGTATCTTTTCTACTGAAACCGGTGAGGTCGTTCACAAGATCAAGAAGCATACCGACTGGGTGACGGCTGTTCGATTTAGCGTTGATGGCAAGTACGTTGCCAGCGGTGATCGCAATGGAGGTTTGCATGTGTGGGAGACCGAGCCTGGGGGGCGCGTTTGCTCGTTCAGCCACGGGAACCGTGTAGTGGGTTTTGAGTGGGCATCAACCAATATCGTGGTTTCAGCCAGTATGGATGGGACTGCCAAGATTTTTAATGTGGATGAGGCACGTCAGCTAAAGAGTTGGAGCGCTCACAGTGGGGGAGCCTCATCAATTGCGCGCTCAATGAACGGCATGCTGGTAACCAGTGGCCGAAATAAGAGAGCTACACTTTGGGATGCGAATGGTGCTGCCAAACGCTCCTTTACTTTTCCTGGCGACATACCTGCACAGGCAGTTCCAAGTCATGATGCCAAGTTGGTGATTGGAAGTGATTGGGAAGGGACGGTTTATGTTTGGAACGCGGCTGACGGGAAGGAAGTTAAGCGCTTATCATTAAATCCTGTGCCCATGGCCGAGCAGTTCGCTACCGCGGAAAAAGCGGTTGCCACAAGAGCTGCTGAAGCGAAGGCAGCGACAGCAGCCCACAAGGTAGTGATTGATAGGATTGCCAAGGCGAAGGCTGATATGAATGCATTGGATGCAGCCTTAGCTATGCGCCAGAAAGCAGTTACTGATTCGAAGGCTTCGCTGGATAAGTTGGTGGCAGAAAAGCAAAAGCCGACTCAAGCAAAGGTGGCTGCAGCAGCGGTTGCCCTTAAAAAGGCAGATGACGCGAAAGCAGCATCGGAAAAAGCTTTTGATTCAGCTGCTGACGAATCCGGAAAAGCGATTGCCAAGAAAAAGGTTGATGAAGCCGCCAAGGTTCTAGCAGCTGCCACAGTTGCCAAAACAACTGTAGATAAGGCCTTATCAGCCATTAACACGCAAGTGGCTCAATTGACCACAGTGCACTCAGCTGCGAATAAGGCACTGACTGACGCGCAGAACAAGGCGAAGGCTGGAAAAGCTGCAATCACCAAACAGGTTGCTGACCTAGGTAAGGCGGCTTCAGTAGCACAGGCTAAGGTGACAGCTGCGGGCGCTGCTTTAACCACTGCCCAGAAGGAGGTAGATGTTCTACGTGTTAATAAGACGTTTGCTGCTCTCTATAATGTGCGTAAGGAAATAAGCGGGCAAGAAGCCAAATTGGAAGAAATGAAGACGGCGACGGAATCTGCTCAGGCGGCTGCGAAGGCTGCACAAGCAGAGTTTGATAAGGTTAAGAAAACGGACATCAACGCCCTTAAGGCTGAAAAACTTGAGGCCCTTAAAAAAGCACAACAAGCCAGTGCTGATGCTAAAAGTGCTCTTGAAAAAGTAAAAGCAGAGATTGCAGTAGAAAATGGAAAAGTTGGTGCAGCCCAGAAGATGGTGGTTGCAGCTGATATGGAAATGGAGAAGGCAACTGATAATTTTGAGGCTGCTAAACAGGCAAAACAAAAAGCTGAAATAGCTTTGAATGCTGAAGCGAAAAAGGTAGCAGTTACTCAGAAAAGCTATGATCAATTGGTCGCTTCAAAGCTAGCTCCCCTCCAAACCATTGCAGCTGCTATTGATAAAGCTATGACTCAATCGAGTGCGGCCAAGGCTAATGCAGCTAAGGCGGTCCAATCCATTGAGCAGGAAATCGTTATTTTGAAAAAAGAGGCCGATTCGGCTACTGCAGAAGCTAAATCTGCTTCGGAGCTTTCCGCAAAGGCTAAGGCAGTGATGGATGAACTTGCAGCCGTTTTGGCCAAGAACAAAATGGAAGTTGCCACAAAGATTAAAGCAGAGACGACTGCCAAAGCGACGCATCAACAACATGTCGAAAAAATGAAAGTAGCAACTGAGATGGCCGCTAAGGCAGATGCAGCATTCAAGAAGGCTCCGGTGGTCAAGGTTGCGGCGGATAGTGCCTTAAAAACAGTGAATGCAGAGGTAAAGGTTGCTCTAAATGCTTTTACGGCTGCTGAAATGTCTGCTCAATCTGCTGAAATGGGTGCAGGTAATGATGCGGCTAAACAGGCGGGTGCCAAGAAACTCAGAGCGGCAGCTGATGCAGCAAAGGGCAAGCTGGATGATTTGATGGTCAAAAAACAAAAACCAGCTTTAACTAAAGTTGATGAGGCAAATCAGTCTATCGTTACAACCTCAAAGGCTAAGGCTGCAGCAGATACAGCATTAGCCAGCTCGAAGGCGGCTGCGACACAATCTTTGAATGTTTTTAATCTGGCAACCAAAGCACGGGAGGCGGCTCAGGTTGCTGAAAAAACTGCCAATGATAAATATGTGCCAGCAAAAACTGCCTACGATAAGGCGGCCGCAGCAGCTGCCTCCAAGCAAAATGCGGCAACGCAGTCTAAAAATATCTTGGCCACGACGATATCAAACAAGCAAAAACCTGCGCTAGAAGCGGTTGCTGCAGCAGAAGCAACTTTGAAGGAGTTAAATATAGCTAAAACGGCAAGTGTCCCTGTTATGAAACAAGTTGTCGCTGAAATGGCAGTTGCAAGTAAGCCTGTAGAAGCGGCTAAGGCCGTCGCGGCGAAAGCTAATGAGGCAGTTAAGGCGGCAGTCTCCAATGAGACCAAAATGAACGGGCTGGTAACTGTAGCTCAGAAGGTTGTGGTGGAGCGGAAGAAAGCGGTGGACGCAATAATGGCAAAGATGTCAAAAATGACTGAAGAGAAAGTCAAACCCATGGAGGGAGCGTTAAAGAGTGCAAATGATGGAATGACTGTGGCACAGACCGCTTATGATAATGCGGAGAAGGTTCACAAAGCTCGGTTGTCTACCTTGGCTAAAGATCTGGAAAGTCGATTGGCTGATGCAACAGGCAAGAAAGCTGAAGCTGACAAATTTGCAAGTGCAGTTGCTGCAACTCGCGAACAACTGGAGCGCTTGGAGGCTGAGTACCAAAAATTAAAGTCTGCGGCTGCACCGAAAGAGGAGCCCACAAAGACGGCTTCAAAGTAAAATGTCATCCAAATTGATTACGGCCTTAAATAGGCCGTTTTTTTGCGCCGTTATCTATTTCTGCCAAGGAGCGGTGGATTCTCCAAGCCAGATATCTTTGATCTTTTGGCGTTTGCGAACAATAGCAGATTTCCTTCCTTTCACTAGAACCTCTGCTGGCATGGGGCGGGTGTTATAGGTGCTGGCCATAACGAATCCATAGGCTCCCGCGCTTAGTATGGCTACGAGGTCACCTTCCTTCACACGCGGGATTGGTCGGTCTTTGCAGAAGGTATCGCCTGTTTCGCAAATGCCGCCCACTACATCAGTGGCTATTGGGCGGTTTTTCGATTTTTTCACAGGTACAATCTCGTGATAGCTTTCGTAAAAAGCAGGTCGGATGAGGTCGTTCATTGCGGCATCAACGATGGCAAAATATTTTTTCCCCGTTTGTTTTACATATTCCACGCGCGAAACAAGAATGCCTGCATTGCCCGATATGAAACGGCCGGGTTCTATAAGAAGCTTGAGTTTAAGGGGCTCCAAAACAGGAAGGAGCGTTGCTGCATATTTCTCTGGGGTAAGAATGTTTCTTGCTTCTTTGCGGCTCCACCATTCGTGTTGTCCGCTGGCTAAAGCATTCTCATACATAATACCTATGCCTCCCCCGATGCTTAGAAATTCAATTCCGTATTTGTTTTTGAGTTTAACTGCAAGTGGAGCAATTTTTTCTACTGCCTCCTTAAAGGGTTTTACCTGTGTGAGTTGAGAGCCGATGTGCATTTGTAGACCGCGCAAGCGGATATGCTTAAGTTTTGCGGCACGTGCATACACTCCAGGAATCTTCTCGAATGCGATGCCGAATTTGTTCTCGTAGGTGCCGGTTGTGATTTTCTTGTGTGTCTTGGCGTCGACATTAGGATTTACTCTGATAGCCACGGGGGCTTTTTGCTTCAGCTTCCCTGCAATTCGGTTGATGCGGCTGAGCTCCGGCTCGCTCTCCACATTGAAACTGTAGATGCCTTTACGTAGGGCAAAGGCGATTTCCTCCTCGGTCTTACCGACGCCAGCAAAGACGCATTTTCGTGTGTTGCCTCCCGCGGCAATGACACGTTTGATTTCGCCTCCGCTTACAGTATCAAATCCGCTGCCTAAATCCGCCAGCGTGCGCATTACTCCAAGATTGGAATTTGATTTCATGGCGAAGCATATTAAGTGATCCAAAGAGGACAATGCATTCTTAAGTTTGTTGAAGTGATTGGAAAGAGTATTAGAGGAATACACGTACAAAGGGCTGCCGTGCTGTTTCACCAGTGACTCAATGGAGATCCCTTCACACTGCAGTCGGCCACGTACATAGCGAATATCATGCATAAAGTCTCGTTATGCCAAACCTGTTTATGAAGTGGAAGTCGAAAGGGGAGATTATTACTCAGGCAGTTCGTCTCCCATGATAAGGGCACGCCTCTCATAATACTCCTTTGGAGAAATCTTATCTTGAGAATAAAGTACCAATAGTTCCTTAAGTTTACGGCGTTTGTCGTACGTCGAACTAACTGCCTGAGCAACCCCTATGCGTCGCCTTGCTGCCTTTACTTTGTTAAGAGCTTGTTGTTTTTTATAATCAGTCATCGCTTGTCGCTGGGCCAAATCCTCTAGATTTTCCTGACTATAAGGCTTTAATACGAACGAGGGTATACTCTTGGGAACATTTGAGGGTTCTTCAGTAGCGGTGCTATTGGCTGGGATAGATAGCTGTTTTATCTTCCCGGGTATCAAGGCCGGATTTCTCTTTAAAGAATCAAGATAATCCATGTCGATGGTCTTGGACAGGATCGGCAGGCCCTCTGTTTGTGTGAGCACCTCTCCGGCTTGAGATTCAGCTTTTTGGGCAGCTAAAAGTAGTGCCTCTTCCTCGTAGTTTGGATTTTCTTTTTTCATTTGGACGAGAGCAGTAGCAATTGCGCGCTGTTCAGCCTCTACTCTGGCACGCATTACAGCGGACATAGCTTTCACCTCAGCTAAGGCTCTTGCCTTGGCATGAACGATAGCCTGATTCCTCAGTTTAGAAGATTTTATGACTTTGGCCAGTGCTGCACCCTTTGCTTCGTATTGTTCTTTAATTTCTTTAAGCGTAAAGTGCCGGTATGTTGCAGTCCTTTGCATGAACCTCGAAACGTGCTGCAAGGCTGCTTGCCGTTTTTGATATTGAATTTGACGCTGCAGTCGGAGGCTCTGAAGTTCCTTGATTCTAACTTCCGACGGTTTAATGTAGTTATCTTGCTCTGCTCTGAGTTCAATGGGGGATAGAATCATCCACCCACACAAAAATAACGCAAAACTGTACCGTAACCTCATTCCCACCTCCTTAAGGACAACCTAACTAAGGATAATGGTGGGATTTTTCAAGGAGAAAGGGTTCTAATTATCCCCAAAAAGCCTCACCCAACGGCCTTTGAATGGAACCCGCCATACAGTGCTCCAGATGATGCCCCGAACATCGCTCCGGCTGATCTTAAGTATTGAAGCTTGGTCAAGAGGGTTTGCAGAATCAAGAAGTTTAAGGGTGCGTTTTCCCATCAAGATGGGCCAGGCACAGGCAAGCCGCAGTCGATAATGTTCGTAGGGAATCATTAATGTATATTGCCAGGCTGCAGCAAGATGTTCTTCGGCCATTTGCCTTAAAGGAATATAGACCGGTTGGAGTTTCGACCAGTTTTCGGGGTTTTTAAGGTCTTGAGGCTTTAATTTAACCTTATCTAGTTCTGTCTCAGGAAGATAACACCTGCCTTGTTGCAAATCTCCGGGAAGATCGCGCAGTATGTTGACCAGTTGCAATGCTTTACCAAAACGGATGGCAAGTTCAAGGAACTGAGAGTCATTTAAATTTGTTTTCGGAAAGCAATAACGCCGCGTAAGGTGAGTCCAGAATTCACCCACACAACCGGCCACATGATAGGTGTAATCATCGAGTTCGTTCGGTGTTTGTAGGGCTTTGAGCTTTCTTCCATCTCCAAAACGAACAAGGTCCTGCTCTTGACCACGAGTGATGGTTTCCAGTGTAAGCTGAATTTGTCCTCGGTCAAAGGCATGCGTTTTTTCGAGCAGGGTAATAATTTCAGGGCAGTGTAAAAGTAAAGTTTTCTCTCCGTTATTCTTCTGCTCTCTAACAAGGTTGGAAAAGTCAGGCATGGGAGCTCCTTCACTTCGTACCCGGTCCCTGAATTGACGAAGTTTTAATATGCGTTTTTCCGCTGGAATTATATTAGTGTCAGCAATGGTGTCGGTTGTGCGAGCCAGCAGATATAACAGTCCGATTGACTGGCGCACCTCGCCCGGCAACACGCGAAGCGTGAGATAAAATGCCCGCGACACATCACGAAGAATTGGCCCGAGCAGTTCGTCCGTGTGAGTCATCTGGCGTTAGTGCTCAAGAAACTTGCGCCAGTAGGCGAGTCGACGGGCCACCTCCCTATCGCCCGGCGCGCCGATGGTGGTACGGCGTTTCATGGCCGTTTTTAGGTCGAATACCGATAGGGCGTCCTTGGTTAATTTCTGGTCGATGGCCGACAACTCGCGTGGGGTAAGTTTATCGATGCGTTTTTTCTTCGCTTCAGCCATCGCCACTATTTTGCCGACCACGTGGTGTGCCTTACGGAAAGGCATACCGGCTAGTACTAACCAATCGACCAGATCGGTAGCCAACAGATCGGGGTCTTTCACCGCCCGAGCGCAGGCCTTGGCATTGACCTCAGTGTCACGCAACATGGCCGCTAGGATATTGACCGTGGCGCGCACGGTGTCCACTGTGTCAAAGAGGCGTTCCTTGTCCTCCTGCATATCGCTGTTGTAGGAGAGCGGCAGGCCTTTGAGTGTGGTGAGCAGGGAAACTAGGTTACCGATCACACGGCCGGTTTTGCCACGCGTTAATTCGCATATGTCCGGGTTCTTCTTTTGCGGCATCAAGGATGACCCCGTGGTATAGGCATCGCCAATGGTTATAAACCCAAACTCTGTGCTGCTCCAGAGTACCAGATCTTCACACAAGCGCGATTGATGCACAGCCAGCAACGCTGCAAGGCTGCAGAATTCCACCACGAAATCCCGGTCGGCTACTGCATCCATTGAGTTTTGCGTCACCATTGGTTCCTCATTCGCGTCCACAAATCCCAGCTCGCGCGCGAGAAATTCCCGGTCTAACGGGAGCGTGCTACCGGCGATCGCGCCGCTGCCTAGCGGGCACACGTTCACCCGCACTAGGCAATCGAGCAGACGCTCGTAATCGCGCTCAAACATCTCTACATAGGCAAGCAGATGATGCGCGAGATAGACAGGCTGTGCTCGTTGCAGGTGCGTGTAGCCGGGGATTAGCACCTTGCGGTTTGCTTCCCCCAGCTCGATCAACGCGTGCTGCAGGTCATGAATCTCGTTGGCTATCTCGCAGATCTCCTCGCGCAACCACATACGCGTATCCAGAGCTACCTGATCATTACGCGATCGTCCCGTGTGCAGCTTGGCGCCCGACGGTATCCTCTCGGTCAGGGCCGTCTCGATATTCATGTGAACATCCTCTAACTCTGAACTCCATTCAAAACGGCCCTTTGCAATCTCGCCCCCGATGGTTTCCAGTTCGCACACAATTGCCTCCATCTCGCGCTTCTTGAGTAAGCCCACATGATGCAGCATGCGGGCGTGGGCAATGGATCCAGCGATATCATGATGCGCCAAACGCGTGTCAAATTTCACCGAGTTGGTGAAGGCATTGGCTTCGGCCGCCGGGCTGCCGGCAAACCTTCCGCTGCGCGCGGTGACTTTATTGGATTTCTTTTTACCCATGAGAGTCGAACACCCTGCCGGGAAGAGCCCCAAAAGTCACGCCGCGAATGGTTTGGTCACTCAATCAGCGCAATCGATTTCAGCACGGGAATTTTTCCGGAGAAATCCAGGATCGCCACTGATGGTGCGGAGCCGTCGCGGGGACGGCTTGCAGAGCCGGGGTTCATATACCAGATTCCGTCGCGCTGTTCATCAAACGGCACATGCGTATGACCAAACACAACGATATTCGGTGCCTCAGACTTCACAAGCTTTTGCACGATTTGCGAGGGATAATCCACATCTACTATGTGATGGATCAGGATTGTCTGCCCTAAAAATTCCTCCAACCGAGTTTCGGGCAGGGAGATGTCATAATCCGTGTTGCCCAGCACCGCGCGTACTGGCGCGATGATTTCCAGTTCGGTGATCACATTCATCGGTCCCACATCGCCTGCGTGCAGGATGCAATCCACGTCCGCCAGCGCTGCATGCGCTGCATGGGGTACGTGACCATGCGTATCCGAGATGAGGCCGAGTTTCATGTGGTGAGTTTATGCCGGGGCTTTCGTTAAATCCAGTTCCCACACCTGATCGCAGCGAGCGGCAGTGTGGGTGCAATTGATGCGCCGGAAACCGGATTGTTCATATAGGCCGATGGCCTCGACGAGGACGCTCGCTGTGCCGAGTGTGATTCGGCAAGCATCCCGGGAGCGGGCTTCCTGAAGGGCGCGATTGAGCAGCAGTCGACCCCAGCCACGCCCACGACAGGTATGGTGCAGGTACATTTTCCGTAGCTCCCACACGCCATCGCGTGCCGACTCTTCTGGCAACAGGCCGACGCAGCCGACGATTTGTTCGTTCAATTCGATCACCGCGAACCAGCCTAGTCGGTAAAAGTGCTCGAGATTGGCAAGGTCAGTATCAGTCCCGCCGGGATCGGGGATCAGTTGGTATTCACGCAATATCTCAAATACCATTGTTTGCACAGCGGCGCTATCGGCTCGCGTGGCGGAACGGAATGTGGGAAGTTCCTTTTGCATACGGCTGTAGGATGATAAGCCAAAGGTAGCACAAGGCAATGGCGAGCGACTTATTTGAAATTCTACATGAAGACGATGACCTGTTGGTGATTAATAAGCCTGCGGGGTTGGTGTGTCATCCGACCAAGGGTGACGAGCGCTCAAGTCTGGCGGGTCGGTTGCGGTTATATCGCGGTGTAGCCGAGACGGTACATTTGATCAACCGGCTGGACCGCGAGACCAGCGGTGTGGTGTGCGTTGGAAAAACGGATGTGGCGGCGCGCGAGCTGAGGCGGCTTTGGGAGAGTCGCGAGGTGGAGAAGCAGTACTGGGCGATTGTGCACGGGCACGTGAAGAAGGCCGAAGGGTTGGTAGATGCACCGCTAGGTGCGGATGAGGTGAGTGAGGTGATGGTTAAGGATTGTGTGCGGCCTGATGGGCATCCCTCGCGCACACGCTTCTGGACGCAATGGAGGTTTGAACGGGCGGAGGGAAAATTCAGCTGGCTTCGAGTGGCACCAGAAACGGGTCGTAAGCATCAGATTCGTATTCATCTGCAGCACCTTGGGCATCCTATAGTAGGGGATAAACTCTACGGTCTGGATGCATCGCTGTACCTGAAGCTCACCAAGGGGGAATTAACTGAGACCGATCGGAAACTATTGATTCTCGAGAACCAGGCGCTGCACGCCCATACGGTGCGGTTTGTCTGGCGTGGGAGTGGCTACGAGTTTGTGGCTGAGCCAGCTGATGTGCTCGTGGATTTCATTGAAACGGTTAACGACGAAGAAGAGGAACTCTATTCAGAATAGTCAAGCGATTGCACCAGCATTGACTTCTTAGTAATGCATATTAGTATGCCCCTTCCGATGGCCCGTTCGTCTATCGGCTAGGACACAGCCCTCTCAAGGCTGAGAGAGGGGTTCGATTCCCCTACGGGCTGCCAAGGTTAAAACAAGGAGTAGTAAAAAATTTAGATACCACAGCTATGGCACCGGTGCTATTTCAGATCATCTTTAATCCGACCAGTACAGCAGAGTTGTCATCAATGCCCAAGGATTTGCAGCTTCAGATTTTGGGGGAGTTTCGAGGGCTGCCCGATGAGGTGAGGGCGTCTAGTTTTTATGGGCGTCTGAAACGAGGGGTAAAGACTTTGCACCGTTATCGTGTGGGTAACTACCGCGTCTATTTTGAGTGTTGTGAATTGGGAGTGGTGGTCCATCGCATTTTCTCGCGTAACACGCTTAAGGACTTTTTCTTTCGAAATGTACAGATGACTCAGAACGAAGATGAAGCGTTGGCTGAGAATCCCGAATTTTGGGCGATGATTGATGAGGCGGCGACCGTCTCCCGGGAGGAGAGCTAATCCTTATCCTGTCCCAGTTCTACATTCCAATACGCAACGTCTATGAAATGCTTCCAACTCTCATGAGTCTTCATGCCAAAGCCGACCTGAATAAATGGTCGCCATTGAGGCTTTTTCGGTTCTTTCAAGAGACGCATACCCGCCTCGCGAGGTGTGCGATTGCGTTTGCGCGTATTACAACCGATGCAGGAACAAACGATATTTTCCCAACTGGTGGGGCCGCCTCTCTGACGCGGAATAACATGATCAAGGTTCAATGCACGTCGATCAAAAAGCCCACCGCAATATTGGCAGGTGTTGTTGTCCCGTTCGAAGATGTTGTGCCGGGTGAACTTGACCTCCTGCTTAGGGAAGCGATCATAACCCAGTAGAAGGATTACTCGCGGGACTCTCATACGAAACGAAACGGTGGAGATGACCTCTTCTTCGGGCTCCACCTCGGAAAAATCAGCCCATTCTCCAAAGTCAAACGTGTGAAAATCACCAGAGGCATCATTATAAACTACCTGTGCGTTGCCGGTGAATAACATGCTAAGCGCACGACGCCCAGAACACACATTCACTGCTTGCCACAGGCGATTTAGAACCAAGACACGTTGTTCAAGAGCACTATGCATAAATTTTAACAGTCCTAAATTTTGCAATGGCTCATTACGATTGTCAATCGGTGTAGACTAACAATCCAGTAGCGGGTAACCGAAAGTCTTGATTATCACGTGCATCTTTGATACCACTCTTGCATGAGGAGATGGGGGATCGGGCTTGCCAGCCTGTTTTTATTCTTGGATTGCGTATTGGGTGTTGAGTTGCCTGAGAAGCTTTATTTCGATGGTAACCAAATGGTCAAGGATGGGCTCATTCTAGACTATCGAAAATCCAGCGCTGAAGCGATTGCCAAATATCTTCAGGCAAGAAAGCTATTCTTAAAAATATTGGACCGCTATCCGACTTGGCAGGCGGAGTCCGGATTGGTTCAGAAAAAACTCAATGAGTTGGATGCCCGCTTGAAACCCCTGCTTTTAACTGAAGGCATATCACCTGATTCAATTCTTGGTTCTCCTAATAAGCTCCAGAATAAAGTTGCTCCATCGCCTTCCTCTGCACCCCTTGCTACGCCTAAAAAAGTGATGTCCCTTGATGAAGAGATTGCTGCTTTGCAGGCTCTAAAGGCAAAAGGGGAAACAAAAGTTCCAGATGGATTTAATGGAAGTAACCCGCCCATATTTGCAGATTCATCCCCGAAGATTGCAAAGCCATCAACGCCACTTTCACTATCTCAAACGGAACAGCTTGCGCGTATGCAGCTCGAAAAAGAGCAGACTGAGCGAAGCTTGCAAGAGGAACAGCAGAAGAGTTTAAATATGGAGGCAAGCTATAAGGCTCGGTTGCGAGCGGCCTTGGCTGCCCGCCCCAAGTCGCTGGAACCCGGAGAGATGGCCAAACAGGTTAGTGCCAATCAGGCGCTGCAGAAAGATTTCGAATTTCTTAAGATTCAGAGCAAGCGAGGGGAAAGTGATTTGCTTGATGCCTTGGGTGAACTGGAAAAGGCCCGTAAAGAGAACGAGTTTTTGCGCGCTAAATTTCGTGAGTTGCAGGCCGAAAACCAGAAGCTTCGACGTGCGATTTTAGCCCCCCGTTAAATATGCGTATTACTGGGGGGCAGTGGGTGAACCAGTCCATTGCTGTTCCTGCCGGCCATGGAGTTCGACCAACCCCGGACAAAGTTCGCCAGGCGATCTTCAATAGTTTAGGGCCATGGGTTGAGGGGCTTTCTGTTTTGGAACTTTTCGCTGGGAGCGGGACTTTAAGTTTTGAATGTCTTAGTCGCGGGGCGGAATCTGCTTTGGCTGTAGAGCTGAGTTCCAAACACGCCGGATATATTCGTCGCAACAGCCAGAGGCTCAATGGAAACATCGAAGTGCGTGTGCAGTGTGCTTTGCAGTCTACTAAACAGTTGGCGGAATCAGCGCGTACATTCGACTTTATCTGTGCTGATCCGCCTTATGGGGAAAAAACGACTCCAGGGCAACGTTCTGAAAGCTGGGCGCAAAGGCTTCTTGATGATTCAAACCTATCGGAAATCTTAAAGCCTGAAGGCTTGCTGCTGCTGGGGCATACCAAGCGCGACGTGATTGAATGGGCCTTGCCCTGGCGCGAGCGCAAGACACTCAAGCATGGGGATACTTGGATTAGGTTCTTTGAGATTTCTGCAGTTGCGTAAGGGCAGATACGGTGTTGATAATCGGGTATAATTTTTCGAAGTACCATAATTTTGCGAAGTAGAAACCTATTGGAGAAGGTTGTGTCCACTCACCGGACTCAACTTTCTCAATTAACCATACCGCGCCACGGTCACGGGCTTTTTCGAGCTTTAATTGGGTTTCCTGATCTTCCTCGGTTACTTTTGCCAAGGCTTCCAGTGCCAGTGCGGTTTCTTCAATGGAGGGCTCGCCTCCCTTGAATCCACTCCATGCGCCGTCTTCACGTTGCATTTCAAGTAGCGCATTCTTGGCTCGCGTTACACGCAAGCCACCGCCGGGTAGTGCTTGTTGTTCTGGTTCAACAAGGGCTAGAAGCACCTTTGCAGTTCCATAGGTCCAGTTGACTTGCTCTGGTGCATGCTGGTTTCCAAACCACAAAGGGCTCCATCCATCAAGGCCGGCTCCTTCGCTTTGAGCGAGATAACGGGCCGCATTATGAAGACCGGTGTCAAGTTGAGAAGTCAGTTCAGGGAGTTCATCGCGCCAGGCGAGCCAGGCGCGGATTGTGTGTGCGGTGAGATCCGGACTGGAACGATCAAAAGGCAGGTTGGTCCAGCCTCTGCAAAAGGTGGGAATGCCTCCATCCCGATTCTGGAGATCAAGCAGCCACTGACACCCGGCTAGGGCAGCTTCACGTGAAGTGTCGTCAATCTCTCCCAATTGTTTCAGGGCGAGTAATGCCCCGGGGGTATCGTCTGCATCGGGAACTCCACCGGGAAGATGGATCCACGACCAACCGCCGGGGGCGGCATTGGTAAAGGGGTGTACCTCCTTAAACTGCTGTTTGAGCAGCCAATCGCGAATAGGAGTCTTGTTGACTTCCGGTAATGCGTCACCGAGGGCATTGACTGAAAGTGTTGTAACCCATGTGGCCAAGTTGGTGTCGATAGGCCAGCTACCATCGGTGCGAACGGAGTCTTTAATGAATTGAATTCCTTTGTTGGCTACCGCGTGGTTTCCGAGCCCACAACTTGCAAGGCTCATGGTAACGAAACTGGTGAGGGGAGTGGCCTCGAGAAACCCGCCATTACTCGGTTGTATATTTTCCAGAACCCTCAGAGTTTTCTTGCGGGTGACTGCACGTAATATACGGGTAATTGGATTCCGTGTTGGTTGGTGATGATGGCGGCATTGGCCGATAGCTATCAAAGCCGGTAGTGCATAGCTAACCACCGGTAGTTGCAAAGCGGCAAACCATGTTCTAGGTAATGCGGCCAGTTCGAAGGGGAACGGGATAACATCTGACCAGTTGGCTTTTCCGGCTATGGCACAGTGCGTGAGGATGGGGACTGAAAAAGTACGATCCTTGCCGTAGCGTTTTATGATAGCAGGTACGAGTTCTTTCCGTGTGGTTCCTCCGGCGGTTTTTGAGAGCCACGCATCTGCAGCAATTAAGGTATCCTCATATTGTTTGTCTGCATTAGGGATGGCATGAAAGACGGCCCAGCAAAGAGTGGTAGTGGATATGTTACTGATACTTTTTACGGTATCGCCCCAACCTCCATCTTTATTGGCATTGTCAGCAAGCCACTGAAGGCCGCCTTGGATCAATGAATCATGATTTTTGCCGGTTTGCTCCTGAACCAGATGGAGAGCCATAATGGCAGTGGCTGTGGATAGGGCACTGCTCGACAGTTCACCTGTCCAATAGCCTTCTGGTTTTATTTCTGAAAGCAGCTTTTGACGCGCAGTATGAAGTGCTGAATCAAGTCTTTGTGGATCAACACTCACTATTTTGTGCCAGATGATGGTTTGCGTTTATCCTCAAAGAAAGTCTGCAGGAGGCTGCGGCAATCGGATTCCATAATCCCGGGAGTGATGTCACATTTGTGGTTCAGTGAAGGGAATTGAAGTATATTCATTGCGCCACCTGCTGCTCCGCCTTTGGGGTCAGGTACTCCAAAGACTACCCGGGCTAACCTGCAATGTACAATTGCGCCTGCACACATTGGGCAGGGTTCCTTGGTAACGTACAAAGTGCAATCGTTCAGGCGCCAATCACCTACGGCGGCTTCAGCAGCAGTGAGGGCCAGCATTTCTGCATGGGCGGTGGCATCATTCAGCATTTCCACCTGATTCCACGCGCGAGCAATCACCCGGCCATTGCGGACGATGACCGCTCCAACGGGTACTTCATCGGCTTCATAGGCCTTTACGGCCTGCCTAATGGCATCCTGCATGAAATACTCATCACTCTGAATATCGATGATGGGTTCCTCATTCATGATTGCGCAGGGTTGGATTGGAGCACGGTCCAATTATCGGGTTGATCTTTTGTGCACTGACAATTGGCGGCAAAAAAACCTCCACGATGTTGCCAGAATAGTGGCCATATTTTTTCGCGATCAGTGCCGGGTAAGGGCAATTCTTCGAGCTCTTTTGGGGTAGCCCAGCGAAAAGTCCCTTCCTCATGTTCTGGAGGCAGTTCAGTGAGGCGCAATTTGATTTCAAAGAGAAACATGAGCCAGTGGGTGTTGCCCTGATATCCCTGTTCACTGATGATGCCCGTTAAGTGTAAGTCCTTGGAGTCGAGGTGCATCCCGGTTTCTTCCTTGGCTTCCCGTATAGCGCAGGCATGCGGGCTTTCGCCTGAATCAGTTTGGAGTTTTCCTCCGGGCGGACTGAAACAGCCTTTGTTCGGCTCATGATTACGCTCAATCAACAGTACCCGATCCTCTTTGTCAAAGACGTAGAGCAAAGTGGCGATGCGATAAGGGAGAG
>CAJWKQ010000008.1 GCA_913041895.1 uncultured Verrucomicrobiales bacterium
TTTCTTTATGAAGCGTATGTCGGCGCAGGTGTGGGTTGTACTTCTTTTTTTCTACACGTTCAGTTTGAAGTTTTTTATTTCGTGTGCTCATGTACCGAGAGACTGGCTTCCCTTCGGCTCTCGCTTCAGTGCATTCAAGTGTGATAATTTCGCGTGGCATGGTTATATAGGTTATTTAGAGCCTTTATTTTCACTATCGGCCGATTCGGAGACAACAGTTTTACTTGAGCCTGCACCATCTATAGTTCCGAGGCTGCCGAGTTTATTTCTTTGGCGCACCGCGCCATCTTTTTCTAGTCGAGCTTGAGCGTCAACAGTGTAGCGAGCCCATGGAACGGCATTCAGGCGTGTCTTGGGTATGTTTTTACCTGTCAACTCACAAACGCCGTATGTGTTTTTTTCTATTCTTTTGAGGGCTTCATCAATCTGGTAGACGGCATCCTGATCCGAAGATAAAAGGCTCAATGCATTATCACGATCAAAATTATCAGTGCCGGAGTCTGCCATGTGCATTGAATAACTTGACATCTCTTCAGCTGATTCTTTCTTTAGATCGTCCATTTGGTGTGTTAGGCGAGACCTCAAATCCAAAAGAATTTCGTAGTATTTCTTCCATTCAGATTTGACTCTTATTTTAGCTGATGGTGATTTGATTTTTACGAGTTTTTTTGAAGCTATTTTCTTTGGCTTGGCGATTCCTAAAATAGCTGCAGCGGATGCACTGGCAACATTTTTACCTTTTTTCGTTTTTTTCTTTTTGGTTGTGGATTTGGCCGATGCCACCTTTTTTGCCGCAGCCTTTTTAGGGGCGGACTTTTTCTTTGCTGTTTTTTTTGATGATGCCACGATTATTAATTGTGTTTACAAAAATTTCTATCGATTTTCTGCCGCAAAAGGCTATGGAATGTAGCAAAAGGCTCTCGGATTGCTACAAAAAAGTGATTTATTTTTCTCTGTGAAATGGTGGGTGCTAGCCTTTTTCGATGCAAGCATAGGCGTTATGGTTGTGAATACTTTCAAAATTTTCAGCCTGAACCTTGTACCATAATATGTGAGGGTGATCGTTTAGGCTTGCGGCGATATTTCTAACAAGATCTTCAACGAAGACAGGATTATCATATGCACGTTCAGTGACAGCCTTTTCGTCGGGACGTTTAAGCAACGAGTACAATTCACTGCTGGCTGAGGCCTCAGTAATTTCGATTATATCTTCAATCCAAACCGTTTTATCGGAACGTATTTGAACTGTAACTTCGCCACGCTGATTGTGTGCTCCATTTTTGCTGATTGCTTTTGAGCATGGGCAGAGAGTGGTAACTTTCGTTCGAACCTCCAGCACAAAGTCAATTTCTGAGCAGTTAGCAGTTGCCTCAAACCGGGCATCGTAATCAAGTAGTCCAGTTTTCCTTGTAACAGGTGCTTTTTTTTCGAGGAAAAATGGAAAGCCCATTTCCAAATGTGCTGTGCGTGAGTCTAGTTTTTGCTGCATTGCGGAGAGAATTTCAGGAATGTTCTCGACGTGGACCACATTGCCGTGAGCGTTTAGTACTTCAATAAAACGACTCATATGTGTGCCTTTGAAATGATGCGGCAAGTCCACAAACATGCCAACTGTTGCAATAGTATCTTGAAATGTATGAGCCTTGTCTCGAATCCGAATCGGAAACCGAAGGTTTCTCACACCCACTTTATCGATAGGCAGTTTACGACTATCGTGTTGCATTTGTGTGTCAGTTAATTCAATTGTACTGTCAGATTCCATGATGATGGTGTGAGGCAACCTAGCATAATCTACTTTTTCAGCAAAAGGCTTTTCTGTATAAAGAGGGGTTGATATTTTTTGAGCATGGTTTTCCGGTTTATATATTTTTGTATGATCACGACTCTGCCTTTAATGGCAGCAGACGGTTTTACCATCGCTACCTTCAATGTGGAAAATTACTTTTTAACTCCGTACTCCACACGTAAGGAGAAGGCTGAGGTTTCTAGAGAAAAAGTATCCGAAATAATAGCGTCGGTGCGCCCGGATGTTTTGGCGTTACAGGAGATGGGTCGCAAGATTGCCTTTGACGAACTCAGAAACAGGTTAAGTCACAAAAAAATAAATTACCGTTATCATCTCTGGATGAAGGGGCCTGACCCGGCAATTCATCTTGCGTTATTGAGTAAGTTTCCATTAGTTGCTGATCATTCAAAAAGTAATGTTATTTATATTTTGGATCAAAAACGTTTTCAAGTAAGTCGGGGGTTTATGGAAGTCAAAATTCAGATTAATCCAGGTTACAATTTTACTCTGGTTAATGCTCATCTTAAATCCAAGAGGCCGATTTCTTTAGCTGATGAGGCTGAAATACGTCTTGAGGAAGCTCGGGCATTACGAAGATTGGTAGATAAACGCTTAGCGAGAAATCCTGCAGAAAACTTATTGTTGGTAGGGGATTTGAACGATTCTCCAGCAAGTGATCCCGTTCGTGCTTTAATTGGTCGGGGAGCCTCTAAGTTAATAGATTTGAGGCCGTTTGAGTCAAGCGTCGGCATAACAAATTATTGGTCGAACTCAAAATACAAATCCAGAGGTGTTGCTTGGACATATTTTTACGCGAAAGAGGATCAGTATAATCGATTTGACTATATATTAGCCAGTCAGGGAATTTACACAGAGTATGTTGCTTCGTTTGTGAAAGCTCAAAGCGACTGGGGAGCAGCCTCGGATCACAGAATGGTTGTTGCAAAGTTTACCGCCAAGGATCGTTAGCCATCCTAGGCCCTCTAGGAGAGGTTTTGAGAGAATAATTGAACGAAATACTGGTTCCATCGCCGTGCCTGTTGTTGTCATTACGAAACGAAAGGTCGACTAAGAAAGTCCAGCTACGCATGTCCTTTTCGAAAATATAATTGTGCTGCGATAGTTGGCCATCTTTAGAGTCATAGTATTGACGGGTGCTAAAAGACCAATTTTCATTTATATTAAAACCGAGCCCACTGTAATAAACATCTGTGCGGTCGTCTCGGGAGGTGCTTGGCTGCGCCAGATGATAATATTGGCCCGCGTTGATGGTCCAACGATGTGATTTAGGATGGAGTGCAACTCCGTGCGCATAGGTTCTCCAGAGCGAGTTGTCGACATCGTATCGAAGATTTGAATTGAGTGTAAGCCAGTGTCTTGGTCGTAGATATGTATCTGAAAAAGCATCTGCAAAAGTGTTCTGGTTGCTCGTTGGGTTAAGGCGCCAGTCAGTGTAAGCGTCCCAATCGAACACATCTACAATGGAATCATCTCTCTTGGTTTGCAATCGGTTGCGTAGGCTCATGCGCAATACATTCTTGCTGTCAATATTGTCTATTGCGTTATACTCAGGCAGTTCAATGGGGAGAAGTCTTGGGCTGGTTATCTCATAATCAAATTGGTCGATTTCATTAGGAACTCGGTTTGGCTTAGGGATAAACGCGTAGTTTACAGAGGGCTGTAAGATATGGCGGGCGCCGTTATTGATTCCCAGCAATTTACTGTCAAATTTCGGCATCATTTTGGATAGCTTTGTGGAAATTTCCACACCTGTGTGAGCTACGTATCGCTCGCTACTGTTTTTTGTGGTTCCTAGCCCACTACTTTCTCCATAGTGCGTAAATCTGGCACCAATTCTTGGTGTGACATTCAGCCATCCTCCGTAGTTCTTAGGAAGATAAATTTGGTGTAATGTATCGGCTCTTAATAAAGCGTAGTTATTATTGTTACTTGCATAATCATAACGGCGCTCAAAATAGCCAACACTTGATTCTGTATCATAGTAAAAGGGTGAATTACTTAGTTGGTGGCGAGTGCCTGATAGTTTTATATCAGGTGTTCGCTGTATTGCCTCATAGAACTCATTCACTCTGGGTTGTGCTAATATGCTTAAGTTGTAATTTGACCAGTTTTTAGATGCCTCGAAGTAGCTATTAGGCTGAGAATTTCGTTGGTATTGGTCCTGGAAGAAGTCACGACGGATGTATTCATCGGATTCATAATTCAGTACACCTGTCGCTGTTAGGCTGCCTCGCTTGAGCCGGTGGCTCCACTGGAGTAAATCACGTTCTCGGCCTATGTTGCTGCCTCTCGAATCAGTTAAGGGGTCTTCGTCATAGGCGCGATAGATATCCAGACGGCCTTCGCCCCATCGCGGGTTTTCGTATCTGATCGAGGGACCGAGACCGATGCCCCGCTCGGTTCGGTAGTCCAACTTAAACTCGCTGTCAAAAATGTCATTTGCTGGTAAACGGATGGAACTCGAGAGAAATCCACCCCATTCGCTTTTGTACCCTGGTTTTAGGTGAAGGCTTAAAGGCCGGTTCTTTAAGTTCCTTTTGTATGAAGGAAGGTAGAAGATTGGCGTTTTTCCCAGATAAAATGTCGCTGAACGGAATAGTGCGTATTCGCCGGGTGCTACTTCGACTTCACTAGCCTTAACATAGTAATCTGGGTTCTTATTGTCGTCGGTTGTGAAAACTGTGTTTTTAGCAAGATAGACGCCGTTAGTTCGGCTTCCTATCATGGTTTCACCTCTGATGAAAAATTTCAGATTACCCGATGCAAATTGTGCACCGCTTATTTCTTTTGTTCTGAAATTGTATTCAATACGCTCAGATGCCCAAATGACCTCACCTCGACGGAGGCTTACGTCTCCGGTTGCGATAATTTTCCCGGTTTTTTGGTTTAAGATTGCCGACCTCCCTGTAAGTACGGTCTCATCTGATGAGCCGGCCTTGTAGGTAACTCGAACACCTTTAGTCGTGCGTATTTCGCCGGATTGGAGATCGTATTTGATATCGCCTTCACCAGTCAGAGCCTCCACTTTCCATGGAGACGCAGGCGGGTCTTGCGCTATCGTGTTAAATCCTAACAGAAACTCCCCGGCCAATGCTAAAATAAGCAGTGGCTTCTTCATCAACGAACGAACTACAGCAAATACAACCATTCGTGCCAAATCAGAGTTATCCGCAAAGCCCCCGCGTTGACATGCTTAACTTAACAGCGGACAATTATCTCTTTCAGATGAAAACACTACTTATTTTGTTTGCTTTTCACAGTTTCGTCGTACTTGCGGCTCCCAAAGATATTGCCAAGCAAGCTGAGCCTGATTGGAGAGATGGAAGATACGCAAAGGTGAAATTTGGCCCTTTTGTCAGCGGTAATATCGCAACCCCAAAAGGCGCAACTCACAAAGGAATAACGGTTAAAATTGGGAAAAAAGGCAATGCGGCAATGGTTTTTGACACTGATCTATGTGCTTGGCGTGCTGGTTGGGTCGAGGGGTTTTTACTAACTGATCCAACTCGCTATGGATTGATCCGAGCTTTAAAGCCTGAGGGTAAGGTGCTTTTCTCTAGATCGCGAATGCCGGGTGCTGCCAAGCACTTTTCCTTTCGGGATCCGAGGGAGCCTAAATATGGTCCATTGCCTCAAGACTGGGCAAAGTATTTAGGAATTCATGTCAATGGCAAAAGAGTTGTGTTGGAATATAGTGTAGGCAAAACAAAAATCCTTGATTCACCCTGGCTAATTGACGGTACAGGAATAATGACCCGTGAGATACAAACGGATGCTTTTACAGGTCAATTGATTCTTGGGATTTGCGAGGAGAAGGCGGGTAAATGGCGCGAGGAAGTTGTTGGGGATCATGAAGGGGCTCTTGAGCAGGAGTCAGTTGGGTTGATGATTGTAAATGAGAATAAGGGAAATGTGTTTGCTGTGGCAATTGTGCGCTCAGGGGTTTCTGCTGGACTTGACTACACTCAAGAAGGGCAGGCGACAGTAAAACTGTGGGGAGAAGGCAAGCCTGTTAAAGCTAAGATATTCATTTGGAATGGTGCAGCTGATAAACTTGGCACATTCACTAAAGAAATTTTGCGTCATCAACAACTATCCGGCTTGAATGAAATGGTTAAACCCGGGGCGAAGCGATGGGGGAACCCCCTGCTTACAACAGGGATTGTCGACAAGCGTGAGGTTTCATTTGCTATCGATACAATCACTATACCCTACAAGAACCGACACAATGCGCTCTTTTTTACTGCAGGACACGATTTTGACAGCAACGGTAACTGTTACGTGGCGACCGCTCACGGTGATGTATGGAAGGTGACAGGAATTGATGATGAACTTAAGGAGTTAGAATGGCACAGGTTTGCTACCGGCCTATATCAGCCCTTGGGGTTAAGGGTGGTTAAAGATAAAATATATGTTCTCGGCCGGGATCAAATTACCCGCCTGCATGACAAGAATAAGGATGGTGAGGTCGACTTTTATGAGTCATTTAATAACCACATTATGATTGGAGGTGGCGGTCATTCATATGCCACTTGTCTGGAAACAGATCCAGATGGAAATTTCTATTTCATTCGGTGCGCTGAAGGGACGCCACACGGTGGTGTGGTTCTCAAGGTGGCAGCCGATGGCAGCAAGCTGGAAGTTGTTGCCACAGGTTTCAGAAACCCCAATGGCCTAGGAGTAGGGCCTAATGGAGTGATTACAGCAGCCGATCAGCAAGGCGGCTGGGTGCCTGAGACGCGTTTGGATATAATTAAGCTGGGAGGGTTTTACGGTTTTATGCCAATGCACAAACGCAAGGTTGCCCCCAAGACTTATGATCCTCCTTTATTGTGGCTTCCTCGCGTGATGGATAACTCTGCGGGCGGTCAGGTTTGGGTTCCTGAGGGAAAGTGGGGCCCGCTTGGAGGTGAGTTAATTCATTTTTCCTACGGTCGCTGCACGATGATGCACATTGTGCGCGATGGGCCTAATGGTGGTGTTGTTTCTTTGCCGGGGCGTTTTCTATCCGGAGCTTGTCGGGGGCGCTTTAATTCTAAGGATGGGCATCTTTATGTAACGGGCCTTCTCGGGTGGCAGACAGCAGCTATTCGTGATGGCTGTCTGCAACGTGTTCGGTATACAGGGGCTCCTATTCACCAGCCCATCGGCATGAAAATTTATGCCAATGGCATTCAGCTCAAGTTTAGTTCAGAACTAGACAAGGATATTGCTGAGGATATTGATAGTTGGTCTGCTGAGCAGTGGAATTACAAGTGGAGCAACCAATACGGATCTAAAGATTGGTCTTTAGAGGACCCCGCCAAGCAAGGTCGTGACAAAGTTACAATAAAGAAGGTGAAACTTCTTTCTAATGCTAAAGGAGTGTTCCTTTATATGGACAACCTTCGCCTTGTTCACTCCATGGCTATCAGATATAACCTTGATACTAAGACTCAGAAAATTTTCAAGGGGACCTTTCATCTCACCATTAATGAAATAGGCCCACCTTACGAATAAGTTTACCAAGAGTCTGTTGCCAATTCCAATGTTAGAGCTAAAGTCAGTCGTGCGGTGTTTTATATTAGCTTGGATGATTTCTTTTTCCTTCATTTGGGCTCTTCAAGGGGCACCTCGCCCTGCTACATTAATACTAAAGAATGGGGATCGATTTGGGGGGAGGTTCCTTGGCTATAACGAAAACAAGGGACTGGTTTGGCAACACGAGTCTGTAAAAGGGGAAATGAGAGTAATCGCTATTGAGGCAGCAAGACTCCAACTCGCTGCGGTTAGTGTGACCAATAGTATATCTAATTCAGCTCGAGTCCATTTTACTAATGGTGATGAATTGGCGATTAGCTTATCTGATTTAAATCCTGAAGTACTCACAGTTGAAACATGGTTTGCAGGTAAATTGAAGGTGCAGCGAGAATATCTTAAATGGCTGATCCCGGGAGGTGACGGCGGCATTCTCTACTCTGGGCCAGAAGGGATTAGGGGATGGGGGGCTGCCCTAATGGGGGTTATTTTGGGAGATGATGGTATTGAAGTAGGGGGGATTGTTGTGAACGAAGTTATGCCTGAGAGCCCTGCGTTCAAATCTGGTATGCAGATCGGAGATATCGTTACCCACATCAATGGCAAGGCGTTTCAAGATCGTGCAGCCATGATTAGGCACGTGAAAGGGCATAAGGTCGGAGACAAACTTAAAGTGAAAGTGATGCGTGGAGATGCTCCTAAGGAATTAGAGGTAGGGTTGGCTGCTCTGCATTGGCGTTTTGAGAATGGGGCTTTGGTAACAAACAGTGTGGGAAGCATGATCGGGCGTGAACTGAAGTGGCCAAAGCAGTCTGATTTATCCTTTGACTTCGTCTGGGGTAATATGCCGGCCATGGATGTCATTATTTGCGCGGACAAAGTACGTGAATACAACGCAATGAACGGATACAAGATACGGATATATCAAAATTACGCTCACTTATACCGAAATACTTCTCCTGATGGGGTCTCCTATAACGCCACGAGCTTGGGGACTGCTACCCTAAGGTGGCCCAGTTCACGTAAGGTAAAGGTCCGTTTACTTGTGGATAAGAAGAAGGCAACTGTTTCGATGTTGCTTGATGGAAAACTGGTAAAGACATGGAGGGATGCGAATGGGTTTGTAGGTGGAGGTGGAGCACTTGGTTTTAATCCACAGTTGGCAGGGAAAATGGAGATTTCCTCTATCCAGCTTAAAGGCTGGAATGGGCAAATTCCCAATTCAGGGAATGCGCTTTCGGTTGTTGCGGGTCGTGTTGATCAGATCCAATTTTCCAATGGGGATAATCTGAGTGGCAGCATTGTTTCCATCAAAGATGATAATGTATCGGTTAAGACGCCTTTTGCTGAAGTTCCAGTTCCCATGGGGAAAGTTTCAGCGATTGTTTTTGCTGGATCAAACGGAGGAGGAGAAAAGAAGGTATCCGGTGCTCAGTTCGTTCTAGGAGGAATTGGACGGATCACAGGCAACATGATCGAATGGAATGAGCAAAAGGTTAGAATTAAGTCGCCACTATTTGGAGATATTGAGGTTGATCCCGCAGTGATTACCTCGATTGTGTTCCGCTAAAATTCCTTGGCTACTTCGGCGGAAAGTTTTTCCAGCCAGTGTGCGGCATTATGTTCGGCTTCCTCACGTGAAGTGATTTCAGTGAGTGCGCGACATTGATTGAAAAGTGTCGCAAGTTCCTTGTCGTTATCCAATTGCCCAGCCAATCCGATGCATTTCGAATTATTAACTTGAGCTAATTTGGCAAGTTCTCCCACTCCTTTACCCATGCTGGTTTGGCGATCTAACGCGCCTTCACCTGTGATAACAATATCATTTTCTGCCAATTTGGATTTCAGGTCTGTAGCTTCTGCGAAAACTTTAAAGCCTGAGCGAATTGACGCACCAGCAAAACAATGTAGCCCAAAACCCAATCCACCAGCGGCTCCTGCGCCTGGAAGGATGGCTGCATTCTCCCCCATTTGTGATTCCCAAACCTCTGCTAATCTGGTGAGTGCCGCTTCAGACTTAGGAATGTCTCTTTCAAGCAATCCTTTTTGCGGGCCGAAAACTTGTGTGCAGCCATTTTCTCCGAGTAACGGGTTTTGCACGTCGGCTGCGACAACAATTGAAGGTAGATTGTTCAACGGCAATCTATCAGGTGTAGGTTTGGTAATTTTTCCCAAATGAATCAGTTCAGGCCAGTTCTTGATTTCTTTACCTTCTTTATCACGGAATTCCCATTGCAACTGTTTTGCCATTCCAAATCCGCCGTCATTGGTAGCGCTGCCTCCAATTCCAATTATAATTCTTTGGACAATCTGTCCTGAGTGTTGATTAAAAGTTTTTAACAAAGATCCCAAGTCCGTGCTGTCTACACTCATTGGGTTGCGGTTGCTATCCGAGTATATTTTGGTGATACCAATCATTTCGGCCGACTCAATGATGGCTGTGCCAGATTTGTTGTCCTTCCACCAGTGGCACGAAGTGCCGTTTGCCATTTTGTGATCCAAGCGGTCTGCCCCGATTATTTCCCCCATTAATTTGCCGAATCCATCCCCACCGTCACTAATGGGTAGTTTGGTGATATCGTCCTCAGGGTTTGTGGACAACCATCCTCTTTCAATGGCTTCGGCTGCTTCTGTTGCTGATAGAGTCCCCTTGAATTTATCAGGTGCGATGAGGATTTTTCGTGTCACTTCCGTGAGTTTGCGTCGAGTATGGCTAGTTTTCCAGCATCGGGTTTACATTTTGTGCAAAATCAGGTACTATGCCCGCCCTTATGGATAAACCAAATATCACCTGCTATTTGAAGCCCTCTTGTGGATGGAGCGAGGGCGTTCGTTCGGTTTTGCGCAAGCACGGTCTGGAGTGGGAAGAGAAGGACGTGGTTAATAATCCGGAGCACCGGGCAGAAATGGTTGAACGTAGCGGCCAGATGTTACAGCCATGCGTGGAAATTAATGGTAATATGCTGGCTGATGTGAGTGGAGACGAAGTGGAATCGTGGATGTTGGCCAACAACATTGTCCAAGCTACTGACGCTGAGGCAGATGCTCCAACAGACCAGCCCTGCGCGCACGAGCTGCCGGAAAACAAAACCATTCAGATCAAAGAATAGTTTGCCTGGATTTTACGAAATGGGCCGGTTAGCCGGCCCTTTTTTTGTCGCGTGAAAACAATTACCGATTCCCAGAAAATGCAGCGTCAGGCAATAGCTTGGCGCAAAGCAGGGAGGCGTGTGGTTTTGGTTCCAACAATGGGGGCTCTGCATGATGGCCACAGAAGACTGATTAATATGGCGCGCAAAAAAGTGAAAACTAATGGTATTGTGGTGGTGAGTATTTATGTAAATCCAAAGCAGTTTAATGATCCTAAAGATCTTAAAGATTATCCTAGAACTTTGAGTGCGGACAAAAAGCTATGCCGTGAAGAATCAGTTGATATGGTATTTGCTCCCAATACTCTTTATGAGAAAGATGTCAGTGCAGGGGTTAAGGAGGATGATTTAACCACTCGCTTGGAAGGATTGCATCGACCTGGTCACTTTGCAGGAGTGATGACCGTAGTCGCCAAACTCTTTAATTTGGTGCTGCCGGACTTTTCTGTATTTGGGGAAAAGGATTTTCAGCAGGTGACGGTGATTAAGCGTATGGTACGGGACTTGGATTACCCTATTTCAATTTTAGTCGGACCTACAGTACGCGAAGCAGATGGATTGGCTATGAGTTCAAGGAACGTACTTTTAACGGGTGATCTTAGAGATCAAGCAACTGTCTTGTCGCGTGCCATCGAATTGTCCCGGCAGTCGCTTGGGTCACGTGCAGTTGATATAAAACGTAAATTAAAACGTTTTATAGAAAAACAGCCTGATGCACAGGTTGACTATATTGAGTTTGTGGACACAATTAACCTGAATCCACTCAAGACAGTAAAGAAAGGGAGCCGAATTTTGTTAGCGGCAAAGATAGGCCCAGTTCGTCTTATAGATAATGGATTGTTATAGTGAAACAGTTTGACTACATCGTTATTGGGAGTGGTATCGCAGGCCTCACCTTTGCCTTGAAGGTGGCGGGTCAAGGGCGGGTTGCTGTCGTCACCAAAAAGCATCTTTCTGAGGCCAACACCCAATATGCTCAGGGAGGCATTGCCGCAGTTACCAAGACGACAGACTCAATTGAGTTACACGTAGCCGATACCTTGAGGGCTGGGGCTGGGTTATGTCGTGAGGAAGTGGTTCGGAGGGTAGTTAAAGAAGGCCCGGATCGGGTTCATGAGTTGATTGAGCTGGGGATGGATTTTACACGGGAGGAGACAACTTCCGCAGACGGCGAACGCGTTTACTCATTGGGTAAGGAAGGCGGTCATTCCAAAAGACGTGTGTTGCATACTAAAGATGCGACGGGAAGGGAAGTGATGCGTGCGCTTTTGGCAGCGTTGGAACGCGCACCCAATGTATCGGTTTTTGAAGATCACTTTGCAATCGACCTCATTACCACAGCTAAACTTGGAGGAGATACTGAGAATCGATGTGTAGGGGCGTATGTGCTCAATCGTGAAAACGGAATAGTGGAAACTTTTAGTGCTCCACATGTTATTTTGGCAACGGGCGGGAGCGGAAAGGTTTACCTATATACTACCAATCCTGATATTGCGACGGGTGATGGAGTGGCAATGGCTTACCGGGCGGGTGCACCCATTGCCAACATGGAATTTACTCAATTCCATCCTACTTGTCTTTACCATCCACAGGCCAAGTCATTTCTAGTAAGCGAAGCTCTGCGGGGGGAGGGTGCGGTACTAAAAGATCTGGCAGGGAATGAATTCATGGATGCAGCCCATCCTATGGCCAATCTTGCTCCGCGCGATATTGTGGCACGCGCTATAGACAGTGAGATGAAGCGTTCGGGGGCAGGGCATATGCATCTGGATATTACCCATAAATCGGCGCCCTTTATTATGGATCGGTTCCCGAATATTTATCGTACCTGTCTTAAGTTCGGAATCGATATCACCAAGGAGCCGATTCCTGTTGTGCCGGCTGCTCACTATCAATGTGGTGGTGTGAAAACTGATGTGGATGGGCGCACGGAATTACCCGGTCTCTATGCAGTGGGCGAAGTCGCAAGCACCGGATTACACGGAGCCAACCGGTTGGCGAGCAACTCACTATTGGAGGGATTGGTGTGTGCGCATCGGGCAGCCATGAATGTGTTGGAGGACCGTCAGCCGGATGTGACAGTCAAGATGCCGCAATGGCAATCAGGGCAGGCAGAAGATCCTGACGAGCTGGTGGTTGTTAGTCATAACTGGGATGAGGTGCGCCGCTGTATGTGGGATTATGTGAGTATTGTGCGTACTCGCAAACGTCTGTTGCGTGGGCAGTCACGCATTGAAAATTTACGTGAGGAGATTCGGCAATATTATTGGGATTTCAAGGTGACAGCGGATCTATTGGAATTGCGTAATATTGCGCAGGTCGCAGAGCTCATTATTGCCTGTGCGTTGCAGCGGCCTGAGAGTAGGGGATTACATTTTAATCTGGATTGTCCGGGCCTAGATGAAACATGGGCTCAACGCGAAACGATTGTGCAGCGTGAAATCAGCCCGCTCGTGAAGTTAGGAAACGCTTGAAATCCAAAGTGACAGCGGTAGCTTCTTGCCTGTTTGCGCGCTTAGCTCAGTGGTAGAGCACATCGTTCACACCGATGGGGTCGTTGGTTCAAATCCAGCAGTGCGCACCATTATCAATTTCCATTGATAATCAAAGCAAAGCTGGGCTTGCTCGCTTCAGCACCTTTCCAAAACCAAACAAAACAGGGCGAAATGGTCCCGCTTTGGTCCCGCTTGCAAGGTGTTTGCAAGCTGCGACGGTTCTGCTGGATACCGTGACGGTTCTGCTGCGGTTCTGCGGTGACGGTTCGAAGCAAAATGGTCCACAGTGAAAGGGTAGTTATGCCAGGCCAACACCAATGAAGGGTTCTGGCTTTGTTGATCCTTGGCGCTGAGCTACTTAAATCCCCAGTGATATATGTGACGGATAAAAAATAGTGTGCCTAGAAAAAGAGGCAGGTAAACAGCCCAAGATTCTAGGATGGTGAGCTTGATGAAGTATATAGCAGCATATCCTAAGATAAAAATCCCGACTATAGCACCCCTCCTCTTCACTTTGACGGGGTCCACTGGTTCGCCCATAGCCATACCTCAAACCTTACTTGCCCCTTTCCTGATGTAAAACCTGAATTTGCCGCCCTCATTCCTCCCCGTGAAAGTCCTTGAGGGCTTATCAGTATCTCGTAGGTATCAAGATCCGCCAGTCCAAGCACACGCTCTCGGCCAAGTTTTTTGTACCTGACGACGATGCGTTTTGGATCCGGTTCCATTCAACTATTCTAGCACACGAATCGTGGCATGGAATTGGTCCCGTTTTGGTCCCGCTTTGGTCCCGTCGCATATCGTCGCAGACCGTCGCCGATCATAGCAGCTTGCGTTTTCTTTGGGGAACTGGCTTTTTAAAGGGGTGAAAAGTGCAGAGACGCTTCAAATCCAGCAGTGCGCACCATCTCTTAATAGCACTGATTTTCCGTAGTGCTTTGAATTTAGATTCAATTTTAAAGGCAAAGTCACAACGAAAGTAACAACAAGTCCGGTGAAGTTTGACTGTGTATAATTCAGATCAGAAGACCCACCACGGGATACCCACCACCCCCCCCAACGGACCGCGTATACTATAACACCCCCTCTTTTTTTGCGGGGTGATTTAACAGGGGGTTATTCGCTTTTGCTCCAACCAAGTTCCGTAGCCCACCTTTTCCACTTGAGGTAGAAGAGTCCACTCGAAATAGTAAAATAGAGCCACGAACCACCACAAATAACAGGAAGAGTTTTTATCAAAAATCCAATAGCTTCTTTTTCGGATTCATCGCCGCTCAAATCCGATATGTATAAAAGTAATAAATAGAAACCTATAAAAACAGCAAAACACATTATAGTCATATGTAGAAAACCGTCCTTCTTTGCGTAAGGGACATATATTTCTTTGTTGCACTCTACACATTTTCTAATTGTTACAGTATAAGACCCCTCGCTAGAAGAGCGGGTTCCCTCCTCCTCTGTAAATTCAGTGTGACCCCGACACTTGGAACACCACGGTTTGTTCGGATCTGGATTATTTACACCAGTCTTATTAGCTCCGGCCATTCCCCCACGTTACCGCCCTGAACCCGAATGGCGAGTCTGAATCTGTTCGGCCTTTTTTAATAACCACGCCTGCACCGCCATAAGAGATCCGCATCGGTATCCATACTGCCGCCATTGCACCTTACCATCGGCTAATTTCATGCAAGAGCTCTATTAAAGGGACCCATATTGGCAGCGTGATAAGCCAAAATCCGGAGAGAAACATAAGCACAACCAATAGTTCAATAAGGGTGAACGCTTTTTGAAACTTCATACCCCCACACTACCGCCCCGAACCCGAATGGCGAGTCTGAATTGGATTTGGAGTTTTTATTTGTAATGGTGGCGGTAGAAAACTTTCTTTCCATCATTGCTGACTGCGAATGGTTCCCATCCTTTATTTCCGTGCTGGGTGGGGAATCCATGAACTGGATCCTTTCCAAAGTCTTCTCTCCACGTCACTGTTACGCCTGTTTCCTCTGTTTTGGCTCCTTTGACGTCTGCAGCAGCCACGCCGAGGAAAATAGTCGAGGTGAGGAGTGCGCCAATGAGGAGAGATTTAACGTCGATGTTTTTCATGTGCCCCCACGCTACCGCCCCGAACCCGAATGGCGAGTCTGAATCTGCTCGGGGGTTTTAGATAAAAACCTTTTCACCTGAAATAATAGAGGCTAGCCCAAGAATAATAAACACCACCGACGCTAACACCCATACTATAAGTCTCCACCAAAAACCAAACGGAGATTCGTCGCGAAGATAATATTTCTTACGACTGTACATTCTGCCTGTTTTGTAGGCGTTAAAATTGATCAAAAGCCCTACTACGCCTAAAATTATTGCTCCGATTGATACAATACGTTCTTCCACTCCCCCAACGCTACCGCCCCGAACCCGAATGGCGAGTCTGAATCTGCTCGGCCTTTTTCATGATGTTGCTGTTTTCTAATGTGATCAATTATCATCACTATCTAACCACCAAAAAAAGAGGGTTCCAAAAACTTTCCCAAAAACTTTTGCAGGACCCCAAAGCCACAAACTTCCAACAATGATGACAAGAACTACAACGATAATATAAACTGTCATTTGTCTTCTTTCACAAATTTAATACCCCTCACCTATCGCCCCGAACCCGAATGGCGAGTCTGAAACTGATCGGGGGGGTTCATCACGGAACTCAAAGAAAAATCGAGATGACATCACAACCCGTTAAGTAGCTAAATATGTATAGGGCAACAAGGATAGCGCCACCACAAAACCACATTTTTAGTTGGATATACCAGCTTTCCCAAAAACCGTGCGTGCGGGGTTCTTCATTTACCGACTTATCCTCTTCCTCCATAAATCTCCTCGGCCTTTATTATTTAAGTCCTTCATGCGCCAGCTGCCATTACGCGCGAGACGAAAATCACCCCTAGGAAGATAGCAGTGGCTAATAATGCGCCAATGATAAGGGATTTAACGTCGATGTTTTTCATATGCCTTCACTCTACCGCCCCGAACCCGTATGGCGAGTCTGAATCAGCCCTCTAGGACTTCTACTTCCCAATTATCTAAAAGTAGTTTAGCAAGCCAAAGCTGAAATGGTATAGCCGCAAAACCTAAAGTCAGCACTATGGCCAAGCACCAAAGAACTATTGGCCTCATGTAATCATTAAAATTTATGTTTAATTTGGATTTATATGTTTTCATACGCCTTCATGCTGCCGCCCTGAACACAAATTACGAGCACGAAGTGGCTTCCGTGTTTTAGGGTTGAATTTTCATCAAGCACTGAAGTGCCTTCTCAGCTTTTTCTTTGGGGACAAAAATATGATCGTGGTGAGTTCCTGCTATAACATTACAGGCAATGGATTCCCTGGCTAAAGCATGAGAAAATAATGCCGTTAAGCCTTCCGAGTCCAATGCCGTATGGACAGTCAAGGTAATCCATCTACAGCGAAAATGAATGTCGAACCCACGTTGCGAGGCTTCTTGTTCAGAAAGCACAAGTGTTAGGCCTTCAGATTCTCGCACAGATGCCACAACATTTAGTTCACTAATAGGCGTATCCAGCGACACTGAAGTAAACACGTAAGTTCCTTCATGTAGTTGTGGTTTTAAATAACTCATGGATTATTTCCGGATCTAGGGCTCTCTATCTGATGTAACAGGTTGTGTGGCGTTTTCTTCTGTGCCCCAACCCATGATTTCAAGTTTTCCATTCAGATCAATTAGGGTGTCATCGGCCAGTTTCAATTCCATTATTGGTTTAATTTGGTTGCCTTCTGAAATCTCGCCGTAGGTTAAGGTGCCGGAGTTTTTTGTACCTTGCAGAGACATAATCATAAGTCCTCCATTGGGGGAACGTTTGTCTTGAGCGCTTAAGTCTACATTAACATTCTCAATCATCCCTAGGTGCTCCTGCAGAATGGTTTTCTCGTTCAGTAATTCGGCCATGACATCTTCCTCCTGATTTTTCACATAGAAAAAGAGTCCAGTGCAGCTGCCGACCAAAAGCAATGCAGTCAGTGCCAGTGCGCATAGGATATAAACCACCTTTTTCATGATCTCAAAGTTGATGTAGCTTGGAAAACTGGTTTACCTGTTTTTAAAGGTGTGCAATTAAAAGAGGGTTGCTTGGTAGTTCAAAATGGATGGCATTATTTAATGCGCTTACGAAAATAAAGATCATTTGCACCGAAAGGTTCCCAGCCTGGGGTGGCCTTGAAATGATACAACATTTTTCCGTTGCCCTGCTTGGTTGATATCCCCTTAAGCAAGTTAGCCTTCTGTAAGTTATCTCGTGAGACAATTAGCCATTCCTGCTTTTTATCCCATTTGCCAACATCAGATTTACTGGTTGCGCCTACACCGAGAAAGAAAATTAAGCTCAGCACGACTCCAATGCTGAGGCTTTTCATGTCTAAGTTTTTCATGGAAACCCCACGTTATCGCCGTGTGGGTATGTTTATCCAGTCTTAAGGATAAACACGAATAAGACAGGCGGGTTTTACCACCCAAAACAAGTTCCTCTCCAGTGGGTAAGGCAAACACGAAGCTGCCTATTACCGTGCCAAGTCAGAAGCTTTTTACCGGTACATATCGTAGATCATGGAGGCAACAATTCCAATAATGGCAACCACCGCCAACACATCCAACAGTCTAAAACCTTTGATAGTGTATTTCATGATTTTATCGATCGTTTCAGTTTCTGTTTAAGAATGGTGAATAACCCATCCATTCCAATGTTACTTGAGCAATATAAATGCCAAGAGTCAATGCGCTTTAGATTGCGAATTTTTAACGGTTTTGTTTTGGAATTATTAGCAGGCTAAAATGTTTGGCCTGTTTGGTGCGTAAATTTCCCTCGAGTTGCGTGGATTTTATTCAATTCTCAGGACACATTTGCTGAAGTAAATCAAAAGAATAGAGACCGCCACTGTGGCCGTCTTTCCAGAAAATCTGGACTGCATAGCCCCCTACCATATGCAATTGGTTTACCTGATAGCTGGCTTCATTTAACGTGGCATCAGGGCCTTTGTGCATTCGGCCCATAACATCTACTTCGCCGCAACACGAGGCGCAGGGGCAGGCATTGCGCAATTGCTCCAGTGCAATGAACTGTTCATCACCGTCCTTCCATTTAAGAGCCAGTTGATCGCCTATCACCTGTAGATCATCCAATTGCACTAGCCCAAATAGTAAACTTTGGTGGCTAGTTTTCCAGCATAGACTGCTGTCTTGCGTGGGAATCCTTTAGGAGGGTAGGGTTGGGGTATGAAGCAACGCGTTTTACTATTGATCGCTGTGACTATGGTTGGGTGTGCAACTGCACAGAGATACGCTGGCAGCATGTATGCTTATGGTGTGGGAGTGAAAAAGAACCCACAGAAAGCGTTTAAGTGGTATCATAAGGCTGCTGATAAGGGGGAACCAACTGCTCAAAGCAACCTTGGGACGTATTATGCTTATGGGTTGGTTGTCGATCAGGACTATAAGAAAGCGCTTAAATGGTTCCAGAAAGCTGCTGATCAGGGAAATGCTGGAGGGCAAAACAACCTTGGATGGATGTATGAACAGGGGCAAGGAATGAAGCAGGATTACAAGGAGGCGGTTAAGTGGTACAAAAAAGCTTCCGATCAGGGAAATGCTAGAGCCGAAGCCAACCTTGGGAGGATGTATGAATTTGGGCAAGGAGTGGAGCAGGATTACAAGAAAGCGGTTGGGTGGTACCAGAAAGCTGCCAATCAAGGAAATGCTGGAGGGCAAAACAACCTTGGGATAATGTATAAAAATGGCAAAGGAATAGAGCGGGATTACAAGGAGGCGGTTAAGTGGTTTCAGAAAGCTGCCAATAAGGCAGACCCAAATTCACAAAGCAACCTCGGAGCAATGTACGCCAACGGACAAGGGGTAGAAAAAAATTATGTAACCGCTTACGCATGGTGGAATATTGCTGCTTCAAATGGGAGTGATAATGCCGAAAAAAATAAATCCATCTTGGCCAAAGATATGGCCCCTGAACAAATTACCAAAGCCCAAGAGCTCTCCAAAGTGATGCTTAAAAAGAGTCCGAACCTGATTCAGGAAAAATAAAGATTACCTCTTTTGCTTACCAATACCATGGCCATTAATATAGAGGCAACAATATGGTATTTAGTTTTACTGGATTGTGTCGGGTCAAACGTTGTCGCTTGGTTTTTTACCGATTGGTACCACGATAAATTCGAGGTGCTTCATAAGTATTTCCCGCTCACCAAATCGTGGGCCTTTATGTATCTGATACTCGTCCTGTGGGTCGGCTGGTTGTTGTACCGATTGGAAATACTTCCTTGGTAAAGGCGCTAATATATCAACTATTGGATCAAGTTGTTTATTTAGCTGGAATGATAGATGCTTGTCCAGTTTGTGGGTTATAGGTCCACTTTGTGCCAGCCGGCAATTCAGGTAACTCTCTGAGAAGGCCTTCAGTAATGAGTTCGTTTAGGAATGCCGGGGATCTGGAGTTAGAAACTTTAAATTGATTAAGGGCTCCATTCACCTGCATTAAAGCAGAATCAGTAATGGCCTTTTTGCGCCCCTTGTTTACTGCGCCCAGATAATCCACTGGGGCGGAGGCCGGATTTCCCGAAGAATTTTCATTAATATCGGGAGGAGGTTGTTTTCCGCAGGAAATGCCCAGTAGTGCAAATAGACAAATTAAGAGGGTAAGCTTCATAACGCAAAATAATCCTCTTGGGCTGAAGAGGCAAACCTAAGATTGAAAAGAACGTGTAATTGTTCAGTCAAAAAAAAGATAATAGAACCCGGAGTCAGCAGAGGCTTCCAGAAAAGCAAGCCATACCTCGGGGTGACAAAGTATGCCTACGGTATCAAATGTGAAAGAGAAGGGCGCATCTACGATCATGGCAGGATAGCGTGCTTTACCCCATTTTTCTTCCGAATAAGTTTCGTTAATATTTCGGATGCCTCCATAAGGCCAATATTCATCGGTGCCTTCCTCCTGAAGCGTATTTACTGAACTGCAGCCCATTATCACTATTGCACTTAGAAGTAATAAGAATCTTTTTATCATTTTTTAGATATATACACCATCAAAGACAGTTTGTCGTGGGTAAATGAATGTTAGTTATCCAAGTTATGACAATAGATGTCGTCTAAAATCCAGTTTAATGAAAAATTTTCTGTTCACTGGGCAGTTAATGATTAAAATTTTTTTCATGATCTCTGAAGACATGGGTCCTAAAACAAAAGTCTCAAACCGGCGTCATTTTTTGAAGGCCAGTGCTGCACTGGGTGCTGCAGTTGCCTTACCTTCTTTTACCATGCGTGCTGCAGCCAATAAGAACAGTAATCTCCGTGTTCTGCACATTGGAGTAGGAGGGATTGGCGGGATGCAACGCGGAAATCTTAAGAATCATTCGAAGGTGGAATTTGCATTCCTATGCGATGTGGATGTGAACCCATTGAATAGATTTGGGAAGGAGTTTCCAAAGGCAAAGAAGTTTAGAGACTACCGTGAGGTTTTTGAGAAACACCTTGATGAATTTGATGCGGTGATAGTTGATACGCCTGATCACCATCACGCTCCGATGATGACTCATGCCTTAGAAGCGGGTAAGCATGTTTACGGACAGAAGCCGCTTGTGCATCAACTAGATGAATTACGCCTTATTCGTGAAGTGCTGGCAAAGCGACCGAACCTATATACCCAAATGGGCAATCAACGGGCCTGTTACACTGGCCGAATGCAGGCTGTCGAAATCCTTAAAAAGGGCCAATTGGGTAAACCAGTTGAGGCTCATGTATGGACAGGGACAGTTTCGGATGGTCATTATTTTTCCTCACCATGGCGAGAGCTACCTAAGTCTCAGCCTGTACCCTCTAATCTAAATTGGGATTTATGGAATGGTCCGCTTCAAAATGCGATGCCGTACAGTCCTCATATTGCCCCAAGAAAATGGCGTACCTACTGGGAAACCGGTGGAGGCCAATTGGCTGACTGGGGTTGTCATCTGATTGATCTACTTTATTTTGCTTATGAGATGCCTGATCCAGAGTCGGTCCAGACCAATACGATCCGTCCTTCAAATGACACGCATTCAGCATACAACCAAAGTACTATCACTTACCCGGGAGGTGGTGACTTCGCTCGAGATAAGTTCGTGATGTATTACAATGACAACGGTATAAACCCATCATGGGCCTCGTTAGGTTTGCCGCACTTAAAAGAAGGCTCGAATCGGACATTAGTCATATGCACTGAAGGGGCATTGCTTCTGGAGCCGAGTGGTAAAATGAAGATTTTCCGTAAAGGTAAAGAGGTGAAAAATGAACCGATGCCCAAGGTGGAGCCACGCAATCACTGGCATGACTGGGCAGATTGCTGTCTCGGGAAAGAAAAACCGCTTTGGACTCCATTTGGAATTGGCTCACGGATTACTGAGCCAGCACTTTTAGCAGTTAAAGCCACCCGTTTCCCAGGTCAGGAACTCCGTTGGGATGCTAAGAACTATCGATTTACCAACCATGAACCGGCCAACAAGACAATCGTGAAGCGGAATTACCGTAAAGGATTTGAGCCAGCCTAATTGTTAGGCTGTAGCTCTGTTTATTCAACTTCCGGCGACGCGGCGGTTTGTTCTGCCACAATATTATCAAAAGCCCGCCTGACCGGTTCGGGGGTTTTATGTTCTGGCCAGTCGGCAATGAAGATGCTTGTGATAATTTCGCTGTCCCTCTCAAGGGACTTCTCACAATCGTGAGCTTGCTTGTTTTTTAGCTCTAACATTGTCCGTTTTAGTTTAAAGATTTGATAGTCCTTGTGGATCATCCAAAGCAAAAACAAGAAAAGAGCAATCCATTCATATTTCATTATTTGACCCTAGCGTTCCTACCAAATAGCTTCAGCTTAAATTAGTTCACAGGAATTGTTTTTGCAGTTATGCACTGATGCCTTAGTCATCTAAAATCCTACAAACGCTTAAGATCAGGCTATAACCTAGTGAAACCCGGTCGAGATTGCTGTTTAACTGCTTTATTGGGCTTGTTTATTTGCCGCTTCGGCTTCTCTTTTATTTCTTAAAATATCGTCAATAAGTTCTCTGCCGCCGGCAAAAAAAGGGCCCAGTTCTTTGGCAAAATCGTTGGCTCCATCCTGAAGGTTTCCAATCTTTTCCGAAGCGTTACTTGTGTATATTTTTATTTGATCAATATCCGTTAGGGCGCGTTTAATATTTGAATTTAATTGGTCTAAAATGCTAACTGCCTTCCATAAGCTAACCAATAGGATGAGAACTAGGATCACTAAGAGGATATTCAAGAATAATTCCATGAATCAATGGTATTACTTACATTGCAAGTTTGCAGCTCTAATCGAAATAAATTTCTGAATCAGCGGTAATACGCTCTAAGGTTTTAATTTATTTTTAATGGGTATTAATTTAAAGCCCGACGAATGGCTTGTTATTTTACCTCTAGTCTTGGCGATTATAATTCTAATATCATAGTCTGCTTCCAATTTATAATCAGCCCAAATTTTAGGAGTGAGTCGTTTTTGTTCCAAAAGAATGTAGGCAGAGTTAATCGAGCCGATTACTCCAGCAAACATTTTTACGGGTTCAACTAATTTTGCCTCCATTTTAGATACTTGGAATTCTTCTTGATCCACCCAAATTTTAATCTGCATCTGGTTCATAATCCGGTCTGAAGTGTTGTTTTTTAGCCGGTGTTTGGCGTTTGGCACTAGTTGAACAATATAGGCCGGGCGATTGTTGATCGATTCGTAGCCGATTAACCTTGGAATGAATTTTTCCTTATAGATTTCTATGTTATTTGAAATAATTCTATCGGAATTTTTTTTGTTATTTCGATCTAGATATTGCCGTTGTCGTTTTAGGTTCCTTTTTCGGTCTTCCTCAATTTCTTTTTCTGTTGGCTCTCGTCCATCGACCTTGATGAGAGTTTGATCACGGTTGTTTGTGTAAGCTTTATAAGTCTTGATTTTCTCGTTCACTGTTCCATTTACGTCAACAGGCTTTGTTATTGTAACTTTCCGGAGGAATGAAAATATGGGTAAATTGTTTGAGTTTTCTCTAATCTTTCCGTTTTCTCTGGCGCGATCAACAATTTCACTGGCTGAAAGAGTGAAATTCTCAGTTGTGACCAACTTTTTAAGAGCGAGGCTGTCCTTTTCAAGGAGTTGTACCGATGAAGTGGTTGAGCAGCCAAATCCAACGATTAATGGCAAAAGACATGTAAATAGCGCCTGACGTTTCGGTGCGTATTTTGTATAAGGATTAATCAATGTTCGCATGTTGGTCCAGCGCCTAAGCAATTGATCTGCGTGATATATGCAAAGTTGATGTCAAAATTTATTCACCAGACTAGCTTTTGGCACGGCAACCAAGCAAGCTTGAGTACTCAAGAAATTTAATCATCTATTATTTGCGATCTAAAATCCCTTAATCTTATCATCAGTTAACATGAACTGGTAATCTGTTGGATCGTGTTTAAACTTTGGTATGAAAATGAATTCAACCCGACGCGATTTTCTTAAGACCGGGGCTATTGCCTGTCCCTTACTTTTTTTACCTCGATTGAAGGGTGCGGAGGCATGGGAGGCAAATGAAGTTATTCAGAAATCCCGACGAGCTGCGTTGGCGGTTCTCAAACCAACTGCCTCGCAACTTGAACGTGGACTCAAGCTGCATGAGGAATCGATTGTGTTTGATACATATAGTTTTGCTCCACGCTGTGCGGTAGATGGAAAGGCGCTCGCAAAATTAGCGAGTGAGAATGCATCAGCCATTGAGATCAAGGATGCGCGAGAGCGGATGATGATGGTTCGTTGTGTTGATGACGCTGAGGAACGTAAGGAGTTTACACAAGCTTGGAAGGCTAGTGGGGTGACTTGCCTTTTTCAGAATGCAGGCGAGGAAGGTCAGGCTCCATTACGTCTGATTAAGCGCTTGGCTAATTTCACTTACGTGACTGATCATTTGAAGGGTTTTTTAAACAAGGCCACCACTACGGCTGACATTCTGGCGGCCAAGAAATCGGGTCAACATTGTCTTTACTTTACTGGCAACGGAGTTCCTCTCACACAACAATGGATTAGTGTGCCCGATGAGCTGCGTTATCTGATGGTTTTCCGCAACCTTGGGATGCGGATGCTCCACCTGACCTATAATCGCCGGAATATGATTGGTGATGGATGTGCTGAGCCGGGAAATGCAGGTCTCAGCGATTTTGGAAAGACAGTTGTTAAAGAAATGAATCGGATAGGAGTAATCCCTGACTGTGCCCATTCAGGGTGGCGGACAAGTTTAGAGGCAGCGAAAATTTCAGAGAAGCCTGTGCTCGCCAGCCATAGTTGTGCAGCCGATTTGCATCAACACATCCGTGGCAAACCTGATAAGGTGATCAGAGCCATTGCTGATACTGGTGGCCTCACCGGCATTGCTTGTATTCCGAGTTTTCTGGGGAATCCTGGCGACATTAGTGCATTTCTCAATCACATTGATCATGTAGTCAAGACGACCAATATCAATCACGTTGGGATAGGCACCGATACAACCTATGTGTCTCGCAATCAATCCGGGGAGTCAGCCAAGATACCAAAACTACCTCGGTCGCGGACTGCTTGGCGCTACTTTTGGCCCGCGGGCAGCTTGCGGCCTCAGCCGCAAGCTCGTTTAAGTATTGCCTGGACTAATTGGCCCTTGTTTACCGTGGGGTTAGTGCAACGAGGGTATAAGGATGAAGAGATACGCAAGATTATTGGGGGCAATATGATGCGAGTGTGTCGCCAAAGTATGAAATAATTACCTAGGCGGAATCGGTTGTATGCCTTTTGATTCGCGCCGCACGTAGCAAGACCAATTTTCGCTCAATTTGCGAGATCAGCTGATCTATTTCGTGAGCTTGATTTCCTGCAGTAACAGCCAGTGCTGTGCCGCCCGCATTTCCGGCCATTGTAATCCACCACCCGGAATCGGATGCGTCATGACTGTCCTGAGAAGCTCTTTTGAGTTTAGGCAAGAGTGCTTGCAGTTCTTCAATTTGGGTATCGATTTGGTACAGGGGCCGGTCCACGTGCTCTAATATATTTCTACTGGGGTAATGATGGAAGCATTTAATTGTCCCTTACCAAGGCAGGAAAAATTTCGGGTTATTAAATGGCTGTTTCGCAAACAAAAATTCGGCTAGAATTAACAGACAAATTATTATGCCAGTTAAAATAATGTCTCTTTTTTGAGGCGTTTGAATTAACCACCATGATTTAACTGTTGTAGGGATATTTTCCTCCAGAAACTTTTGGGTGGTTTCAATGGGTTCAGCCAGAACGGATTCCATTTCAGGAATGTGTTCAGGAGGTGAGATTGGCGGCGGCGGAGGTTCTGCTCCAGGGTGAAGTAGATCAGATAGTTCCTTAATGTTCTTTGGTCTGTCTGAAGGTTCTTTTTCCAGACATTTCATGATGGCTGATTCAACGTGAGAAGGAATCTTGTTAGTAATGTTAAATTCCTGCAGTCGCATGGAAAGGCTAGGAGCTTGGTTTTTCTGTACTTGTTGGTATATGTCACCTTCAAAAAAAGGAGGCTTGGTAGACAGCAAGTCGTATAGTGTTGCACCAAGAGCGTAGATATCATCGGTTGGTGCAGGCATGGTTCCTCGCATTTGTTGTGGGCTCATATATACCATGGTGCCACTCGCATCTCCCTCCATATTTGCTTGGGGTGATTTTTCTGATGTTCTTGCGGCTATGCCGAAATCAGCGAGTTTGAGATTTCCTTCCCGGGTGATCATCATATTGGCCGGTTTTAAATCTCTATGAATGATTTGCTCTTGGTGGGCGTATTCGAGTGCATTGCACATTTGGCTTACCAGACCTTCAAGTCGTTCCCAAGTGAATAGACCATTAGGCTGCTGATTCCTCAAAGTGCCTAAATCTGATCCATCAACAAATTCCATTGAAACAAATGGGATTTCATCCTGCACTCGGATGTAGTCGTGGATTCGAATTATATTCGGATGAGAGAGCAATCGTGCTTTTTGGACTTCCCCAACAAGGTCATTGAGGGCGACCGGATCATTTTCTAGTTCTACCGGCAAAAGTTTTAAGGCGACCGCTTGGTTCAGATGCTCGTCGTGTGAAAGCCATACAACTCCGCCCCCGCCACGCCCAATTTCCTGTTTAAGGGTGTAACGCCCACTTCCAACCATGTCGTCAGAGTTATGTAGCTTTAAAGGTGAGATGATTTTTTGGTTTATTTGTACAGTTAAAAATAAGTCACCTATCTGAACAGTTTGTCCTGTATTAATAGTTGTTGGCTGTACGACAGAGATGCCGTTGATCAATGAGCCATTGGAACTGCCTAAATCTTCAAAGGTCAAACAGGCTTCAGATATCGATAATTTTGCATGATATCTGGATACGTGTTCGCTTTCAATTTGAATAGAATTATCCGTTGCCGTTCCGATGGTATATTCACCAAAAGTCAAAGGATGTTGAATTACTAATTCTCCGTTCTGGTGCTGGATGCTAATGCAAAACTCAGGAGAGCTCATTCTTTCTTTGATCAAAATTAGAAGAAAATAGTACTCAAGTCGACACTCAAACGGTGTTGACTATTATGCCTTAGGCTCGACAATCTCCTTCTGCATGATTGAGGTGAAAATCAGGCAAGGTGGGGAAGTCCGGAGTATTTCGGTAAACCAAGATGAGGTCGTTATTGGGCGGCCTAATGAAAAAAGGGACGTCCATGTCGATCTGAGCCCAGACGACTCCGTTTCGCGCGTTCATGCTCAGGTATGGGAGGAGAATGGAGTTTTGTGCTTGAAAGATCTCGGTAGCAGTGGGGGGACTTTTGTCAATGGTTCGGCCATAAATGATACCGTTTTACTGGAGTCGGATACACAAGTTGCAATTGGAAATCATAGTCTTTGCTTTTCTATTGGAAGTAGTGCTTCAAGAAGCGATGAGCAAGGCATTCATGCTGAAGTGTTCATTGGAGGGGGGAAAAATAAATCCGTTTTTAATTTGGAGGAAATATATATCGGCAGGAATCATCCTGAGCGTGAAGTCCATATTGATTTAAGCGAAGATTTAAACGTGTCCAGAGTTCATGCTAAAGTATGGAGAACCCGTGAGATTTGCTGGATCAAAGACGAAAATAGTACCCATGGGACATCGGTCAATGGGGAAGGCCTAACCGGTGCGCGTGTTATCGGGCCAGAGGATGTGGTACAAATTGGGGATTGTCAGCTAAAGTTTTATTACTGCGCAGAACACTCAAGAAAGGGCGACGATCCATCCTTTAAGTACGAAACTAGTAAAATACCTTCAGTTAAGAAAGCAACTAAAGGTGCCTTTGAAAAAATGGATTCCTATCCGGTATATAAGGAAGATAGCTATAGGTATTTTCAGCCGGGCAAGAGGAATAAATCTGACTTAGAGGACGTATTTCAAAGTCGGAAAAGCCCTATGGGAAGAATACGAATAACTTGCGAAGTTTCTTTGGAAGATTCGTTCCAAGATGAAGAAGAGGGGGCGTCAGAATTTTTAAAACTTCTCCCTGATTTGATAACTAGGATCAATAAGGATTCTGATGTTAATATGGTTTCCAATTGGTTTGTTAACTCAGTTTCAAAATGGGTTACAGCAGCTGAAAGAGCTTCTTTTTATACGATTGATAAAGGATTAGGTCGGATTAAATTAATGGCGCATAAGCCGGCGTTGAAGCCTATCATAAGTGATATATTAGTTCACCGTGCTCTTGAGGAGCGCCAAGCAATTGCTTGGAAGCAAGTCAGCAAAGAGGAGTCTGTTAGGAGAATTTCCGCAAATGCAGGAATTTATGTTCCGCTAATTGGTTCGTGTGAAGAAATGGGCGTGATATGTGTTGAAGACACTAGCCCTAGTTCGGGCTTCTCGGAAGGTCATCTTTCGCGATTGATCATAGTGGGAAAACTAATTAGCCCAATTTTATTACAGCTCGCCCAAAGCGATGAGGAGTCTGCATAATAATTAAACCTATGGTTTCTCAGATTCGTTCGGATTCTTTCCCTCTAGTATCGCTTGCATTCTTTTAGTCTCGCGCTCCTTAAGGTCCTTGTAATATCTGCGCCTTTCAAGATTTCTTAAAAAACCGCGAGCCATTCGCTGGCCTGCTTCAATTTGTTCTCGGTTTAAATATTGTGCTAAATGATCTCTGGCGACTGCTGCGTTTGGCAAACCTTGTGAGGAACACAGGATATAATATTTATATGAAGTCACCATGTCTTTTCTGGTTCCCAAACCACCTTGAAGTGCAATTGCTACATTGAATTGCGACTCTGCCAATCCCTCATTTGCTGCTTTGTTAAACCATGAAAATGCTTTTTGGTGGTCTAGGGGGACACCAAGTCCCAATGTGTATAGAACTGCAAGATTGTGCTGTTGACGAGGGTTTCCAGCTTCCGCCTCATCCCGTATGACCTTTGACTCACGGACAAACACACGCATTGCTTCTTCCATCATTTCAGGTGTTACAATTTCTTGCACCTGAGGTTGCGGTGAGTTTGTAGATACGGTTGCGCCCCCTCCAGGAATAGCTCCTCCGGCACCAGGAAGACCTCCACCGGGAATAGGTATTCCAGTGGTGGGGTCGATAGATGGTGCTCCTGGGAGGCCGACTCCCCCTGGGGGCATTGGGTTAGGGTTTATCGTGCCTATACCGCCTGGCAAGCCACCAGGTATATTCGTGGGAGGGGCAGGTTTATTAGTACTTACGCTCGGCATGGAATTAGTGGCTGCGCCAGGAACGTTTGGGATAGGTGTCCCTGCTCCCGCTTCAGCTGAAATAGTAAAAAGAAACAGAGGGACAAAGGCCCCCAAGATAATTGTTCTTCGTCCAGTAAAACGCATAAACTTCATTTTTTGCTCACCACCTTCACTACACAATAAACCATATTCCACCTATTTTTCAAGGCTAATTAGGGTCTGTGTATACGCCTTATCTTTCGAAATGCTATTTATTCCATAGAATTGATGATTACATCGTGAATATCTGTATTCACAATTTCATTGGAGTTAAGAGGGGTGTTATTGCCGGTAATTAGCACTGGCCAGTCGGCGCGATCTTTTGGGGTGCATCCGTGCGAGCCATTGACCAATGTCGGGTCGAGAGGGACCACATCCATTAACATTCGTAATCCAAATTTCTTTTGTAAAAGTCGCGCAGCAATTCGTGATTTAGGAAATTTGATTTTTGGATCGATAAACAGCTCTAATGGGTCATAGCCTGGCTTGCGATGAATATCCACGGTTCGCGCGAAATCAGGAGCAAGATCATCTTCCATCCAGTAATAATAAGTAAACCATGCATTTTCTTCGGATACAGCAATTAGATCTCCCGCTCTTGCATGGTTAATTCCGTTCTCTGTTTTGGAATCAATGTCCATTACAGTGTCTACACCTTCGGTGGATTGCAATAAGGCCTGCACCTCATTTTTAATTTTAAAGTCATTTAGATAGATATGAGCAATCTGGTGGTCTGCAACCGCGAATACTCTACTAGCCCCAGCATCTAGCAGTTCCAAGCCAAGTTCCTCTCTTACCGTTAACCATCCTTGCTCACGAAAAATTCGGTTTAGATGGACTGCCTTATTACACTCGGTGATTCCGTATTCAGATATTAGGATTGGCTCTACACCCCGGTTTTTATAGGTCGTGACTAAATCTCTGATAATATTATCAATCAACCGTAAGTCGGAGCTAACCGATGGATCGTTGGGTCCTACTCGCTGAAGATTGTAATCCAAGTGTGGGAGATATACTAAAGATAATGTTGGTGAGTGTTTTTTCTCGATCCAAATTGCTGACTCGGCAATCCATCGGCTTGCACAATCAGGTGTACCTTTTGAAGTACTACGACCTGCGGCAGGGCCCCAAAACCCATGAAAGGGAAATTCTCCTAAATCCTCGGCAATCTTCGTACGCACACTTGCAGGGTAAGTGTAGATGTCTGGGATTTTCCTGCCATCGGCCGGATACATCGGGCGCGGTGAAATGCTCCAGTCAACACTTGAGTACATGTTGAACCACCAAAAAATTTTTGCACAGGTAAAATTAGGTTTGGATACCCGTAGCGTGTCCCAAATTTTTGGTGCTTGGACCAGTTGGTTGGGCTGTTTCCAGAATTGTACTTCAGCCAAGTCACGATTGTACCAACCATTTGCGACAATGCCATGAATAGAGGCATTCTTACCCGTGAGATAATTGGATTGAGCAGTGCAGGTAACTGCTGGAAAGGCAGGTCTAATGAATGCCCGTTGACCTAAGTTTTTCATGGCCTGAGTAAAAGGCATACTTGGGCCAATATGCCGATCACACAACCCCACTACATTGATCACGGCCAGTCGGTTCATTTGATTCAGACTTGCGCCTTAATCACCTTTGAATTGCCTGAACCTTTAGAACGTTCATTTAGGAGGCGAATGGCATTAAGCATGCAGGGTAAGTTTACTTCATTCACTTCAAATCCTTCGCCGATTGATCTAAGGAGAGTAATTGTAAGCTGTCCGCCCAAATGTTCGCGGAATTCTTCAAGACCCTCTAGTAGAACCAATTGGCCACTTGCATCTTCATGCGCTAAGTCATTACTCCAAAGATTAAAGCTGAGCCTTTCAAGGAGGCGTAGAATCCGGTCGCAGTCCTTTGGCTTTAAGTATCCCATGTCCTGAGCGTACAGGCAGTCGAGCGCGATTCCTATAGCGACTGCTTCCCCATGACTTAACCGGTATTCAGATATTTGTTCCAGCTTATGTGCTGCCCAATGGCCAAAATCTAAGGGGCGTGCTGATCCCATTTCAAAAGGATCGCCACAAGTTGCAATGTGTTTTGTGTGCAGTTCTGCGCACCGAAAGATCAGGCGCTGCATCGCGGCCGGTTCAAAATGGTTCAGGGCATCTGCTTTAGATTCTATCTCTTCGAAAAATTCTTGATCTCTTATACAGGCTACCTTAACAGCCTCCACATAGCCATTGCGTTTATCACGCGGTGATAGGGTAGTGAGTAGTTGAAAGTCATTGATCACTGCAAAAGGAGGGGCAAAGGTACCTATAAAATTCTTTTTGCCAAATGCGTTGATACCATTCTTCACGCCAACCCCCGAGTCATTCTGGCTCAATGTAGTGGTAGGGATTCGAACATGCCGAATGCCGCGGTGTGCAGTAGCTGCAGCCAAGCCGACCATGTCCAATAAAGCGCCTCCTCCAACGCAAATGAGATAAGAATGCCGATCAATATGATACCTGTCCAAATGGGAATGTACTTCGCTGACGTGAAAGTATGAATTTTTTGTGCGTTCACCGCCTTCCATCACAAGCGGATCACAGACTAGATCCAGAGTGTCAGCATGGGTCTTAAAATAGGCTTTAATCTGAGCTATGAGGGTGGGTTGTGCTTTTGAAAGTGCTTCATCAATCACGATGAGTGTCTTACGTGCTGCTCTCTGGGCTTCGCCTTTTAGGGTGTCGCGCAGGGAAGAGTTATCAGCATTGAAAACATCTTGCGTAAAAAGCACCTGATGGTGCCAATTGACTGAGATGTTGGTCTCAATTCGTGAAGACATGGAGTTGATAGTGGAGTATTCTCGGTTCAGTTACAAGAACATGAGCAGGCTAGGCTTGTTTTCTTGGTATAAAGTGGGTAAGATAAAGTGGTGAAGTACAGTTCTTTAGTGCCAGCTCTGGTGTTATTATTTCCAATTGCTTGCAGTTTTTCTTCTGGCTCGAAGGGTGTGGAGCTAAGCAATAGTACAGTGCCAGCAACTGATGTACAGAAAGCGTTCAGAAACTTTCAGGATCTTAATTCTACCCGTGCAAATTTAACCGGGGAATTAACCGCTGTAAGGGACCAGTTGTTTGCTCTTCCTAAAGGTGCGCCTTTAACCATGGAGCTGACCCGAAAGTACGCGACTTTGAATTCACAGGTTTCAAAGTTGGCACTGGAAGTAACGAGTGCAGAATTTGAGTGGCGAGCTGAGTTGCAGAAAGCGGAGGAAAAAAGAGAGCAGGAGGAGAAGGCAAAGGAGGAGGCTGATGCAAATAAAATAGTTGCTGAGGAAGGCGTTCTCAAGCTCTACCCCTTTTCTATTAAATCTGACCCAAACACGGGGACCAGCTCAGTAAAGGGCAGGGTGGAAAATAGCGGATCCGTTTCGACAACCGATGTAACAGTGATATTTGAGTTGTTTGATTCCGAAGGTAAATCGGTGGGAACAGCGTCAGATTTTATTGCGAGTATCGAGCCAAATTCCGACTGGGATTTTAATGCGTTAAGTCCTGTTGATGGTGCTACCCGCGCCGAATTTAAAAGCTTAAAGGCGTCTGGTGGTTTGCCTCCGTTGCCTGAGCCTGCTAAGCCTGAATAGCTGCGCGGTAAAACTTAAAGAGGAAAAGGTTGCTAACCCTTCTTTAGTTCCGCTTTTACTTCAGTGGAAGTGCCTGTTTTCGGTTTCTTGAAGCCAAGCATTAGAACACTTCTCTTACGTTTAAAATGGTACTCACGTTGAACTATTCCTTCGTCATTTGGGATTTGCAAAACTTCATAGCACTCCCAGCCGTCTGCACCCAGTTCCTCCATTCTGGTAATCTCATATTCGATACCTTTTAAATCCTGCCCACGGCGCATATCCCAGACTTTGTACTCCCAGTGGTCAACTAGTCGGTAATCGCGAAGGATGCTCCATCCCAGATAACACAAGAGCAATCCCAGTAATAAGATTCTGGTTAGGTTATCGGTGATTACAAATTCCATCAGGAACATCATAGCTACAGTATAATGCGTTTTCTATATTCCGGAGCGAGACAATAAAAAATTAGGCCGTGATAAGTCAACTAGTCTCTCCAGACTACCGGTTCCGGTGCAGGTTTGGATTCGGATTCATTCTCAGGTCGTTCCGATCTCTTGGATTGTTTAGCTAAGTTTTGGTAGTAGACAACAACTCCGTAATCAGGGCTTTTGTCTTGAGGGTCAGTATAATTGATGGGTGAGACGCATATAACGTTGTCTTTTCCAATCTCTCCCAGAAAGGAGGATACGACATCGTCAAACCGATTCTGACCTTGCACGATGCATTCCTTGTTTCTAAAGGTCCGGATTGCGAGTGGTGAAGTGATCGGCTTTTGAGATTTTTCCGATTTTTTATTTTCAAACTCCTCTGTCCATGCGCTGGCCTCTTCTGATTTAGATTCGTATCTGAAAGGCCCTGTCGGCTTGGGCTTCTCCTCCTCAATGGCATCTTCTTCTGTTGGTTCGGTCTCTCCATCCTCATCGATCATCCGACCGATAGTGTCGTTGACACCTCCACCATGTACTCCAGTTTGCCCAGCTTTGCTTTTCAGATCTTTAATGGTTTCCTCTGCTGGTACGTTGTAGACAGAGTTGCAACCTTGGGGGAGGGGGCAGGTGACCGCCCCATCAAAATTTGAGCGGATTTGGGTTAAAGTTTCTTCGTTGATTTCCGCATCAACTCCACAATTAGGACAGTCGAACTGGATCAGTTCTCCGTTTAATCTGACATTAACGCAGTCCATAAACTTTGTGCCGATATTCGACGGTAGACTTTACACTTTTGATGATAAATTGCGAGTTTTAAATCATTGCTTTTACTTGTGGAAACGATTTTCAGAACTTTATCCATTTTTTATCTTGGCCGCTGTTTTTGTCCGCATTAAAAACATCTTTTTCCCATGGTAATGATTTCCACATCAGAATGGAGGTGTTTAGATGATGAGAGTTTACTCGATTGTCGCATATCTGATTTGGGGTTGAGGATGGAGGGGAAGGTCGCCGAATGTGTGAACCAGCTTTATAGGGAGCTTCAAGCTAAAGGCCTGTGTTTAATGCCTCGGTGTCACATCGGTGATGAGTGGTTTTGCCCGGAAGGTTGTGCGGCTATTTTTATTCCGTTTTATCTTTTTGATGACCGTTTAAGAAAGCTCGAGAAGAAGATGCTTTTGGATGTAGAAGGTGGGACACGTGAGGAATGCATGAAGTTACTCCGCCATGAGGCCGGCCATGCCTATTCCTATGCATACAAGCTGCAACGACGTAAAAAATGGCAGCACTATTTTGGCCTCGCTTCTCAAACATACCCTGAGACCTATCGGCCACGTCGTTACAGTAAATCTTATGTAATCCATTTGGATGATTGGTATGCTCAAATGCACCCGGATGAAGATTGGGCTGAAACGTTTGCAGTATGGTTAACTCCAAGCTCGGATTGGCTTAACGAGTACGAGGGTTGGCCCGCACTGCGTAAGTTAAAATATGTTGATGAGCTTATGGGTTCTATTGCCGGCAAAGATCCTGGAAAACTAGAACCTTATCGGCCTTCAGTTGAAAGTTCATTGCGAATCAAGCTGCGTACTTATTACCGGCGAAAACAAAAAGCCTTTGCTGAATCATTCCCTGATTATTATGATGATGAACTGAAAAAACTTTTCAAGCATGAGCCCTCAGGGAGTGAGGTTTCTGCTGGGGCCTATATCAAGCAGCACCGCAAGCACGTGATTAGTTCCATTACTCAATGGACACGTGAACCTAAATACAGGGTTAATGAGTTGCTGGAGGATTTTATTGAGCGGACAGATGATCTTGGGTTGGTTGCGGCAAAAGACCATGCTGAATTGCTCTCAAATCTTGTTTCTTTCATAACTGCGTTGGTAATGAATAGACGTTTTGCTGAACGCTCTAGTAATTCTAATTAAGATTCTATCCTCTCGTTCTAAATCAGGACGCTAATCGTAATTATTCTTATCAGATGGGAATTGTTTCAGTTTGCCTTTGAGGATTAGCCCTATCATATTTGGATAAGGAGGATTGAATGGCCAAACGCCCCAAAGTACTGGTGTTGTTTGACGTGGGTGAACCTACGAGTCTGGATGTGGATTATACCGAGGATCTTAAATCTCCCACATGGAAAACCGAACGTCATGTGCTTAATGCCCTACGCTCATTGGGCTACCCATTCTCAGTCTTGGGAGTGCATGATAATACAGCCCTGATCCGGGAGATGATCAGTCGTTTCCAGCCGGATGTTGTTTTTAACATGGTTGAGCAATTTGCCAATTCTCTCAGCAATGAAACCCATGTGACCTCATATTTGGAATTACAGGGAGTGCCCATTACCGGATGCGGTTCCATCGGCATTGCTCTGGCCAAGAATAAAATTCTTTCAAAAAAAATTGCCAGCTTTCATGGAATAAGGGTGCCTCGTTTTACGGTTCATGAGCCAGGAAAAATTGTATCAATGGGTGAAGAGCTGGAGTTTCCTTTAATCGTAAAACCGGTTCATGAAGAAGCCAGTTATGGGATCAGCTTAAAAAGTGTCGTGCATGGCCCCGAGGAATTGCTTAGTCGAGTTTGTTATGTGCATGAAAAATTTGAACAGGATGCGTTGGTTGAAGAATACATTGATGGGCGAGAGATTTATGTTGGAGTCATAGGTAATGACCGGCTGCAGTGTCTTCCGCCACGCGAAATGACTTTCGGAAAAAATGTTCCTCGAGAATCCCGGTTCGCCAGCTATAACGTAAAGTGGGATGAAAGCTATCGTGAACGATGGGGAATAAAGAACCGATTTCCATCCTCTTTAGAGAAGCAGGTTGAGAATAAACTAAATCAAACCTGTAAAGAGCTATACCGCGCGCTTAATCTCAAAGGATATGCTCGGATGGATTTTCGTCTTACGGCAAAAAATGAACCTGTTTTTATTGAGGCTAATCCAAACCCGATGCTCGCAAAGGACGAGGACTTCGCCCTTTCAGCTCGTAAAGCTGGGATCGATTACCCAAAATTAATAGGCAGGATTATCTCTTTAGCCGCATAAGCCAATGAATGCTTCCCTTCGCTATTTCTAGACCATTAGATTTTTTTCGGGTATTAATTACGGTTAATGGCATATAGTGTGCTTCGAATTATGTGTTTAAGCGCCGGCTATATTAGCGAAAAAAGTGAATTCTAGCAGTTTTTAATTAAATTGGTAGTTTGAGCGCTTGTTTGCCTAATTAGATGGGTTTAGAATTGAGCATTGGTTAGTTGATGGAACTTTTAGTAGGGTTTTATCGTCTAATATGGACAGGATTGGCTTGAGTCAAATACATACAAAGCAAGGGTGGTTGGCATTCTTCGTGTTTTTCGGGATGCTAGGAACGGGTGTGCACGCTCAGCGTCAGCAGATGATGGGCATGCAAGGTGGAATGATGGGCGGCGGTGGATTTCAGATGGGTGGAATGATGGGCGGCATGCAAGGTGGAATGATGGGCGGCATGCAAGGTGGAATGATGGGCGGCATGCAAGGTGGAATGATGGGCGGCATGCAAGGTGGAA
>CAJWKQ010000009.1 GCA_913041895.1 uncultured Verrucomicrobiales bacterium
TATGATCGCACCGAATCAACGTACAGAATGGTAGATGAGCTACTCCAGAAATATAAACACATTAATAAAAATCTCACAATCAACAGTATCGACCCATTGCAGCATCCGAAGCTGGCTCGTAAGATTCAGGCCAAATTCCGACTCAGCGAAGAACAGAATAACGTGGTCATCTTTTCGGCTAATAAAAGGCACAAAATTATTTCCCAAGGACAACTTTCACGGGTAAATCTAAAAACGATGGAGCGGTCGGATTTTCTTGGTGAGCGCCTATTTACTTCCGCACTTTTAGCAGTATCCAGTAATGAGCAACCCACCGTCTATTGTCTAACAGGGCATGGGGAGCACAGCATTACTAACTTAAATAGTAGTGGATATGGCGAATTCGGTCAGCTGCTAGGTGAAATGAACACTCGCGTCCGCGATCTATCGCTTCAACAACAAACAACCGTACCCGGAGACTGCAGGCTCCTCATTATTCCAGGCCCTAAAACCGAACTCAATCTTGAGGAACAGAGAAGTTTAAATCAATATCTTGTTAAAGGTGGTCGACTCTTGGTCTTATTAAATCATCGTTCCAACGGAGGAATAAAAAGCCTACTAAGGTACTGGGGGTTATCCATAGGTGATAACACAGTATTGGATCCAGACAATACATTGGGTGACGGCTCCATAACCCTTAGAAATTACGTTTACCATCCGGTTGTTCAAGCACTTCAAAAAGAGAGCCTCCCAGTACGACTCCTGTTGCCGAGAACCGTAAGCACCCTACCAGAAAGTGACCCTTTGGCAGCAAAGCAAAAAATGCAGCCTCTTATCCAAACCGGTCCAAAAGGCAATGCTTACCGTAATTTTTTGAACAATGAAACTGACTCCAAGCCTGTTCTCGAAGCTGGCCCGGGGTCACTCCCTGTAGCTGCCGTAGTGGAGCGTGATACCTTAGCAGAATTAAAAACAGATGATCTGGCTCGAATTATAGTTATTGGAGATTCACTGTTTCTCAGTAACCAGATGATTGACAAGGAAGGCAACCGGGAACTGGCATGGCATTCTGTGAATTGGTTATTAGACCGATCAAACCTTTTGAAAACCATAGGGCCACAACCTATTAAAACCTATCGCTTTGAATTTAAGGCGAACGAATTCAGCCGTTTGGCCGTGATTCTCATTGGGATCATGCCAGTAGGAACATTAGCAATTGGAATTTTAGTTTGGCTTCGTCGACGCACATAGCATGATAAAGAAAGAAACATGGTGGTTAATTTGCATAGCAGCAATTTCTGCTGCTTACCTTTACATATTTGAATTCGATCGAACTGACCAGCCTGAATCGATTCCCCTCTTTTTTCAGCCTTTTAAGACAGATGAAATAATCTCCATTAAAATTATCTATAACCAAACTAATACGGTAAAAGTAGCCCGAACCTCTGAGAGGTGGATGCTAGAAGCGCCAATCCGCTACCCTGCTATAGCCGAAGGACCGAATGCGCTTTTACAGCAGCTTTCAGAGCTTAAACCCATGAGCTACCATAAACTGGCAAAACCCTCATCTAGGTTTGGTTTTGACCCGATGCGTGTCAGAATCTACTTGGAAAAGAATAACGGAAAAATAGAATTACAGCTTGGAGATTTTACTCCGCTAGAGGATAAAATTTACGCTCGAGTCCCGGAAAAACCAGGCGTGTTCACCATCAGCCGCCAGTTTCTCAATGTTTTACCTTACACTGCTAACCACTGGCGTGATCGTAAACTCTTTCATCTTGAAAAGAACCGATTGGATGTAGATCTAATAAGTATTCGCTCTGGTCCCAGACAAATGTTACTCCAAAAAAACACAAATAGTTTATGGCAAATCACACAGCCTAAACCCACGAAACGCGCAAACCAAACGCGAATTAAGCAAACACTAGTTAAATTATGGAACTGGACTGCAACAGCTTTTGAAAGTGATGATATCAAGGTAGACCTACAACGCTATGGGCTACATTCTCCAGAAGCGGAACTTATACTTGGTCAAGGAACTAATCGTCTAGCCGTAATCCAATTTGGAAATAGCCCCACCAATCAGCCTGGGCATGTCTATGCGCGTCGGCTAAACCACACAAATATTGTGGTAATTCCAAACCCTTGGCTAAAGGATTTACGAGCACGAGTATGGGAATACTGTGATCACCGTCTAGTAGATTTATTCGACCCTAGCCCAGATTCTTTGTGGAGAATTGAGGTTGGATCTATAGAGCCATTTATTTTAGAACAAACAACTAACGGAGTTTGGAATATTACCCAACCTTCACCATTACCCGCTGACAACGAACTGGTTTTTAATTTATTGGATAAATTGATATCTTTGGAAGCTATTGCTCCAGAAAGGGAGGTGGTCGGAGATTACTCAACTTATGGATTAGATCAACCTTCAGGGCAATATACCCTTAGGGAACGCGGAGGCACTAATGCTATTATTTCGAGGATTTCATTTGGTTCCCCAACGGGTGAGAACGGCAACCAGACCTTTATCAAACGTCATGACGAGGGGACAGTATACATTATTTCCCAAGCTGATCGTAGAAACCTACCCGTCTATTCTTACCAATTGCGCAGCCGGAAATATTGGGATTTTTCAGAGAAAGAGGTGGTTAAAATTATAATAAACCAGGGAGAAGAAATTGTCGAAATTACCCGAAACACCAATGGCACATGGTCATATACTGATAGTCCGATTTCAGCCGAAAAGAGAGAAGACATTTCGACTGCATTAAATGCCCTAGGGCGTCTGCAGGTTGCAACTTGGACTGCTCGTGGCGCAGATAAGTTAGCAACATACGATATATTGAAACGCAAAAAATCAATTACTCTGGAGATAAAACGTGAAGGTAAAACTTTTGTACGTAAGGTACAGTTTGGAAAGCAAACCCAATCTTTAAACTTTTATGCCTACGCAACCGATCCACTTGAACAGGAACCAGTGGTTTTTGAGTTTCCCCTAAACACCTACAACGCCTGTGAAATTATTCTCTTTCCTCTATTAAAGAGGGAAAAATCTAACGAATAAGGATTAACGACGATGGCGTTTGGCTTTGAGTTGAGCTTGAGAATAAAGTATGGCTTGAGCAAGTGCTTTGGCTTCGTCCTCTGATATATCGCCTCCTTCATCGAGTCGCTTTTGAGCTTTGGCTCTCGCCTCTTCGACGACAGCTTCATCAATGGCATCGCTACCAATAGCGTTGTCGGTAAGAATAGCGACATGATCACCAGTAATTTCAGCAAAGCCCTCACCTACTGCAAGAATCTCTTCAGCCCCATCCTTCTTGGCAATAAGCTCACCTGCCTTAACCTTAGTCATAAGTGGGGCGTGGTTTGGGTATATTCCTGCCTCCCCTTCGGAACCCGGTAAAGTCACCATATCTACATCTTCCGAATAGATAACTGCTTCAGGAGTGACAATCTCCAATTTAAGAGTGTCTGACATTAGTCTATGCTTTGATCTCCTCTATCCCGCCCTTCATATAGAAGTTTGTCTCAGGCACTTCATCATGTTGGCCATCAAGAATCTCTGCAAACCCCTTCACGGTGTCAGCCACATCAACCTGTTTACCAGGTGTTCCAGTAAATACCTCCGCTACGCTAAAGGGCTGTGAGAGGAACCTTTGAATCTTTCGCGCCCGAAATACAGTCTGCTTGTCCTCAGGTGAAAGCTCATCCATACCGAGGATAGCGATGATATCCTGCAGTTCCTTGTACCGTTGCAATACCGCCTGAACTCCTCGTGCTACGCGATAATGTTCTTCTCCAACAATATCTGGGGTCAGCGCCAATGAGGTAGACGCCAAAGGATCCACGGCAGGATAAATTCCCAGCTCAGCAATAGACCGTTCCAGCACGATAGTTGCATCCAGATGGGCGAAGGTTGTAGCGGGAGCAGGATCGGTTAAATCGTCGGCTGGAACATACACAGCTTGGAATGAGGTGATTGAGCCTTTCTTGGTAGAAGTAATACGTTCTTGAAGGTCGCCCATCTCAGCAGCCAGTGTCGGCTGATATCCCACTGCCGATGGCGTACGTCCAAGTAGAGCACTCACCTCGGACCCAGCTTGAGAAAAACGGAATACGTTATCCACAAAAAGCAATACATCCTGCCCTTTCTCATCACGGAAATATTCCGTCACCGCAAGTGCCGAAAGAGCTACACGCAAACGTGCGCCAGGTGGTTCATTCATTTGCCCATACACTAGTCCTATTCGAGACCCATCAGCCAGTACTGGAAGACCTTGATCATTATACTTGGTATGACCATTCTCATCCTTTTCTGTCTTGATAACGTCGGCTTCAATCATTTCGTTGTAAAGGTCATTACCCTCACGGGTTCGCTCACCCACTCCTGCGAACATAGAGATACCTCCGTGTAACTTCGCAATGTTGTTAATTAGCTCCATGATCACAACGGTCTTACCTACACCTGCACCTCCAAATGCTCCAACCTTGCCCCCTTTAAGGAACGGACAAATGAGATCGATGACTTTGATGCCAGTGGTTAGTAGTTGAGGTGTGGTTGACTGATCTTTTAATTCCGGAGCCAGTCGGTGAATCGGGTTATAGATATCATTCCCATCGGCATCCTTATCCGGATGAACAGGGCCCTGCTCATCTACAGCCTCCCCTGTAACGTTAAATACCCGACCCATCACAGCTTCACCAACAGGCATACTTATAGGTTTACCTTGATCCACTAGGTCCATGCCGCGTTTCAACCCTTCGGTGCTACTCATGGCGACAGCACGCACCCAGTTATCACCTAAGTGCTGCTGCACTTCCAAAGTAAGACGGTTGCTCTTGCCTCCAACCTCAAATTCAACAGTCAGTGCGTTGTAAATTGCGGGTAGTTGTTCGGTGAACTCCGCGTCCACAACTGGCCCAATGATTTGTACGATCTTGCCTTTGTTCATTGTCGTAAGTGTCTTAAATTATATTTAGTTGCCCAACGCCATCTGGGCGGTGGTTATCTCCAAAAGTTCGTTAGTAATAGCGGCCTGACGCAATTTGTTGTACTCTAGGGTAAGGTCTTTAATCAGTTGGTTTGCGTTATCAGTAGCGTTTTTCATGGCTACCATTCGAGCACTGTGCTCACTTGCCCTATTTTCCAATAAAATCTGCAGTACTTGGAAGTTGAGGTAGTGAGGCAACAATTCACCCAAAACCACAGCTGGAGAAGGCTCAAAAAGAAATTCCGTTGTGCCTCCAGGCAGATCCTCAGAGGTCTCTTCACCTTCAACCCCAGCCGATACGCCCTTAATTTCAGTTATCGGCAACAAGGTCTGCACCTCCGGCTTTTGTGTAATGGTATTAATAAAATTAGTGAACGCAATATCCACATGGCCAACTGCCCCACTCTCAAAGAGTTCCACTGCAACCTTGGTAATAGCTCTTGCTTCACTTATTGAAGGTGGATCTCCAAAAGAAAATTCAGCGGTCAAATCCCATCCCGCACGTGTAGCGTGCTGGGCACCTTTTCTACCGGCTGAAATTATTTGGGTGTTGGGCGTCACAAACTCGTCGGAAACTTTACGCAAAAGATTTGTATTTAGAGCGCCGCAAAGGCCTTTGTCGGTCGTGACCAAAATCAGTGCCCGTTTTTCACTTCCCTGGCTCTCCATATAAGGATGATCAAAGTCTCCAGCATGGGTCACAACTTCACCTAGGACTCTATTCATCAGGTCGGCATAAGATCGCCCAGATATAGCCGACTGCTGGGCTTTCGCCATCTTGGCTTGGGCCACCTTTTCCATCGCCTTGGTGATTTGCGATGTATTCTTGACGGACTTAATACGCCGCCTGATGTCTCTTGTGCTCGGCATTTACCTAACTCTGTGACTTAAATTCATCCAATGCAGATTTGAGAGCAGATTCAACCTCGTCAGTCACGGCACCTTCTGTCTCAATCGTCTTAACTAAATCTCCCTTACTGTCTTTCAGGAAGGTCGTCATATCGTTTTGGGTCTGTTTCAGAGCCTCTACATCCACATCATCGAAATATCCATTTTGCACAGCCCAGAGAACGGCCACTTGCATAGGGACTGCAACCGGCTGGAATTGTGGTTGTTTGAATACTTCAACAATCCGCTTTCCTCGCTCAAGCTTTGCCTTAGTAGCATCATCAAGATCACTGCCAAACTGCGCAAAGGCGGCCAACTCACGGAACTGAGCTAAATCCAGTTTCACGGTACCGGCTACCTGCTTCATGGCCTTCACCTGAGCAGCGGAACCAACACGACTAACTGATAAGCCCACTGAAATTGCCGGGCGCACACCTTGGTAAAACAAGTCTGTCTCCAAGAAAATCTGACCATCAGTAATTGAAATAACATTGGTGGGAATATAAGCCGATACGTCACCAGCCTGCGTTTCAATAATGGGCAAAGCGGTAAGCGAACCTCCGCCAGCTGCTTTACGCAAGCGAGCAGATCGCTCCAGAAGGCGGCTATGAAGATAAAATACATCACCAGGATAAGCTTCACGACCAGATGGACGCTTCAAAACCAGAGAAACCTGACGATAAGCTACGGCGTGCTTCGATAAATCATCATAAACAATAAGTGAATCCATATCATTATCCATGAACCACTCACCCATGGCTGCGCCAGAAAAAGGAGCCAGATACTGATTAGTAGCAGAATCACTCGCTGTAGCCGCAACCACAATGGTATGCTCCATAGCCCCTGCATCAGTCAGATCCTGAATAACCTTGGCGACGTTTGCGCGCTTCTGCCCGACAGCAACGTATATGCTGTAAAGGGGGCGGAAACCTTCGACCCCTTCATTTTCTTTGTTGATGCGGGCATTATTAATGATCGTATCAACGGCCACAGCCGTCTTGCCAGTCTGGCGGTCCCCAATGATCAACTCTCGTTGCCCTCGGCCAATCGGAATCATTGCATCAACAGGCATAATCCCTGTCTGCATCGGCTGACTCACCGACTGCCGGTCAATAATCCCCGCAGCAATTTTTTCAACCGGATAAGTCTCTTCATGTGCCACTTCTCCCTTATCGTCAATCGGTTGACCCAGAGAATCCACTACACGCCCCAAGAGCCCTTTACCCACCGGTACCGAAAGGAGTTCTCCAGTTGTCCGCACCTCAGTTCCCTCATTAATACCAGTATGATCACCAAGGATCACGGCGCCCACCTCAGTCTCCTCCAAATTCAGAGCCAATCCGCTCACTCCATTACCAAAGTCGAGACGCTCATTCATCATGGCACCGGTCAGGCCTTCAATCTTGGCCACACCATCACCAATCTCACGCACTATCCCCACGTTTTCACGTGCCACATCTGTCTTGGCTCCAGCTATTTGGGCTTCAATATCCTGTAATAGGTTACTCATGATTCTTTGTTCTGTTGTAAAAGTTTAAAATTTTTCCCCTAGCCGGGTTAAACGCGTCTTAACGCTACCATCAAACACATCATCCCCAATCTTCACACGCATACCACCTATCAGTTCAGCATTTTGGGTAAATTCAACAGCCACATCACTGCCTTTCATTCGGCCCAAGCTTTCCCTGACACTTTGTTTTTGTCCTTCAGTCAGATCAACCGCACTTTCTACACTCGCTGAACGACTGTTTACGTCCAGCTTCACCAACCGCTGCAACTCCTGTAGAGTTCCAAAATAGCCGCGTGGCTTCCTCTCGATAAGCAACGTCACGGCCTGCCTAGCTCGATCTTCGTCAAGCTGGCCATCGACCTGACAGCTCTTAAAAAGCTGCTTTGCATCACGACGAGATTGTTTACCACCTTTCATAGTCTACTAAGCAGCCAATTCTTTGTTGGTTTCATCAATCAAACGCTGCTGATCATCCTCACTAAGAACCTTCCCACTGACCTTTATTGTAGTATCAACTACAAGTCTGCCAATCTCGGCCTTAAGTTCGCTCATCATCTCTTGGCGTGAGGCTTCGGTTGCTTCCTGGGCCTTGGCAATAATATCCTCAGCTTTCTTCAGTGCTTTTTCAGCTTCTTCTCTTTCTAGTTTTGCAGCAGAAGCTTTTGCTGCGTCTATTATCTCCTGACGCTTCTCACCGGCTTCCTTAAGAATAGCGTCTTTTTGTGCCTGAGTATCTTCCAGCTCAGCTTTGATCTTGTCTGCGTTTTCGATGCCTTCGGCAATGCGTTGCTTGCGCTCTTCCAACACCTTAAGCACCGGTCCATACGCAAACTTCTTAAGCGCAAACGCCAGTACGAGGAACGCTATGCATTGCGAAAGCAATAATTCCCACGTAACGCCAAATTGCTGCGGCAAGCCTTCTCCTTCTGCTGCGGCAAGTATGATTAGATTTTCCATGTTAAAAATTAGTTAATCGGGCAGGATTCCCTGCCCGATTGAGTTGATCTTTACGCGCCCATCTTCCCAAGGAAGATCGCAATAAACACAACACCTTCGGCCAACGCAGCGAAGATGATCGCCTGCGTCCGGATTTCACCGGCGGCTCCAGGGTTTCGGCCAGTGGCCTCAGCGGCTTTCATGCCCACTAATCCTACACCAATTGCAGAACCCAGGGCTGCCAGTCCAATATGAAGACTTCCAGTCATTTTTTACCTTTCATTTTAGTTGTTCCCGATGATCGCCACTGACATGCATGGTCCGATCAACGAAATTATTTAATGCACGTGTTCCTCTCCATGGTGCTCACACATCAGCGCTGTAAACACAGCTGCAAGCAGCGAAAACACCAGAGCTTGGACCAAGCCCACTAATAATTCTAAAAAATAAAATGGAAGAACCGCCAGCCAACCAAACCACGGACCTCCCAACTTCATCACGGTCTCCAATATATTTTCCCCCGCAAATACATTTCCATAGAGACGGAACGTGAGCGCGACCGGCCGCACCCCAATGGAAACGATCTCGATAATACCCACAAAAATAAACACCAAAACCAAAAACACTCCGAAGAATCCTGCTCCATGGCCTTTCACGTTGAAAATGTGACCAATAAACCCACCCGGCCCCAAGGCCTTAAGGCTCCAGTACAGCCACAGCACCATGAACATACCCGACATGGCGAGAGTCATGTTTACGTCCGCATTCACGCCACGCATCAGAGGTGCATCCAAGTGATGGTTATGGAACAAACCGTAATCTTGATAAGTGTACCCAATCGTTCCAAGTCCAGGAATAAGCCCGAACCAATTGGCAAATAAAATAAAAATGAATGTGGTGCCAAAAAACCAAAATGTACGCTTGACCATATCAGTGCCAATGATGCTTTCGAAAAATCCGTAGAGGCTTTCAACAAGCAGTTCCACGAAGTTTTGCAGGCCTGATGGAATAAGCTGTATGTTACTCGTGGCCATCTGAGCAATAATGATAATCCCCAAAGCCACAATGAAGGTCACAAACATCGAGTTTGTGATTTTCATTGGTCCAACCTCGAAAATCACCGGTGCAGCGGGAGGGAGCATGTGAGCCTCTTCATGATGATGGCTGTCTGCTTCAGATTTCTCTGAGCTGATAGAACCTCCCTCGTCGGCCAAAACGAAGGGACCGGTGATCATCAAAAACAGGGCAATTAAAATTTTGTGCAGTTGCATCAAATGGCCAATTCGGGCCTCAAAAACAGGGTTAAATTACTGTCAGGCGGAGGCCCAAAATAGGACAAGTGATTTTTTTCACAAGCCTTTTCTTTGGCAAAAAGAAAAATAGTTTAATCCCAGATTTCGTAGGTGAACTTATTGGCTGCAGCTAGCGAATCAGGAGATTAAGCGGACCAAGTCACGGGCCTTATCATCGGCTCCTTCGAGAATTGAATCTAGCACCTCTTCGTTGACCTGATGGCATGTCATAACCTGATCCTTGAAATGCTCTCCCCATCCCTCATTGGACTCAGCTGAAAGATCGCTCACGTAATAGACCGGGTCAGGTCGAAGTTCACTAATGGGCTCATTCTGTGCGCTAATGGCAGCCCCGATATCCTCGGGCAAATCCCACTCATTACAAACCAAAGCTCCTAATTCAGCGTGGTCCCATCCGAATGTTTCCTGTTCTATTTCATGTAGAGGCTTTTGACCTTCAATTGAGGTCTTATATACCTCCACATACTCATTCCCCTTACTAGTGGCGATAATCGGCACACTCAAATCTTCCAAAAAACCGGAGGAAAAACAAAGCCCAGCACGTGAAGGATCCACCAAGTTTGCCAAGTCTCGAGCTATAACTGCCCTAAGACTGGCATCAAGCCAAAAAGAGCTCAAATTCAGATCGCTAGGGACATCGGTAGGTGTAGCCACTTTTGCCCCTACCATCATAACGACACGTTCCAATTCCGACTTACCTAACATGGTGACGGCATGGTCCAGGCCCTTGATTGGGATTTTGGGAGCATAGGCCAAAGAATTGACAGTTCGCATGACCTTAGAGGTAAGGTCAGCATCCATACTCATCACTTCAGCAATATCTTTGGAGGTGGCTTTAGGATCACGTAAACGACTTAAGGTTTCAAAAATAGTTTTCCGAAACCGCGGGAGTTCATAGTCCCCCAAAATCTCATGGAGTCGGGCATGAGGATTTTTTTGTTTTAAGAAGGAGAACATAACTCAGTTTCCACGTGAGGCGAATTTGGTGGCCAAAATGGATAAAAGTGCACCCAAGCCTAAGTAGCCAATGGTGATATGTGTGATGAGCACAACTTGTCCTGCAACCGTTAGTGGAGACACATCTCCAAAACCGAGGGTCGTAAAGGTCACTACACTAAAATAAAGATATGGAATAAAACCACCTGGCAAACCCGAATCACCACCAATTCCTTTCAAATGACTGTCTAAGCCCACAGGAGCCATCCATTGATCCATGGCCCAATAGACACAGGAAAAAAACAAAATGTTTAGAGCTAGGAATAGCCCCCAACGCGTCATGCTCCGTCCGCATTTTGAAGTAACGTTCCAACCCCAATACAAAAATTGATGTAGTTTGTCCTGATGACGAAATTCATGCAGAAAATTCTCATCAATGACATGCCTACGAACCAAGTATGCCCCGGAAAAATCAATGTCACGAATATCAGTCCCTATCCAATTTGCTTTTATAAAATTGCGCATATTTCGTAACTGAGATCGCTGTAAACTGGCGTTGTGAAAACTGACACCCTCAACATTTGTTTCACGCAAATCCGAATCTATCATCTCCGACTGCGAAAAATCGGATTGCATTAGGTCCGCTCCAAAAAAACGGCTCCGAGCTAGCTTAGTTGCCCGGAAATCAGATCGAATCACTTGTGTTTCCACAAAAGTAGCATCCTCAAGATTTGCATCAAAAAAATTAGCGGAGGTAATCACACTCATCCCGAATCCAGATTTTTTTGCTGAACAACCCGACAAGTTAGTCCCCTTAAACGTGGCACCAAGGAATTCACCATCATCGAGCGTTGCCTTGTACAGGGTTGCCCCGTCAAAATTTGCACTCGGGCATTTAGCTTGAGATAAGTTACAACGACTCATCTCACTATCTGAAAAATCAAACCCAGCCAAATCCAGACCTGATAAATCTTGGTCCGTTAGTTTTAAGCCTTTGAGAACCTTACAATCTGCCCCTAAAGGTTCGCCCAATTCTTGAGCTCTCCTGATTGCTTCTATGATCTCACTGGGCGATTCCTTTTCCATTGATTTAGGATGCCTCCTTCTCGCTAATCTAATTAAAAAATGCTTTTTCTCAAGCAAAATGCGCGTTGCCACAATCAATAGTAATACATAAAATAAAAGTGTGACCGGAAACCCAAGCCAGAGTGCAGAAGACTATCTCGAACGCATTCATGAACTCATTGAGAGCAAGGGCACTGCTCATGTGGCGGATATTGCCCAGTCTCTGGGAGTCGGAAAGCCCAGCGTTACGAGCATGGTGCAAAAACTGGCCGATGAAGGGTATCTCAATTACGAGAAATATCGCTCCCTTACGCTGACTGATAGCGGTCGTTCTATCGCCAAGCGCATCCGTGATCGACACAAGGTGCTAGCTGAATTCTTCACTCTCCTCGACTTGGATGATAAAACGCAAGCGCGTGATATTGAGGGTATCGAACATCATCTGAGTAGTGAAACCCTTGACACCTTTGCCGATCTCTCGGAATTTTTCATACAAAACCCAAAGGTACTCGAACAGTTCAAGTCTAAACGCCCTACTCATTAAAACTCTTCCAAGTGCAGAAAAAATCCTGGATAGATATCAGCGTCCCCGTCCGGAACGGGATGGTTCATTGGCCCGGAGATCCTGGCTTTGAATCGCGCCTCGAAAAGAAAATAGGCGATGAAAATGGCAGTCCCTGTAATCTAACTCATCTAAATATGAGTGCCCACACCGGCACACATATGGATGCCCCCCGTCATTTCATTGCCGGAGGAGATACCATGGAGAGCATGCCGCTAGAGGCCGCCATGGGTCCATGCCGAGTCATTGAAATACATGATTCGACCGCTATCACATCTTCTGAACTGGAGCCTCACCAACTTCAAAGGAACGAAAGAGTCCTTTTTAAAACACGTAATTCTAGTCGCAGTTGGCAAAATGACGATTTCGATAAGGACTTCATCTATATCTCACAAGACGGAGCCCGCCACATTACTGCCAGAGGAGTCCAAACCGTTGGGGTCGACTACCTCAGCGTGGGCGGGTTCAAGAAGGATGGAGTAGAAACACACGTGGAATTGCTTGGGGCTAAAGTGTGGATTATTGAAGGCCTGCACCTAAATAAAATTGAACCGGGTAAATATGATCTAGCATGTCTGCCCCTAAAAATTGTTGGCAGCGATGGGGCACCCGCCCGTGCAGCCCTACGTCCCCAATAATGCGCATCCTTATTCTTGGTTACGGCTACGTTGGACAACCTCTGGCAAAGGAATTAATAGAATTAGACTACGAGGTGCACGCCGCTCGTCGTAGCCCTCTGAGTATTGAAGGGGCAAAAACACATCAGGTTGATATAACTCAACGTGACTCTTTCGAATTTCTCCCCCGTAATTTTGACTGGATTATCTTTTGCGCTTCTTCAGCACGAGGTAATGCGGAAGCACATCGCTCAGTGTTTGTTGATGGGATAAATAATCTCATCGACTGGGTGGGTGAAACTTCTGCACGGATTCTTTTTACCAGCAGCACCAACGTTTATCCACACACTAACGGTAATTGGGTAGATGAGAATACACCCCAACAACCGGTTGCAGGAACGGCTCAAAATCTTGTCGATGCTGAAACTGCATTAATGCAGTCTGACATCACTTGCTCCATCCTCCGGGTGGCGGGCATTTATGGTCCTGACCGCGGCTATTTTTATCGTCAACTGCTCAATAATGAAGCGGTAGTCACAGACAAGGGCAAGAGATGGATGAACATGATTCACCGTGATGATGTTGTTGGTGCCATTCTAGCTGCGATGAAAATCCAGCTGGGCGTTTATAATACCTGCGATGATAAACCTGTCACTCAAGGGGAGTTTTATGAGTGGCTGACTAACCGGCTCGGGAAACCCATGCCGCCGGAGGGTGAAGTAACTAACCAGAAAAGAGCAACCACCAGTAAACGTGTGTCCAACAAGAAACTAAAGGCAGCGGGGTGGACTCTGAATTACCCCACTTTTAGGGAAGGTTACGAAACTCTTATTACAGGGTAGCGGAAATTCTGGTTTTTATCCGACTCGAAACGATATTCGTGCAATCAGATTTGGCCCAAAAGCATGCTGAAGCCGTTGCAAAATTTCACGACGACGATAACGGACAATTTCGCTTAACCACACGTTACTATCCACATTCACAAACAAGGTGCCCTTACGAATACCCACTGGCCGAGCATGGGCCGTAATGGCCGGATCTATCAATTCGTACCATACTTTACTGATCTCTGCCTCACTCTGGCGACGTTCCATCCCAAGCTTTTTCATTACTGCAGGCATAAGATCTGCAGTATGGCGGGCATGATCCGTGCGGGCCTTTTCCTGATTAGTGAGATCCACTCCTCGCCATTGGGCTAATATACTCCTAGCCGCCCGGGTGGGCGTATGGGCACTAACTGGTTGAACACGCTTACCTGTCATTGGCAAAAGATGAGTCTGCCATAAAACAGCCTCTGACAAAGAAGGGGTTATCCCAGTAACAAACATAAATTAGTTAACGAGGCATAACCTGTTAAATACTCTCCAATTAAAGTAATTAAAAACGCTAAATAACGCGTTTAATACTAATCACCTTAATAACTCTTAAAATGTGAAAAACAGTTTTCTCCACGGGTTGTGACCAAAAAAGTTGGTCTGGAATTGGTCTGAAGAATATCGATTAATTATGATTATCAGGTTTCGGGGTCTTCTTTTTCTTTCAAGTCTTCTGGATATGCCCATTTACCTAAAACCCGTCTACCATAGCGGTTATCTTCGGTCTCTTTATTTGGTCTTTTCTCCTCTTGTGGATGGACGATATTCTGCCACCATTGCCAATCGCTTATCGAATCTGAATTACAACCGTCTTCTGGATGCTCTCTTGCAAGTCGTTGGTATTTCCTCAATCGCTCTGAGAATAAGTAACCTCCAATAACATATCCTATAAGTAGCCCAATAGGTATACCTAAAATAAGTCCACCTAAAATCTCTTTTAAATATTCCACAGCATCCATAACAAGACTCTAGTTAAGCTCTTACTTTCCGACCAGAGTATTAATGTAAGAATAATTCTTCAACTCAAGCCTATACCTTGTCAGAGTTTATGATAAACAAGCCACGACTTGAACAAACCAGAGCCAAAAACTATAGGTCATCCGCGCTTCCAAACTTCAATCCGCTTCATTGTTATTCAGGCAATCAACCCTTCGTGTTAACAAGACATACCCTGCGCAACCTTGACCCTGCAACAAGCACTGTGATACATAATGGTCGGCCACTGTTATGTGGCTTTCTGCCAGGGAGGTTTGGAACAACAAAATGCGTTGTCCGAAGTGCGGTTGTGTCGAGGACAAGGTGATTGATTCACGCTCTTCAAAAGAGGGCGCTATTATTCGCCGCCGTCGTGAATGCGACGAATGCCAGAATCGCTTTACTACCTATGAGCAGATAGAACACCAGCGGTTGATGGTGGTAAAACGGGACGGCCGCAGGGAGGAATTTTCACGGGAAAAGCTTTTTTCCGGTATCTCCAAAGCCTGCCAAAAACGCCCTATCAGCCAACAGGTCATTGAGGATTTAACGCAGCGTATTTATGATACCATTTCAGAGGAATACACTGAGGAAATCCCAGGCATTATGATTGGTGAAGCCGTCATGAATGGACTTCGTGAGATCGATCAGGTGGCCTACGTACGATACGCAAGCGTGTATCGCCGTTTTGAGGAGGCGGACGATTTTGTCCAAGCAGTAAAGAAACTGGAAACAAAGCATGATTCAGCTACATACCGATTGCCTGGTTTTTGAAACCTCAGAAGGCGAGTCCATCCCATGTTCTGCTCACGATGTAACTATCGAGTTATTAGGGGATGCGGTTAACGAAATTGAACCCAGTTTGATTACTGAGGCAACCGAAGCGGTTCTCTACCATTTTAAAATAGATCTCGACCGAACCTCCATTAAAGTATCTGAATTTACCGTAGCACTGGAGCAGATTCTTCGTGGGTTCGGCTACAAGGTCATGGCCGCTGATGAAAAGGAATCAGATTTTAATTCTGCTGAAACTGATCTCCATCATTTAGCTCATCAAGCCGGTGAAGGCTTAGAGGTGGTTTTCTTTTGCACGTTGCGAAATCAGATTCACGCCGATCTGCATGGCAAACCGGAGATGCTCAAAGTAAAAGGACTTCGTGAAGCGGTAAACAAACTCACCGGCACCAAAAACTGGGGGCCCCGTTCGCAAAAACTCAATGATCAGATTGTCGATTATCTGCGTGATATTGTTTCCAAACATCAGCAGGAAGCCAAACTCACGCTCATGATCGTGTAGCATGACTTTGTTTGAGAAAATTATCGCTCGCGAAATCCCTGCAGATATTATTTATGAGGATGACCTTGTCATAGCCTTTAATGACATAAATCCAAAGGCTCCCACCCACGTCCTCATCATTCCGAAAAAACCTATCCCACGCATTGCCGAAGCCCAACCGGAGGATCATCAGGTTCTGGGGCATCTGCTATTAAAAGCTAGCGAAGTCGCGGGCGAACTTGGGTTGCACGAAAAGGGATTCCGTTTGGTCTTTAACAATGGCGCCGATGCCGGCGAAACGGTGCCGCATATGCATTTGCACATCTTGGGTGGTCGTGAGATGACCTGGCCCCCGGGCTAATCTACCTCTTCTTCAGAGAGGCCAGATATTCGATCAAATCCACCAGTTCACTCTCTTTCATTGTGAGGTGTAAACCCGGCGGCATTAATGAAACTGGCTGTTGCACGCGGCTTTTCACATTCTCCTTTGCATGCCTAGTAGCCACCCCGGTCGGTCCTTTTACAGAAATCTCCTCAGTTGTTTCACTTTCGATAATACCGTAAGCCACATTGCCATCTTTCATAGTCACCAGCCAAGCCTCGTAACCAAAGGAAATCCCCGCGCTGGGATCCAGAATTGCCGTGTACAATTCCTCTTTTGGCAGCTTACTGCCAATCTCTGTCAGTGCAGGCCCAACATCAATACCCTGATCGCCCACCTTGTGGCAGCGAGCACAAGTCACCGCCTCACGAAAAAACACCTTTGCACCATTGGCCACATCCCCCTTGCGGTTAACCAGTTCTGATATTGGTGGAAGTGGTTTGGCATTTTTCCCGAACGGCAAAGGCAAAACCTTGGCTGCCTCTTTCTTGATACCATCCCAGCGCACCGTGCTCAGCGCCATACTGGCAGTAAATTTTGCGCTCTGAGGCAATTTGCCCGATTTGGCTAATTTGAGAATCTGTTTTGCTCCCGCCTCAAAATTAACCAACCCTTTAATAGCTTCTTGACGGACATTGTTGTGGACCTTTGTTTCAGTCACCAAAGGTACGAGTAATCCAATAACTTTCTGGTTATTGCTGCTTCCTAAAGCTTTGGACACCGCCACCGCCTGCCTTGCATCCTTACCGTGTAAAATCGCAGTCAACTCCTTTTGCCCTTCGCCACCAAGCACCATGCCCAATGCCTCTATACCAGCCGGATCGGACGGATGCTTTATCACCACATCCAACAAATCTGTTTCACGGCCTTTTACCCCAAATTTTTTGACCAATTCCACAAAGCGCGTCTCCCCGCGGGTAGCATTCAATATCTGGCCAAGAACCATTTTGAGACGCTCATTGCCATTCACTACGTCAGGATCCAGACGGCTCAATGCCTCAATCATCGTATTCACTTTTTCTGGTGTCAGTTTATCTGCGGCAAAAGTCGTGAACACCAAAAGCAACATCGCTATAAACCACTTCACGGCTATATCCTAACGCCATACAAAAAAATCGGCCAGCACCGAAGTGTGGCCGATTAACAAATCCTTAAGCTAAATCTACAGAGAACCTAACGCAATACGGGCAAGAGCTTCATCCTTTTCTTTACTCTTGGGTATAAAATCTAATGCCCGGATATAACGAGGCTTTTCAGCTTCGGTGGTTTTCTTATCAAGAATAATATCAGCGAGTAACTTTGCTCCATGAGTGCCACGGTTACGCCAGATGATGTCACGAGCACCAGCTGTGTTAAGCTTGGCTTCACTCACCCAAGCATCAAAAAACTTGTTCTCCTGCTTGTCAGCAGCAAGTCCCAGGGCCTCAAGATACCAGCGGTCCTTGCCATCGTGGGCATTAGCCAGCTTCGCCCACAACGCAGGGGCCTCCTTGCTTTTGTTATGGCGAATGGCTATCAGGCATTCGCGGCGAACCAAAGCACTTTTGTCCTCGGCAAGCTGCTTGATAAGCCCAATGACATCCAGCTCATGCTGACGCGCTATGCGTAAAGCCATGCCACGTATATTTTCATCCTTATCCTTTGCGGCCTGATCCACGGTCGTTTTAGAATTACCTGTGATCTTAGCCAATAACCAAAGGGCACGCGCACGCATGCGGGGATTAGCATCTTGAGCCATCTTTTGTAGTGCAGGCTCTACAGATTCCTGACGCTTGTTAAGCTCCGTCCAGGCGACATGTCGCACAGAGTTGTTTGGATTTCCCAAGGCGGTAATTAAACCTTTAGTCGAATGGAAGTCATTTTTTGTCAGCTTATACCCCTTGTGTCCCTTAGGCGTAACCCGGAAGAGGCGGCCCCGATCTAAATCACGCATGTTGTGGCCTCCCACACCTGGATCATACCAGTCTGCCACAATGAGAGATCCATCTGGAGCAACCTTCACATCGGAAGGCCGGAACCACTTGTCACGTTTCGCACCATCTAAAATGTTAACGATAGAGGCAGTATAACCTGCTCCACTGCTTTTCACCGGGTACGCACGTACAATACTGGGGCCGGCATCACAATGGATCATCTGGCCTTTAAACACCTTTGGAAGAAGATCACCTTCATAGATACAAATACCTGTCGGCGAACCCGCTCCTGTGTGGAGTAAGTTCGGCATTACCCCCGGATCATTGAGATGCCAATGCCGTTCAGGAATTGTTTTCTCCATATTGGTGCGTTTAGTTCGCCAACCGGCTCCAGTTACTTCGTTGCGATAGCCGTAGTTGCCGTATTCCATAACATAATTGATACGCACACCCCGATTTCCATCATCATCATTATCGCTCTGCCAAAGTGAGCCGAAACTATCAACGGCGACCATCCAATTGTTGCGAAAATTCCATCCCAGAGTTTCAAGACGACTGCCATCAAGCTCACAGCGAAATACCATTCCCTGCTGGTAAGGGTTGCGGCGATCATTCACCTCATTTCCTGCAAGATCGATGACCGGCTTACCGTTCTTATCTTTAAGCTGTTTCCCGGTATTCCCAAAATTGAAGTATAAACGCCCATCAGGGCCAAACAGGAACTGATGAATTCCATGGTCATGCTGCGAACCACTGATACCGGAAAAAAGTGTTTCTTTTTTATCGGCCTTATCATCGCCATCGATGTCGGTAAAAACCTGCACTTTGTCCAAAGCACTAACAATAACCCTTGTATTTTTACCATCAGGCGTACCCAACACACATACCCCATGCGCTGAATCAATATCACGTCCCTGATAAAAAATCTTCTTGGAATCTGCTTTCCCGTCACCATTGGTGTCCTCAAGGATGAGAATAGTGTCCCCCTCCGGTCGCTTGCCATTGTGACGGCGATAGTTGATCACTTCACAAACCCACACGCGACCGCGGTGATCAATATCGATATTTGCCGGGCTAAGCATCATTGGTTCTGCAGCAAACAACTCCGCCTGCAACGCCTCATGCACATCAAGGTTGCCCAACGCTTCCTCAGGCTTACTCCCGTCGGCTGATTGACCACCCCCGGAAGCCACCTTGGTGAACTTAGGCTGCTGGGTAAAAACATGGAACTGCACGCTGGATACATTACCACATGCTCCCTGATCGGTGCCGCCATTATCGAGTCCCACCGTGGAAACGAATTTCACAAATTTGTGACCTTTAGGAAGTGTGTAGCTAATAAGCGAATTGGCATGCGTTCCGATACCGAACTCCACGGACTTACCCGCAATGCGCAAGGCCTTGCCTCCACAATTTTTATCCAATTGAACGGAGCCATAACCACTGGAGGCACTCTTCCATTTTAAAGACGTCAACTTTGTCTGTGTCCCTGCCTCATCAATCAGCATGGGTTGGGCCCAATCGGCCCAATCACAACTGTAGCCGTTGCCGCCATCGGTCACCACCAAATGCAACTCCTTGGCGCCCTTGATCTTTGCCTCCAACTTGGCAGGACCGGTTTTCTTTGTGATCAATTTCGATTCAGCCACCGGCTTGGGGCCGGTCACCTTGCCTGAGGGTTTGGGCCCAGGGTTACTCCTGGGCTTGGGCTTACGTCCTTTGTTATCGAGATTGGCATATAAATCCTTCTCCACCAACTTACTAGGCACACCGCCCTTGGGTACTTCAGCCTTGGCTATCCAGACGATTGCATTAAGAACGGTCTTGCGAAGATTATCTTCACCCCAATTGAGGTGGTTGTGTCCGCCGGTGAAACCAAACCCGCGACCGCCATTAGGCCGCTCAAAGGCCCAAGCCACATGCTGCAGTTCCCCCTCAGCCACACTCTTACGCACGGCCGGATTACCGCTGTGGGCACCGTCCCGGCGCTTCATGGTTTCCTTGGGGGCCACATCCGAAAGAATCGGTGTCACACCCTTCATATCCGGCGCAAAACGCATATGAAAATACCACTCGTCATTTGCCTTAAAAGGTTTAACACCCTGAGTGATCGGATGCTTTGGCAGCTTTTTAAAATTAGCAACCCAATGTGGATTTACCGACCAGTGTGTTTCGAAACAACCGCCCTGCCACTTGATAAATTCCTTGTTACCCTTGTTGGTGGTGGGCTCCACCGCGTAGTGAATGGTTAGAAAGCCAACCCCCTTGTCCATCAATTTGCCAAGAATTTCTAGATTGTTACCGGCCAGCGCGGGATGACGCCCGCCCCCATCACTGTATATCACGACGGCATCGGCATCATCAAAGACACCGTTATCCTCAGGCCAGCCATTAAGCACCACAGTGGGTGCCACGAGCTTGGACGCGCCTTCCTTTAGGCACTTGGCAAGTAGCATGATGCCCGCCTTATGTTCATGTGATAAAGGCCCATGACTTTGCTTGCCAGCGATCATTACGACCTTCTTTGGTTTGGCTAGAACGCCCAACACGAGCGCGAGAGTGAGGGAAAGAGTCAGGAATTTTTTCATTGATAGTCTGTTTAAATTATTTCTTTTTTTTGTGCCTCTTGGGATCAAGATTTGCTTTTAGTTCCTCCGGTGAAACTCTAGACACAACTCCGTTCTTGGGCACCTTGGCCTTGGCCAACCAGAGCAAACCGTTGAGCACCACCTTACGGTAATTTTCATTACCCCAGTTTGTGTGTTTATGGCCGCCGGTAAAACCAAATCCACGACTGCCATTGGGTCGCTCATAAGCCCACATCATAGTTTCAGCGCGACCTTCTCCCTCAACGATGTGTTTATACGGCCCGCGCGGATACACATAAGGCCCATCCCGCACATCCTTGCCGGGTTTAGCCGTAAGAATAGGGGTAACTTTCCCCACACCATCATTACGAAATCTCATGTTAAAATACCATTCATCCACTACCTTGAAAGGCTTCACCCCATTGGCAATGGGGTGATTGGGAAATTTTTGATAATCTGGAGCCCACATAGGGTTCACGGAAAACTTGTGTTCGTAATAACCTCCAATCCAATCCTGCATAGTTTTTCCCGTATCACCTGCAGGAACTTCCACACCATAATGAGCGCACCCCACACCCGCCCCTTTAGCAATAAGCTCATTTATTAGCTGAACTCGTTCAGGGCGCATGGCCGGGTGACGCCCACCGCCATCGGCATATACTAGGATAGCATCCGCTCCCTTGAAAACATCTTCACTTTTAGGCCAGCCCATGTCATGCACTTCGGCTTTTATACCCGGTAATTTATCCAAACATTTCTCGAGTAAGAGGGAGCCAGCGCGGAATTCATGATCGCCAGGGCCGTGACTGGGTCGACCCGCAATCAAAATAATTTTTTTGTCAGCTGATTCAGCAGCAAACACGCCTATCAACGATAGGCAAAAAATCTGGAAGATACTTTTCATATCAAACAATAAGGGCGCGTCGTTATTCGGCCCAAATTGCAACTAATTTAAATGCTTTATACGAATGTTTTTAAACTGAACAACCATCGGAGGACCGGCGTGTAATTGGAATGCTAGTAGTCCATCAGCTCGGCGTGTTTTCTCGTCATTATCAATAAGTACCGTCATTTTTTTACCGTTAATGTAATGGGTCAGTTCAAAACCTTTCGCTTCAATACGAAACGTGTTCCAATCTTCTTTTTTGACTAGCTTGCCTAAAGCAGCGGCATCACCAATTTTCTCTATATTCTTTTTTAACTTGCCTCCCTCTTTAGTCAGTGTGGTCCTGTCGCCCCTGAGAGAAAGAATACCACGGAATGCTTCCCCATAACAAATGCCTGAGTAACGATCCCCTCCAGCTCCCGCTGCAAAATCCGCCTGATACCCACCAATACGCCAGCCATCATTGTTACCTGTTTTTTTGAAACTACGATACTGAATGCCGCTATTGCCGCCTACTATTTTGAAATCCACTTCCAGGATAAAATCTTTTAATTTCCCCTCTTCCCATATGATAAAGGTGTTGCCTTTGGTCGGGTTTGCCTTGGTAGTTTGGCCAGTGATGGCACCATCCTTAACACTCCAGAATTTTGGATCTCCGCTCCAGCCTTTCAAAGTTTTCCCATCAAAGATGGATTTAAAACCTTTTTGCTCTGCTGGCAAAAGGATTGCTAGGGTAAATAATAGAATAATTACTTTTTTCATGAATACTTAGTTGGATGGTTTACTTAAATGCTTTCTTCAAAAATTTCAGCCCCTTCACGGCAATTTCTTCACGCGTAGGCTCCATCCGTCTCCAAATTGCTGCTGCACGTGCAATCACCTTTACATCAGTCGTAAAACTCTCGATCACGATGTCACCCTTATAGCGGATACCTTTGAGCGCCTTAACAATCGGAACCCAATCAATGTGATCGTTTCCGGGGGTGCCACGATCACTACCACACGCATGAAAATGGCCAAGGTGTTTACCAGCCTTGCGAATCGCAGCTGCCTGATTCTTTTCCTCAATATTCATGTGGAAGGTATCCAGATGCAGCTTTAATGCTGGACTACCAACGGCCTTTATGAGGCGCAGGCCCTTTTCACAGGTATTGAGAAAATCTGTTTCAAATCGATTGAGAGGTTCGACGCAAATTTGGACTCCCTTCTTCTCAGCGTAAGCGGCAAGCACTTTTAGATTTTTTACGACAAGGGCAAATTCCCTCTTTTGCTCTTTAGGCTCTACGGCATCTGCCTTACCTACTACACTATAAACCGGACCAATTAATGACGGGCAACCCAAATTCACCATGTGGTCAATAAGCGCTTTGCAGTATTTCATAGCTTCCCTCTGATCCTTTGCACTACCACGAAAATCACGACCAGGGCCCATGCAGGCACAAACCGAACCGCAAACCAAACCATTGCGGTCCAAAGCTTTCTTAACTTTAACTGAGTCAATATGTTCAGGTGCCTCAATTGGGATTTCGATGGTCTGAAATCCCCATTTCTTGAATTTGGGGAAAAGACTCGTGCTTTTGGTGGTGAAGGGTGAAGTGAATAGAAAGGTGTTAATACCAAATCTCATAGTTATTAATGGGTGAAGACAAGAAGCTACGGGAACCAACTAAGCCGGTCAACGGCAATTAAGTATGACGCAAAGCCTCAATGGGATCCAAATCTGCCGCCCTCCGAGCGGGGTATACTCCAAACACTACCCCAACTAGTGCAGAGATTAAAAAAGCCAATAATACTGACTGAAAGGTAACGATCGTTTTCATCTCAGCGAAATGTTCTACAGCAAAGGGAAGTAAAACGCCCAAACTCACTCCCACAATTCCCCCGCCTATTGAGAGGACAACTGTTTCAATGAGAAATTGAATTACGATCTGTTGTTTACGCGCTCCCAATGCCCGGCGAATTCCAATCTCGCGAGTTCGTTCAGTAACTGTTGCCAGCATAATATTCATGATACCAATACCTCCTACAATCAAACTAATACCGGCGATTGAGCCTAACACGATATTAAATATTCTTTTGGTCTGCTCAGCCTGACGTAAAAGCTCCAATGGAACGATGATCTCGTAGTCCTTTTTTTTGTGCGAGGCTTGTAAAGCTGCAGCAATGGACGCTTTTGAAATCTCTACATTTTCAATGTCGTCAATCTCCACGACCAACTCATGCAGCTCAACACGTTCTCGGTTGTATCCGCCTGCACTCCTTTCCAAAAACTTTATGCCCAAACGAGAATGTGCTGACTGTAACGGAATATAAATGTTAGCATCTAGCGCCTCTCCAGCTACATCCCCACCGGGAGCACGAGCACTTACTGTTCCTGTTTCCTGCAAGACACCAACCACCTCAAAAACATCTCGATTATTTAATTCTATTGTTCCGCCGATCGGATTTTCTGCCGGGAACAAAGCCCTTGCCACCGAATCAGTCAGCACGCAAACGTTATCGCTGTATTTCCCATCTGATACAGTCAAGAATCGCCCCTGTTTCATTTCTGCCTGACTCATCTTTAGATGGTGAGGCTCTGTGCCCCACACAGTACATACTGGCACCTCGGCTCTACCGTTCCGTGCTTTCATGCGGTATCTTTTTTTGGCAAGTGTAGCCACGATCGTCGGCACGGTTTCAACAAGATGCGTTACGTCATTGGTCTTCAAGCCGTAGTTTGCTGTCCAGGTGCGCCTGCCTTCAGCAGATCCCTGACCTTGCCCAGGTTGAACACTGCGAATGATAATATTGCGGCTACCTAGTTTGCGTATCACCTCTTGAGCTTCAAAACTGGCTCCTTCCCCTATGGCGAGCATGGCAATCACCGAACATACACCGAAAATTATACCTAGCATCGTTAGAGCAGACCGCATCCTGTGTAACATCAAACTTTTGATGCCGGTTTGAATTATGCGTATGAATGAAATGCCCATGAAAAATCTCAAGCCCTACTGAAACAGGGCGAAAACATTTAAGGCTCCTTTTCAGGAGCCGACTGACTTAAGCACATTATTATCGGTCCTCGGACCTTTCTTGGGCTGAGCATTATTGTCAATATCAGGTGACAGTGAAACTCGGTCTCCTTCTTTGAGCCCTTCCTTAATCTCGATAAACCGATTATTGAACTGGCCGGTTTTGACAGGAACCATTTTGATTAACTCTCCTTGTTTCACCTGCACAACTTTTTTACCCTGATAAGTAGTAACTGACTGCACCGGAACCATCAGAACGCCCTTCAGATCGGCCACAATAATTTCTGCTTTCGCCGAAACCCCAGGCTTCAAATCCTCAGGGAGTTGGTTATCAATATCATCGATCCACACATGCGTATTGTATACCGAAATATTTTCATAATAATTTCGAAACGCATCTGGTGTGGGGGCGACATACTTAACTATTCCTGTAAAAGTCTTATCCGGAAGGGAATCAATTCGAACCACAGCAGGTTGGTCAGTACGCAACTGCCTTACATAAGATTCATGCACCTGAACAACGGCCATGAGCTCACTAACATCCGGCAATTCGAGCACGCGGTTTCCCTTCTTTACTAAAACCCCATCCTTGATATAGGAATCATTGGAACGATCAGAACTACGTGGATATATCACCAATCCATCCTGTGAAGCCCTGATTTCAGTTTTGGTTAGCTGGTCTTGATATAATGCCAAGCGTTCCTTCTGTGATTTTAACCCTTCCTCTCTTCGTTTAACCAAAGATTCCATTGATTCGACAAGAGTGCGGGATTTTTCTTGAGTCCTCTTTTCTTCAATTTGTGTCTGTTCATATTTTGACACCAACCGCTTACGCGTTTGTGGCTGTTCAAACTTTAGGTACAGTTCCTTCTGGGTTTTGTATTTGGTGATGAGGTTCTGCTGCTTCTTTATGGTCAACTCATCGGCCTGCACCTGCAACGAAGTAGCATATCCTTTCTCAAGTAATTTCTTCGTATTGGCCAATCTTTCCTGAGCACGTTTAATTTCCTCCTGAGCCAAATCTATATCTCCTTCTAAAGCCAAAAGCCTAAGAGGAGCATCTCCTTCAATAAATCTGTCCACATCCTGTTTGGCAAATTCTGTATCCAAGGCCGCTTGTTTGTTGGCTGAGGCGGTTTCAAGTTTCCTGAGTTCTCTATCCTTCATTGCATTTCCCAACTGTTGCTGGGCATCAATAACCCCTTTTTGCTGCGCCAACATTTTTTCCCGCAAAATTCCGTCTTCAAATTTTATCAGCAAATCACCGGGGATTTGAATCGTCTGGCCAACTGTCAAATTTTCCCAGTCCGCATCAGGATTTTCGCGCCTAATAGATTCAATAAAAGAATTGTGTTCAGTCAGGTTGGCCGAAATCCCAGAAGTGGGAACCACGGCACGTAGTCCATGTGTCTTGGCAATTACCTCCAGTGTGTCCCCTTTCTCAACATAATGCTGAACTGGACCTTTTACATAAGTCCCTTCATCCACCAGAGATACGATTGTTCCGCCGCTATCCAGTTCACATCTAAACGTAATCTTACTGGTAGAATCTAATGTGCCTCCTTCAGCTACTGTAATGCGCAGATCACCTCTGACAGCTGGAGCAAATTGCATTAATCGGCTCTCTTCCTTACTAGGGTGCAGCCATTTGGCTCCCATGAAAACGCCTGACAAAACCACTATTAAAAAAGTGGTCCATGCCGGATGCCTCCTGATAAATGCCTTTGCTTTAGCCATCTAATTAATCATCTGTCTTCGGTTCACCAAACACCTGACTAGGTGTGACCACCTGCGGGAGACCTTCGGGCTCCTCGCCCCCCTGAGTTGGATTCTCGCCCGAAACCTCCTGCTTTTTCAACCAAAACTGTTCGCCTTCGACGCTCATTACGCCCAAATTCTTCAACAAATTCCAGCGTGCCACATGATAGTTCACAATAGCACTTGTAACATCGTTCTGCGCTTCAACCAAATCAGCTTGTGCCTCAAGCTGATCTCGAATATCTGCGGCCCCATTCTGCAGCAGCAAAGGCATCACTTCCACCTGTTGTTTCGCCAGCTCCAATGCCGCAGATTGAATAAAGTAGTTTTCCTTCTGTCGCTCCAAGGCACGAACTCCTTCGCGAATATTCTCTCTAAGACCATCTAATTCATTGGCTAATGCCCTCATCTGTTTTTCGAAATTAATCAAACTGGTCCTATAAGCGTTACGCTCACTCAGTTGATTTAATGGAAGTTTAAGCTTTAAACCGGATGTGCTAGCAAATTCTTCGGGTGAAAAGGAACCGTAAAATTGTTTTGTAAGTGAAGCATCTATCACAAGATCCAATCCGGGCTTAAGATTATTAGCAGCCACACGCACCTTACGCTGAGCATCTTCAAACTTATCTACCTCATTAAGAACATCCAGCCTATTGGTAATGGCAACCAAATACCCACTGCGTGCATTTATTGTTAAAGGAGTTAACCCCGCCTTTACGAGATCGGTTAGAGCTGTGTCATCCAAGCTTAAAGCCTCTCCCAGTGGCAAACTCAATCGTTGTTTTAATTCATCCAAACCCTCCCGATAGGATTCGACCGCACTCAAATACTTCACCCTAGCGCTCAACTCAGTTTGGCGTGCCTGATCCACTTGATACTTCGGAAGGCGCTCCGCTTCAGCCATGGCTTCAGCACGATCACGGGCCTTTTGCAGATTTAGATAGTTACTATAGCTATTGCGAACCGCGTCCTTTGATTGCAGCACCCGGAAATATTCAGTAATCGTCTCAATCGCAAAGGTCTTCTGATAATAACTGTATTCACGAACTGCATATACTACGTCGCGTTCTGCCTGTGTTAAAATTTCTGAAGCCATCTCGGCTCCTGCTCCTCTTAATAATGGCTGCGTTAATTTCAGAGCAAAATCGGGTACTTTTGGTTTTCCGTTGAAATAAAGGACCAAATCGTTGGCAACAGTTGCCGTGATTGCAGTGCCTGTCTCAAACATCTTTTGAGCACTCAGGCTGATCTGTGAGTCTCCACTTAGTCCTCCATCGGTTCCTCGGTCGATACCCGCGTCAACCGAGCTGGTTGTAATCCATGAAAATTGATGGCGAACTCCGGTCAGCGATAAAGCAGAAAGATATAATGTTTCACGTTGTAATTGGTAAGCACGGTTATTCTTCTCAGCCATCTCCAGTGCCTGAGGTAGATTAATTGTTCGCCCACTATCTGCAAAACGTTCCTTTATAATCTCAGATGGGGTAACTGATCCTGGATTATTACCAGTCCGCGAACTCACCAAATTGGTGCTGGCGTTGGATCCCAGCACCTGCTTACTACGTTGATTCAAAATCTCGAACACCTCCTTATCAGCAGCTCGCCGGTATTTGTCTGACTCACAAGCTGCGAAACCCACAAGGACAAAAATCAAAATAGCATTAAGTGGTTTCATAGAATGAATATCACAGCTTAGACGCAAAGATGATTTATATCATCAATAAAATTAAGCGTGCCTCAGCGCTTCAATGGGATCCAAATGGGCTGCCCTGCGTGCCGGATACAGGCCAAAAACTAATCCGATCAAAACCGACAACCCGAAAGCCATTATCACCGACCATGCTTTTACGATGGTTGAATCACCCGTTAAAAATTCGCGAAACTCTGCAAAAGCCCACCCTCCAGAAACTCCGATTGCCCCACCAACAAGACAAAGCAATAAGGTCTCTACGAGAAATTGTACGGTAATATTTAAGCGTGTAGCCCCCAAGGCACGACGCACCCCGATTTCCTGAGTACGCTCGGTAACAGTCGCCAGCATAATATTCATGATACCGATTCCTCCAACCAATAGTGAGATACATGCAATATACAAAAGCATTCTAGTGTCACGTGCCTTTTGGTTTCGAAGCGCTACCATTTCCTGTATGGGTACTACGATTTCAAAATCACGTTCGTCTCTGCCTGCCTTTAATGCCTCATCAATTAATGGTAGAGCCGGCAGTACATCTTCAACCGTATCAAATTCGACTCGTATCTCCGACAATTCTACTGCTTCAAGTACGAGATTACCCACACTACGGTCCACATTTCTTTCTCCGTATAACGACTTAAAGGTGGACAAAGGAATATATACATTTGCCGCAATCGTTTGGCCCATAGAACCGGGCAATTGAGGTAGTTTCTCAATGTCCGCCCTTTCCCGTAAGATACCCTTCACTTGAAACACCTGCTCGGATTCATAACCACGTACCACAATTTCTTCTGCCAATGGATTATGTCCGGCGAACAAACGCTCTGCTAAGGATAAAGATATCACGCAGGCTGAAGCCTTGGTGTTTTCTTCCGCAGTATTAAGAAAGTGTCCGGCCACCATTTCGGCCTGTGTAAACTCTGGATAGTAGGGGAATGTTCCAATCAGTTGACAACCCACTTCCCGCCGGTCATGCACCGCATTCATCCGCTTGGTCAGCATTGGAAGCACACGGCTAACCCCTGGCACTGTGTCCTTGATACGTGTCGCGTCAGTTCGTTTTAGTCCGTAGAATGCCATCCAACGGCGAAAAAAACTTTCCCAATCTCCATGCATCTGTTCACGCATAGAAGGCGGCTTGATACTGCGAATGATCACATTCTTGGCCCCAAGAGCACGAATCTCTTCTTGAGCATCGTGACTGGCCCCTTCCCCGATAGCCACCAACGCAATAACTGCCCCCACCCCAATAATCATACCCAACATCGTGAGACCACTACGCAGCTTGTGTAGTCGCAGACTCTTTAAACCAGCTTGAAAAGTTCGGATGAGAGCTAATGCATACATTTCAGGCGTGTCGTAAAGCCTCAATCGGGTCCAAGCGTGCCGCACTCCATGCAGGATAAAGACCGAAAGTCAAACCGACTCCGACTGACAACCCAAAAGCCGCGATTACAGACCACTCGGTGACGATCGTGGTATGATGAAGAATGTAATGGAAGAAGGCTGCATTCCCACAACCTCCCAGCACTCCGATGGTGCCACCAATCAAGCAGAGTATGAGCGTTTCAACCAAAAACTGGACTGAGATATCAATCTGGGTAGCTCCCAAAGCCCGACGCACTCCGATTTCCTGGGTACGCTCAGTCACCGTGGCAAGCATGATGTTCATGATCCCAATACCTCCTACGAGTAACGATATGCAGGCAATCAACATTAATAGCCAAGTGTCTCGCGCTTTTTGGGCCTTCAGAGCATTAAGTTCATTAATGGGCACTTGGATTTCATAATCGACCTTATCCTTACGAACTTTATCCAATGCCTCTCGAATCAATGGCAAAGCTGGAACCACCTCATCCACCGAACCAAATTCAACCCGGATTTCGCTCAATTCAACCGTGTTGACCGATATACTCCCCACACTTAAATCAATATCCTTGATGCCATACAAAGCTTTGAAAGTGGATAATGGAATATAAACGTTGGCCAAAATCGTGTGACCAGTTGCATCAGCCTGCTGAGGCAACTTCTCTGAATCAGCACGTTCCTCTAAAATACCCTTTACTCGAAATATTTGGTGAGATTCACGACCACGAACAATTACTTCCTGCCCCAAAGGATTTTTCCCGGGAAAAAGAAAACCAGCCAAACTCATCGTTAGCACACACGCATTTTCTTTCCTTGCCTCCTCCATTTCATTCAGAAACTGCCCTGCTACAAGACGTGATTGGGTAAACTGAGGATAATGAGGGAATGTTCCGATCAACTGACAATCCTTGTCTCGTTGCTCATGTGTAACATTTTTTCTGTGCCTTAAGATTGGAAGAACTCGTTTTACTCCGGGAACCGTTTTTTCAATCCGCACAGCATCAGAGTTCTTAAGTCCGTAAATAGACTCCCACTGCATTTCGCCCTGCAATTGGACTTTATCCGATATCGGCTTGATGCTTCGGATGATGACATTTTGAGCGCCCAGTGCCTTGATCGCCTCCTGTGCTTCTCGACTTGCCCCTTCCCCAATGGCGACCAATAGAATAACTGCCCAGACACCAATAATCATTCCCAACATTGTAAGGGCACTTCGCAACTTATGGAGACGAAGACTCCTGAACCCAACCTGAATCAGGCGGAGGATAGAAAAACCGGGCATGATTTAGGCTTCCTGAAACTGGTTCTCGGATTTCCGATCTGAATCTTGTTTTCGGATATCCTTATCCACTTGCCCATCCTTGAGGTGAATGACGCGACTTGCCCGCTCAGCAACCGCGTCATCATGTGTTACTACCAACAACGTACGACCTTCTGCGTGAAGTTCATCGAGTATATCCAGAATCTCCTGCTCTGTAGTGGAGTCGAGGTTGCCAGTGGGTTCATCAGCCAAAAGCATCAAAGGCTCATTTACCAACGACCGCGCCACCGCCACTCTCTGCTGCTGTCCTCCAGAAAGTTCCATGGGCCGATGATCCAATCGATCACCCAAACCAACTTTTTGAGCCAACTTTTCGCAGTGGTCATAGTAGTCACTAATGTCCTTACCCTGATAAAAAAGAGGAACGTGAATATTCTCAATCACGTTTAACTGCTGAATAAGATTATAGGATTGAAAAATGAACCCAATGCGTGCGCCCCTCACACCTGAAAGTTCCTTGTCACTCATATGGGCCACATCATCATTACCCAAAATATAAGCACCGGCGGTAGGCCGATCCAAGCATCCGAGAATATTTAGTAGAGTCGATTTTCCTGAACCTGAAGGCCCCATGATGGCAGTGTAGGATCCTTCCTCAATTTCGAAATTGAGGCCCTTCAGTGCCGGCACTTGAATGGCCCCCAGATCATAAATCTTGGTAAGATTCCGAATCTCAATGATGTTCCGGTCAGCCATGCTAAAAAATACAACGTTTGCTTACTGCTTCGGAAAGAGAACTTTATAATCCTTCTTCATTTGCTGATCGAACTTCTGCATTTGTTCCTCGTTAAGGAACTTCTGCACTTCTTCTCGAAAGTCATTTCGAAATTTTTCCCTAGCACTTGGGAGTTGTTCCCTCGTAATTTCTTTGGACATTAGGCCCGCCATTAACTTGGCCCTTGCACTTTTCGCCTTAGCTTGTGCAGTTGCCCAATCCTGCTTTTGATCCTCTGTAATCCCAAGTAAACTGACAGGATCATTGAGGTCCGCTTTCTTAGGAGCTTGAGTCTCCAGATCAATGTAACCCTTACCCATAATAGCTTCATCGAGGTTTAGATTGTCCGCCTCAGTCAGAGGTGAAAGATGGACACGTTCCCCTTCCCTTAGTCCATCGAAATAGACCATAATTCCCTCTGTTTTGTTTCCCTCTTTTTTGAGCTGACTAGGGGCCTCATCAAACTTCACCAGTTGCTTTTCCGACAGGAATCCCTCGACCGATTTGCGAAACGCATCAATAATTTCTGCTGCGCCATCCTCCTGTTTTTTTCGTATATCCTTATCGGTTTTTTTCTTGGCATTTTTTATTGCTTCCTGCCGCTCCACTCTTGAGAAATCCTTTACTTCCTCACGGGCCTTTACCATCAGAGCTTCTTTTTCTGACGCTAATTCTTCAGCCAACTGATCTAGGGCTTTTTTTGCCTTATTGCGCTGCTGCCACCATTTATCCTTTTGCTTATCGGTAATATCCAAGATGGAAGCCCAATCGCGTATGGCAATATGAGTTTCATCACTATATTCTATAGTCACAGGTCGCCACTCATGTTTTTCAGTCTTTTCATTAAGCACCCAGCATCCGGTTTCTGGAGTATCTTCACTAATCATACGAGTGGTCACACACTGGTTTGGCAACTTAATCAAACGCTCTTCCTCAACAAGATTCATGACCACAACTTCCACTTTAACCTTCATCCCTTCAGAAACTGAGTCAGGGAAACTACTGCTATCAATAGCAACCTCGGCTTTAAAATAGGATTTATCAGTGTGCCCTCGGCGATTGGAATCCACCGTTGTGCTAATCATAGATAAAGTTCCCGGAAGCTTTATATCTTCAACTTCAACATAGGCCTTCTGCCCAACTTTCAACTGAGGACGTTTAAGTTGAGGCACACTAATATCAACCTTGAGTGATTTACTCTTGGGTAGCTTAATTAAATTTCTGCCCTTGTAGACTTTCGCTCCATCCATAATCGGCTCCCCTCGATCATAACGGTGAGTCCAATACAAAACGGTTCCATCCTGAGGCGCGTAGATTTTAGTATTTGCCATCTGCTCGAAAAGATCCTCCAATTTTTCCCGCTCTAGCTCCAAGGTCTTCTCAGCAGTCAAAACGTCGGAGTCTGCATCTGCAGAGTTGGCCTTATTCATAACTTCCTGTTTCTTTATCTGCACCGCGCATTCATCTACCGTCAGCTCTTTCGCGCTCAGCATGGATTTTTGATCATACTTTTTATAGGTCTCCAAATCGTCTCTTAATACCTTGATCTGATGTAAGGCCTTATCTCTTCTGGATTTCTCCTTGAGCACCTCTAAATCAGATACAAACCCCAATTCCTTTAGTCTGTTATAGGCGGTCAGATTTTTCTCCGCCAGCTCTACGTCAGTCTCTAAATTCTTAATGGAAATTCCTGTATTCGTTATATATGTCTCAATAGTGTTATTCTTTAACTTATCCAGATCCATTAAAGCATTTGTATAATTATTTTGAGCCACCTTGAGAGCGAGTTCCGAAGCAAGCACGAGCGTCTCCTTATTGCCCTTAGCACGCATCAAATTGTTTTCTGCACGCTGTACCGCAATCTCCTGGGAATTAATGCGTTCTTTCAAAGTTAAAGGGTCCAGCTCAACAAGTAAGTCGCCAGGGATTTGAATCTCCGTACCTGCCTCCAATTTTTCCCAGTCCAGCTTAAGGTCCTTATTCAGCTGCTTGATGCAAAGTAAATCCTTATCATGATATTTTGATATAGACTCTATTGAGTCCTCCAATTTAACAGTATAGGTGACGGGGCCTTTTACCTTAGTCCCTTCTTCCACAATCGTTTCAATGGTAGTCGAACCTTCCAATTCACACTTGAGCTCTTCTACATCAGTAGATTTCAACTGGCCGGTCAACGGAACTGTAACTAAAAAATCAGATTTTTTGGCAACATGATAAACTTCCTTGCGAACCTTTTCCTTCTCTTTGTTGAGATAATATTTAGCACCCCAGACCCCGCCACCCACAACGCCGAACAGAATCAAAACGCCGAGCAGTTTCGCAATCGCGAAGCCTCCTCTGCCTCTTTGATTAGTAACTGATGCCGCAGAATTAGCCTTTTTGGATCTGTTTCTTTTTCTCATATTAATCTCCTAAAATTTGATTTGGCGGTATTACCTCTTGGTCCTGTTGATCTGGGGCTGGGTCAGGTTGTCCACCTGAAGTTGCATCGGTCTTGAGCCAAAATTCTTCCTGTGTCGTGTCTAAAATACCCACGTCTTTGCGAAGCTTCAAGCGGGTTTTATGATAGTCCACAATCGCCCGAGAAACCGCCTGCTGGGCAGAAGTAAGGCTATTTCGAGCTCTAATAATATCTTGAGTACGTACTCCCGGAAACCCCAGCCGTAAACGTTCTCTGGTAGCCAGCAAGTTCTCCTCAGCGTTTTTCTGTTTCGCGAGTTGGGTGTAATAATAAGCCCTTTGACGAGCAAGATTGCGGACATCTGCTCGGACACCCTTCCTTAAAGTGTCGAGCTGAGTTGCTAGAGCACGCAATTGCTTCTCAAAAGTGATGATACTTTTGCGATATGCATTGCGCTCACTAACTTTGGATATTGGAAGATCAAGCTTCAGTTTTATAGTAGAGTCGTATTCGTTTGGATCAAAAGAATCATAAAGTTGATCCTTTAGTTTGGCCTCAGCTTCGAAATTTAAACCGGGTAGTAAACTGTTTCGAGCAACCTTGACCGAGCGCTTGGCATCCTCAAACCGATCAATATGATTTAGATAATCAAGCCGGTTAGTGATAGCCATGCTATATCCGGTTAAATCGTCAATAGGAACCTGAGGCAGCCCTAGCTTATTTATTTCCTCCAAAACCTTAAAATCAAGCTGGATCGATGTTCCTTGTGGCAGCGAAAGTTCTTGTTTGAAATTATCCAGTGAATTTTGGAAAGAATTGGTGGATCCAATGTAGCTCAATTTAGCGTCGTATTCATCTTTCTTAGCCTGTTTGACGTCAAACTCCGCTAACAATCCAGCATCCGCACGGGCCTCTATTTCAGTACGGAAAAATATTGAGTTCGTATAACTATTATAGGAAATACGCATACTGTCTGCTTGCTGTAAAAGATCGAGGTAATCATTGACCACATTAAGGGCAAAAGTCTTCTGGTAATGGCTAAAGTCGCGCACTTGATATACCACTTGACGCTCGGCCAGCTTAAGAACCTCTGCAGCAACATCTGCCCCTGCACCGCGCAACAATGGCTGGGTAAGTTTTAAGGTCAAATCAGGCACTTTAGGTTTACCGTTAATGTAAAGCACTAGATCATTAGCTAATGAAGCTGTGATTTGGCCTCCGGTTTTCCAGATTTTTTTGGTTAACCCAATATTGGCTGAAGATGTAGCCGGATCCTGGGTTCCATCCGAATTTCGCTTTATCCCTATATCGGCACTTGCGCTGGTAAATTGGAAAGAAAAATTGTGGCGGGTTTCTGTTAGGCTCAAAGCTTTCTTGTACAGTTCCTCACGATTATCCTGATAAGACCGATTCGATTTGACTGCTATTTCCAACGCCTCAGGAAGCGTGATTAGCCGCACCTTGCTTCCCCGAGCACGGTCGAGGATCAGCTCACTGCCATTCACATCTGTTGGTTTGCGTTTTGAATATTCAGTATCTATGGAATAATTGTGAGGCTGGCCGAAGACATGTTCATGACGTTCGGACAAAATTTGATATACCTCCTTATCAGCAGCCTCCCGATACTTGGCGGCAGCGCAGCCCAATGCAAACAAGGCGGCAATACCCG
>CAJWKQ010000010.1 GCA_913041895.1 uncultured Verrucomicrobiales bacterium
CAGAAAACCCTGAGAGACCCAATTCTCCCAATGTTCTCCCTATGTCTAGAGTGATGTTGGTGTGTGGAATTCTTCGATTTAGTGAATCTCGGTGATTCTAGGAGGAATTAGGGAGAACAGTGGGTTTGAAATGGAGATCCTCTGAACTTCTCTGAGTCAGGATTGTGGGGTAGGATTCTCTCAGCAATGAAAAAACTAATTCCAATTTTGATAGGTTTGGTGGTGGTGGGATGTACGATGAATCAATCTGCCAACACAAACGAGGGCAACAACACTCCCAAGCAGAAGGTGGTTGGGGAATATGAAGGCAAGTTAAAAGAAGCGGGTTACAAATTTATCTTACTAGATAATGGTGTTAAAGTAAATTATTCGAATAGCACGAAAACCAACGAATCTAAATGGTCAGTAGTAAAAGGAGAAATACATGTTTTTAATTCCACCAACAAACCTGGATGGACATTCGTATTTAAAATCAATAAAGATAAAAGCCTTACTAGGATTTCAGCTATAACACCAGATGGAAAACGGAGAGACTATAAAAACCAAGGAACTTACAAAAAGATCAAATAACTCCCAAGTCTCCAAGTAGATCTCACATATCTCGACACAGATTACGCAGTTGTCTCCACGACTAATTCTCTGAGACACCTCTGAACCCAATCCGAGAAATCCCCCAAACCCACAGACTCCAATTGGGATAGTGTGGAAAAGAGTGGGTTGTGTTATGGGAATCGAACCCAACGAACATCGAATCCCCCGTTTTCAGGGAAAATACAGCTATCACACTGATCACTCAGAAAACCCTGAGAGACCCAATTCTCCCAATGTTCTCCCTATGTCTCAGTAATGTGGGGGTGTGGGATTCTTCGTTTCAACCAATCTCAGTGTTTCTTCGGGGAATTGGTGAGAACGGTGGGATTGAGATGGAGATTCTCTTCTAAACTTCTCTGGATCATTATGGTGGGGTAGCATTATCTCAGACAATGAAAGTACTAATTCATATTGTCAGAGCTTTGTTGATTGTGATGGGGGTTTTGGTCACCGATCTTCAGGCTCAGGATGTCAGCTCAACCCCCGTCCTGCAAAGCGGCGATGACCTCAAACTGAAGTCTGGAAACAACCTTCTGAAAATCAACTTTAAGGGTGTCGTCAGGGAGCTCTTTATCGAATTTCCGGCCGAAATAAAAAAGGGAAAGCGATATCCGGTCGTCTTCGGATTCCATGGAGACGGCGGCCCCAAGGAAGCCTACAATCGCCGCCTCTCTCCCTATGTCACGAAATACAACATTATTGGCATCAGCATCCAAGGAACACCCAAGCGCGTTGGTTCACATGCGTCTTCCTGGGATCATCACAAGGGCTCGAATGTCGACGTCGACGATATAGGTTTTGTTCAGTATCTGGTTGACTACCTCAACAAGACTAAGCGTGCCGATTTGAAACGCATCTATGCGACAGGAGGCTCCAGTGGCGGGCTCTTTTGCTATCGCTTAGCGAAAGAGACCCAACTCTTTGCCGCCATTGGTCCGACCAAATGCGGAATGATCAAAGGAAGTCATGAGCCTGATTCAAATATATCGCCTCTTTCCGTCATGCAAGTAATAGGCAACCAAGACAAAAGCTTCAACGGCAGTAACAAGAGGCTAACAATGTACTCGGCTGAACAACGCATTGAGATCTGGCGTAATTTTCTCAAGTGCAATCCCAAACCATCAATCAACACGAAGATCATGGACATGACCATCAAGACCTACGTCAACGACGAAGGGCTTGAGGTTGTCTACTGCATGCTCCATGGCGTAGGTCATGCTATTCCGAAACAGATCATACCAGTGATGGACGAATTGATAGTGGAATTTTTCCTGAGACACAAAAAGCTTTAGACACAAGAACCGATTGCTGAATACGGCCGTGGATAAATTGGCGGCTCTGAACGAATATCCTGAGAAGAACTAAAAGATAGACTATGAGCACGTGACCAGCCTTCGCAAGGCCCCCCGGAACAAAGAAGAAAAAATATGAAGCCAATTATATCTGTCATTCCCTTGTTTCTTTTCGTCCTGATTACACATTGCAGCAGCGCTGATTATTACGTCGATTCGGTCAATGGATCAGATAACAATGACGGTCTTTCGATACGCAAGCCTTGGAAGTCGCATAAGAAAGCGGAGTCAGTATCACTGAAGGCAGGAGATGTAGTCCATTTCAAGAAAGGATCCGCCTTCTCAGGTAATATTCGGATCAGTGAATCTGGCACAGCGGCCAAACCGATCCGGCTGACTTCCTATGGGAAGGGCGAGCTGCCCAAGTTTACCAATCCCACTACTCGTGATGCCAGCGGTAACGCGATTACCCTTGGCGGCGACCACATCATTGTAGAAAACCTGCATTTTCACGATACCCCGGGGCAATACGTATCGGGGATGATCATCATGACGAGACTGGCCGCGCTCCGTATCGAACACGGTGCGAACCACTGTATTATCCGAAACAATGAATTCATCAAGACCGGTCAGGGCATCATGTCAGCTGGCGAGCATACCTTGATAACAAAGAATTATCTGGATGGACCGAGTTATGCACTATGGCGAACGTCAAAAAGTAGCTGGGGACCGATGGGGATACACTTAAATATCGGAAACCAGGAAGTTTCATACAACACTATTAAGAACTTTGGGACCAAAGACAGCCCATGGGGTTCAGACGGCGGCGCTATCGAAATAGATTGTGGCAGATATCATAAGAAAAATATCTACATTCACCATAACTATTCAGAAGGAAATGCCGGATTCATTGAATCCAGCTGGGATTACGATTGGCCACGATATCGACAGGAAATCCATAACTGGAGAGTGTCCTTCAATGTGTGCTACGATGGACAATCATGGCTGTTCATGTTGGCACCATGCACTGGCATCTATTTTGATAACAATACGATAGCCAGATACAATGGATTCGGGAGGTCCCAAAATGCCTGCGCCCGTATTGATGTTCGGGGTGGGAGGCCGGTTGGTAAACCTTCTGGAGCTCATTTCAGAAACAATCTGTTCATCTATTCGTCCTCTCCTTATACCGGCAATCGATCTGGTGGCGCCCTGAAGACAGCTAACTGGTACTCAAAGTATAAATCCCCCAGCACTAAATATAAGGGTGACAGCAATCAGGCAGGAAGCGGCGATCCGGGCCTTGTCGATCTTGATAAACAAGATTATCACCTCAAAGCAGATAGCCCATTACGCGGTAAAGCAATAAACCTAAGCGAGTTCTATAAATCGGACTTCGACGGTCGTCCATTGCCTAAGACCGGCAACTGGGATATCGGTGCGATTCAATACAACGCGAACAAGCCGACCAAAGCATTGCAGCCGAAACAGCGTCGCCCTTACCCTTAAACCCCCTGCTCTCATCCAATCATCTCACTTAAACTATCAGTCACGATGAGATCCAATTGCAAATCTGAAATTGCGGCTGGTGATGGGAATCAAACCCAATAAGCTATTCATGGCGTTGACAGTATTAGTTCCGCCCATCAGTTTTTTGCCATGAGCAATGTAACCCGATTCGGGGCCGTTGGAGACGGAACAACTGACGATACTGAAGCCATTACTCACGCGGCTTCTCAAGGAGATGGAATGCTGCATTTCCCGCCGGGAACATATCGGATTACCCAACCTATTGAAATCAAGCTGACTAAACATGGGCCTCTTGGAATCGAAGGCACTGGCGGTACTGCACGCATCATCATGGCAGGCAAAGGGCCGGCTTTCAGGCTAATCGGCACCCATGGCGGCACAGGTGACCCGGGCAGCCGCAAAGGTAACGTAGCCTCACATCAGCGAATGCCGACCATCCGCAATATCGAAGTGGAAGGCGCACACACAGAAGCCGATGGCTTTGAGCTGATCGAGACCATGCAGTCGGTATTCGAGGGAGTCATGGTTACGCGCTGCCGTCATGGAATTCACCTCATAAAGCGCAACCGCAATGTGCTCATATCTCACTGCCATATTTATTTTAATACTGGAGTGGGAATTTACCTGGATGGAGTTAATCTTCATCAGATCAATATCGCCTCCAGCCACATCAGCTATAACCGATTGGGCGGCATCCGCCTCGAGGAATCAGAGGTACGCAACCTCCAGATCACCGGCAATGACATTGAGTACAACAACCATCGCTCACACGAAACCGAACCTGAACCTACAGCTGAAATCTACATTGATACTTCTACTGAAGGAGCCAGTGTAAATGAGGTGACTATCGCCTCCAATACCATCCAAGCCACCGACTCTCCAGAAGGCGCAAATATACGCATTAAAGAAAAATCTGACACCTCGCGACCTCCAGGGCTCTTTGCCATCTCCGGCAATATTATTGGCAGTCAGGAAAATAATGTTCACCTGACCGGCTGTTACGGTATCGCCATTGCTGGAAACTGTATTTATTCGTGTAAGCAAAATAATTTGCTCATCGAAAATTCAAAATTGATCAATGTCAGTGGCAATACCTTCCGCCGGCACACACCCAAGTATGGAACAGGCGTAAGTTTTACGCAGTGTACTGACATTACTTTTACCGGTTGTTCCATTCACGATGAAACCGAAGAAGGACAGCCCGATTTGCCTGCGCTTCTACGACTCGACAATTGCAAACGAATCAATATAACCGGCAGTCAGTTTATTAATGGATTGGTTGGAATTGCAGCTTCCAGCACCCATCATTCCCTGATTAGTTCTAATACCATCCATGATGAAAGGAAAAAGCCGATCGCCCGAAACGGTATTCGATTCGACAATACTGGAGAAGGGAATCTTGCGGCACACAACTCCATCGGCCCCTGTAAAAGCGAATCCATCGAAGGTAGGATTCATTCGGAATAATAACTCAAAACTTTTCCGTTTGCCTTCCTCATGACCTTTGCCATTCTCTTTTCAACCTATGATTAAACCCTTAATCACTTGTCTGTTTGCTGGCTGCCTCTTGGCAGGAAATCTACTGGCCGATGAAACTGAAGGGCCATTAAAGCCCCACTTGGGAAAACCACACCATGATTTGCAGCAGCTATTCAAAGGAGAGCGATTTGGTAATATCGTCGTATCAATGAAAGGTACGGTGATTGCCACGTGGGGAACCAGTCACGTACGAGCCCGGCGGAGTACCGATGGTGGCAAAACGTGGGACCCTGAGATTGTGATTGCCAAACCCGGATTCCAAACCGGAGGACTGACAGTCAATGAAACTAATGGTGACATTATTGCCTTTGTTGAAGACCGCCATCCGCCGGCCCCCATCCACATATACGTAAGTAGTGATGACGGTAAATCCTGGAAAAAAATCCCGACCAATATAAAGCCGGACTCAAAAGGGAACGCCCCCTCCATGCATATGAACGAACACGGCATTACCCTACGCCATGGCAAACACAAGGGGCGACTCATCAGGCCTTCACGCTGGTACGCCGGAAAAAACGACCGTTCCCTTTGGCCAAAACATTTCACTAATGCTATTTACAGTGATGACGACGGCAAGACCTGGAAGACCAGCGATCCCTTCCCCGCCAAGGGAACCGGTGAAGCAATGATTGCTGAATTAAGCGATGGAACCATTTATTACAACTCCCGCCGGCATTGGGCCGAAGAGGGAGCTAATCCGCGAAGACGTTGGACCGCCACAAGCACAGATGGTGGCCACACTTGGGAGAATTTAAAATTTTGTGAGGTTCTTCCTGATGGACCACAGAACACTAACTACGGCTGCATGGCTGGCCTAACCCGGCTTGCTGTTAAGGATCGCGATATCCTTATATACAGCAACTGCGATAGCCCCAAGGGTCGAGACCATGGAACCGTTTGGGCAAGCTTCGACGGCGGGAAAACCTGGCCCATCAAAAAACTAGTTTATGAAGGACGCCACGCCTATTCCTCTATTACCTCGGGCCGCCCGGGAACCATTACTGAAGGAATGATTTTCCACCATTTTGAGGGTGGGCCCAAAGGAGGGTCTACTGTTGCACGCTTTAACCTCGCATGGATTATAGATGGCGGAAAATCCACCGGCGATGGAGCCGTCCCAACGAATCTAAACTAATTTTAACAGCAAGATGAAAAAAATCTTATTTAGTGTATTATTAATTGCTCTAGTGCCAACGGTTTTGTCGGCTGAAAAATCCCTCATTGAATCAATTGAAAAGAGTGGAGGCCTGATCCTGCCATGGCCCGGTAAAGCTAACAGCTGGGAAGTCGAGTTTCATCTTCGTGGACGCGAACTCACTGATGATGGGCTGGCTAATGTGGCCTCACTGAAAAGTGTCATCGCTCTCAACCTACGTGACACTCAGATTACCAGCGCAGGGTTGATTCACCTTAAAGCACTATCCAAATTAAAACGCCTGCATCTTGAGCGAACCAAAATCGATGACAGCGGCATCAACCATTTGGCCGGCCTCCAGAATCTCGAATATCTGAATCTCTATGGCACCAAAATTACTGATAAAGCTCTTGAGCAACTAAAAGACCTAAAAAACCTAAAACAACTTTACGTGTGGCAGACTGAAGTGACCGATGCAGGTGTTGAAGAGCTCGAGAAATCCTTACCCAACCTGAAAGTGGTCCGTGGAATAGACCTCAGCAAAATCGTTATTGTTAAAAAACCCGTAACCACGACGCAAGAGAACTTGAAATGGATGCCAGAAGGGGGACCTGAAAAACCTCCTTCAAAATCCAAGACCGGCTCTTTCACCATTATTACCTTCCAGAATAAGAGCAATAAAAACACCAAGCTCTATTGGATCGATTACGGAGGTAGTAAAAAACTTTATGGTGAAATAGCCAAAGGTCAGGAACGTAAACAAAATACCTATTCTGATGCAGTATGGCTAATCACAGATGATAAGGAAAAACCCTTGGGTTATTTTGTAGCAGGAACCAAGGAGGCGCTGGCTATCATCCCGAAATAAGCGCCACCTGCTTACTTGAGATTTTCTACTGATCTTGTTAAATTGGGTTGGTTTTTGGAGCGTCTCTATTAGGGAATGTTGAGCTTACACCATAACCGGCGCGATTTCCTTCATTCTGCTGTTGGATTGGCCGGCCTCTCGTTGCCAACTTTTTTTCAGGCGAAGGCTACCACTCCTACGCTGAAGCGGAAAGCCAAGTCCTGCATCATTATCTATACTTGGGGTGGTATGAGCCATTATGAGTCATTCGACCCGAAGCCTGATGCACCTGCTGAAATAAGAGGCGAATTTAAACACATTAAAACATCTACCCCGGGAATCCACTTTTGTGAGCACCTCCCTCTTCTAGCCAAACATTCCGAAAAATTAGCAGTCGTAAGATCCGTCCATCACAAACACGGCGGTCACGGATCAGGTATGTACGTCAATATGACCGGGCATAACCCAGTCGGGGGCGTAAAAGCCAAAGGGCGTAAAAACTGGCCTTCGCTGGCCTCAATGATTTCCTATTTTCATAATCCAGCAAAGGGCACTCCACGGGCGATCAGAATGCCCTACTCCATGTTTGATAATGGCGGACAACAGGCAGGTGAAGGAGCAGGATGGATGGGATCGAAATATGACCCCATACTGGTACGTACTCCTGCTGGTGAACCATGGCGCGGAGTAAACCGTTACACCGACCATGAACTGAACCTAAAACTTAATCTGGAAAAAAATCGAATTACTCAACGGCGCAACCTCCTTGGCCAACTCGACAATGCAGGCACTGAAGAAACCGCCTATAATCAACTAGATCACTATTCTCGCATGGCAGCTGATATGCTTCTAGGATCTCCAGTGCGTGAAGCTTATGATCTAGAGAAAGAGCACCCTAAGATTCGTGCGATGTACGGCAACCACATGGGAGGACAATCCCTTCTTCTAGCCAGACGTCTAGTTGAAGCAGGTGTCCCTGTTGTGCAAACCCTTCTTTCGGCAAGTGACCTCGCAGGAGGTAGCGGAGACAACTGGGATACTCATCGGAATCATTTTCCAAAAATGAAGGATCGCCTTCTGCCAGTTTTTGATAAGGCGGTATCGGGGTTACTTACTGACCTCGACATGAGAGGAATGCTAGAAGAAACCCTTCTGGTATTTCTAACCGATTTTGGACGCACCCCAAAAGTGAACGGTAACGGAGGTCGCGACCACTACCCAAATGTCTATTCTTTGGCCTTTGCAGGCGGTGGGATTCAAGGCGGGCAAGTTTATGGTGCCAGTAATCGAAAAGGAACTGAACCCGCTGCAGGCGCCTGTTCTCCAGCCGATATCCATGCTACTGCATTCAAGGCAATGGGCATTGACCCTTCCACTGAATTACACGATTCGCTGGATCGACCATTCCAGCTGTGCGACGGCAATCCTCTGCCATTGTTCTGATTCTCTAAGCACATGAGAATCTCATTTCTGCTATTATTCGTATCAATTCAAATTCATTGTGCCGATTGGCCCCAATGGCTAGGCCCGAAGCGTGATGCGGTTTGGCGGGAGGAGGGTATCATTGATACATTTCCCGAAGGCGGCCCAAAACTAAGATGGAAGACCCCTTTGAGTAGTGGCTATTCCGGCCCCGCCGTAGCCAATGGCCGAGTCTTTGTCATGGACCGGGTTGCTGATAAGATTGATACAACTAAAGCCAAGCTACTACACAAGGGGGCCCCTCCTCGAAACCCTAATTTTTTACGTAAACTTTTTCCTGGGAAAGAACGTGTTGTTTGCCTGGATGAGACTAATGGAAAAATCATTTGGTCTCATGAGTGGAATTGCCCCTATACCACTGTAGCCACCTACGCGATCGGGCCGCGCGCCACCCCAACTGTAGATGGCGATCATGTTTATGCCCTTGGAGCTGAAGGCAATCTATTCTGTCTTTCCACGAAAACAGGTTCTGTGATCTGGAATCGTGATTTCAAAAAAGATTATGGACTCAATATCCCTGAATGGGGGACTGCAGCTCATCCCCTCGTCGAAGAAGATTTGCTAATCTGCCTGGTCGGAGGGAAAGGCACCACATGTGTGGCATTCGACAAAAAAACCGGAATGGAGGTTTGGAGGGCTTTGTCCTCTAAGCAACCTGGCTACTGTCCCCCTGTGATCCATTTTCTTGGTGACAAAAGACAGTTGCTAATTTGGCACGGTGATGCTCTTGAGGCATTAAACCCTCAAACCGGAAAAGTATATTGGTCAGTTTCCGTAAAACCCACTTACGGAATGGCTATTGGCCAGCCCATGGCTGAAGGCAACCGTGTATTTATCATGAGCTTCAATCGTATTTCAGCCTGCATAGAAGTGGCCGACAACGGCAATGAAGCAAAGATCGTATGGCGAGGAAACACTCGAAACGGTGTCGGCGGTGTCCATAACACAGCTTTTCTGGAAAATGGTCATCTATATGCGTGTGGAAATGGTGGTAATTATATTTGTGCCAATCTTGATAGCGGCAAAAGGTTATGGGATACCTTTAAACCTGCAGCGGGAGAGCGCCCAGCCAGTTGGGCCAATGTGTTTACAGTAAAACAAGGAAATCGATTTTTCCTCGTAAATGACTTTGGTGAACTCATCATCGCCCACTTGAGCCCCGCGGGATATCGCGAAATAAGCCGTTCCAAGCTTATTGAGCCCACTCACCGGGTTGGCCACAGGACCCTTGTCTGGTCTCATCCCGCATTTGCCAACCGCCGCGTTTACCTTCGTAATGATCTCGAAATTAGATGTTACGATTTAGCTAAGTAGATTTCGGCTCGCTCCAATTACATCAATCCGTACAATCGCCACCACATGAACCCTGAAGAAAGAGCAAAGGATCTGGGCGTTGAATTTACTAACCAAGAGTCGGGATATTTAAATCTGTGTATTCGGAGCGGCAATCTGCTCATCACTTCGGGCCACACAAGCACTGCCACAGGCGTACTTGGAGCTGGCGTATCCGTTGAAGAGGGCTATAAGGCAGCTGAAGATTGCGCAAAAAAGATTTTAAACTCTGTGTACAATACACACGGAACCATTAACGGACTGAAAGTGGTTAAACTTCTGGGATGCGTTTATTCAGCACCGGATTTCACCGATCAGCATCTTGTCATTAATGGCGCATCTGACCTTTTACACAAGATTTACGGCAAAGAGGGGGATGGATATCATGCTCGAAGTGCTCTTGGATTTGCCGCCCTTCCCACCGGTGCAGCGGTTGAAGTGGAAGCCATTTTTGAAATTATTGAAAAATGAACCGTGCTCTAATTCTTTTCCTCGTTTGGTTAACCTCTGATTCACTCTGGGCCAAACAGCCAAATATCATTTTTGTACTGGCAGATGATCTTGGCTGGGCAGAACTGGGATGTTATGGAAACAAATTTAACGAGACACCTCATCTAGATGCACTTGCTAAACGTGGACTTCGTTTCACTAATGCATATGCCTCAGCTCCCGTATGTTCCCCCTATCGTGCCGCGTTTTTGACCGGCCAATATCCTGCGCGGGTGGGGATTTTGGATTACTTAAGACCAGATTCGGATAATGGACTTTCGACCAAGCACATTACGTTGCCTAAATTGCTAAAAAAAAATGGCTACACAACCGGAATGATCGGCAAATGGCATCTATCGGGATACAAATATCATGGAGCTAATAAAGTCGTCCGACCAACCGACCATGGTTTTGACTGGAACACAGGCAGTGAAATTAAAGGTGTGGGAAATGGGGCGAATTTTTTCCCATACGTTTTCCGTACTCAACCCATCAGCTGGATCGATTTGCCAAAGAATAAGCTAGGCAAGGATGAATACCTAACTGACCGGCTAAATCGTGAAGCCATAGATTTTATTGAAAGAAGCAAGACAAAGCCCTTCTTTCTCTATCTGGCCCATTACGCTCCTCACACTATTCTAAATGGCAGGTCCGATCTGGTAGAAAAATACCGCAAGAAACACCCTCCCGGTAAAAGCACTCGGGATCGGTGCTATTTATGCAAAGATTCAGGTCACGAAGGTGACGCCTTAAATCATTGGGCCGGCGATTATAACCCCCACTTAGGAGCAATGCTCGAAAGCATCGATGAAGGCATCGGGCTCATCGTAAAAAAACTCAAGGAACTCGATTTAGAAGAAAACACCATTTTAATATTTACCAGCGATAACGGAGGCGAATTGAATGTCACTTCAAATGCCCCTCTGCGCGGAGGCAAAAGCCAATTATATGAAGGCGGAATACGAGTTCCACTTATTATCAGCTGGCCTAAAGAAATCCCTCAAAATAAGACATCAGAGCAACCAACTTCAAATGTCGATTTTTACCCAACTCTTTTGAAAGCCGCCGATATTACACCAGATAAATCTCAAGCCCTTGATGGCGTATCAATATTGCAAACCTTGTGCAACCCGGAGGTAGCGCCCACACGCAAAGCCCTACACTGGCATTATCCATTGGAGAAACCGCATTTTCTTGGCGGAAGATCAAGCGGCGCCATTAGAGTCGGAGATTGGAAATTAATTGAAAATTTTAGCGAAAACTCCCCTGAACTATATCATTTAGCTAGTGATCCAAGCGAAAAAACCAACCTCGCCAGTCAACGTCCTGATAAACTCCGTGAACTTTTGACCCAATTGATTCAATGGCGCAAATCAATCGGCGCTACTAAGGAACCTCCAAAAAGATAAACTCTTATTTGCGTGGTATTATGACACCAAATTTGACCCTTTTATTTTTGGCAATCAGGCTTAAAATGCCTCGGCAATCGAACGCCAATTGCGAAGTTAAACTTAATAGGTCATACCAAATATAGGTTTGGTTCTCACTATTGAAAAATAATCTCAAATCTGCTTTCCGGACTTTTGATTCCGGGTATCGTGATGGATTGACTGAAGAAGCCTCTCATTCTCTTGATCTTGCCAGGTGCTTTTCACTAGTTTTCCTGCATGCAGGATGCCTAGGGATTATTTGGGTCGGGTGGAGCTGGCTGGCCATTATCGTTGCCCTCGCCCTGTATTTCACCCGCATGTTTGCTATCACCGCATTCCTCCACCGCTATTTTTCACATCGCACATTCAAAACCAATCGTTTTATCCAGTTCCTTTTTGCAGTCGCTGCATCAACAGCAGTTCAGAGGGGGGCACTGTGGTGGGCTGCGCATCACCGTAAGCACCATCAAGAATCCGACAAGGAAAGAGATGTTCACTCGCCTCATACCCACAATTTCCTTTGGGCACACATTGGCTGGATTGCAAGCCCCAAGAATTTTGAAACTGACTATAATTCAATAAAAGACTTTGCCAAATACCCCGAGCTAGTTTTTCTCAATCGCTTCAACAAGTTAGTACCTGCAATAATGGCTATAGGACTTTATTTTCTCGGCGATTGGGCTGCTTCACAATGGGCATCATTGCAGACAAGTGGGTGGCAAATCTTGATTTGGGGATTCTTTGTAAGCACCACCCTTCTTTTCCACGGAACCTCAACCATCAATTCCTTAGCTCATATTTATGGAAAAAAGAGATTTGATACCGGCGACCATAGCCGAAACAATTTTTGGCTGGCTCTAATTACCCTTGGAGAAGGATGGCACAATAATCATCATCACTACATGCATTCCGCCCGACAAGGTTTTTACTGGTGGGAAATCGATCTTACCTATTACGTGTTGAAAATTATGTCCTGGCTTGGATTGATCCATGATCTCAAACCAGTACCTGCCCGTGTGCTCGAAGAAGGGCGTAAAATCGATTCTGAGGATTGAAACCAAAACTCGCTATAATCGGCACGGGCATTTCGGGGCTAGGATGTGGACATTTCCTGCATAAGGATTTTGATATAAATCTTTACGAACAGAACGAACACATAGGCGGCCACTCCCTCACGGTAGACGCAAAAGAAAATAATAAGCAGATCCCTATCGACATGGGGTTCATGGTCTTCAACAAAAAAACCTATCCTAACCTTACTCGTCTATTTGATGAGCTTGATGTTGGCTATAAAAACTCAAACATGTCTTTTAGCGTTCAACATACTGGGCAAAATATTGAATATTGCGGATCAAGCCTAAACCACCTCTTTGGGCAGAGAAAAAACATTTTCAACCTGCGCCACTGGAGAATGTTGATGCAAATTAACCGCTTTAATAATGAAGCCCGGGAAGCTTTGGAAGCAGGCCAGTTTGATACGCTTACGCTAGAAGAATACGTTAAAGTAAAAAATTATGGGGAGGATTTTTTTCAACTCTATATTGTCCCCATGAGCTCTGCTATCTGGTCCACTCCGCCCAAGCTCATGCTCCAGTTTCCAGCCACTACTTTGCTGCGGTTTTTTAATAATCACGGGTTCCTTGGCATGAACACTCAACACCAATGGCTTACCCCTAAGGGAGGCTCACGTGAGTATGTAAAAAAGCTCACAAAACCTTTTAGAGATAAAATCTCAACCAATAATAAAATTCTGAAGGTATCTAGGGCAGACAAGAGGGCAACTGTCCATACAGCTGATGGACAATCACACTCTTACGACAAGGTCATCCTTGCTGGTCACGCCGACCAATCACTCGCACTGTTAGACTCACCTAAACTGGAGGAAAAGCAGGAGTTAAGTAAGTTCAAATACCAAAAAAATATTGGTACTTTGCATACAGATCCAACCTCAATGCCTCAAAATAAACTATGCTGGGCTTCCTGGAACTATCGGATTAAAGAGAATACGCACGGCGAGCTCATTCCTAGAACAATCTATTGGATGAACAATCTCCAAAATGTATCCAAAGAAACCAATTATTTTGTGAGCATTAACGGAGAAGATGAAATCAACCCCAAAAGAATCATTAAGCAGGTAGAGTTTGAGCACCCTCTCTTCGACTCTGCTGCTGTGCATGCTCAAAGTAAATTGCATTCGCTAAATCAACGCTCGCTGGATCAAACAGTTTATTTTTGCGGTAGTTATTTTAAATATGGTTTTCACGAGGATGCCTTAAATTCTGCTGTAGACCTTTGTTCAATCATATTAGGGAGGCCGCTATGGAGTTGAAGTCATGTATCTATGAATGCCGGATAATGCATCATCGCTTCAGCCCCAAGGAGCATCAGTTTCTTTACAGAATATTCATGTTTGGCATCTGTTTAGATGAAATCGATGAACTCTCCAGAAGATTTATTTTATTAAGCCATAACCGATTTAATCTTTTCTCATTTTATGATCAAGATCATTTGCAAAAGGACAACCGAAGTGCGAAAGAAAAGATAATAGCATATGCCCATGAAAATGGATCGAATGTCACCGATGATTGCCATGTACAACTAATTACCTTACCTCGCATTGCAGGCTATATATTTAATCCAGTTTCATTTTATTTCATTTTCAATGAAAAAAATGAACCAATTTGTGCTGTTGCAGAAGTGAGCAATACATATAGGGAAATGAAGCCTTACCTGTTAACTCAATACACCAATGATCGATTCAGACTTCGTGTGCCCAAATATTTTTATGTATCCCCTTTCTCAAGCCTGGAGCTGGAATTCGACTTTGATCTCAAGGTACCCAACAAAAAACTCGACATAAAAATAGATGAATTTGAGGCAGACCGAAAAATATTAGCCAGCTCTCTGAGCGGAAACGCCTTTCCTTTTACCGGAAAGAGACTCATCTGGTATGCAATAAAATACCCACTATTGACGCTTAAAGTCATTACCCTTATTCACTGGCATGCCCTGCGTTTAAAACTTAAAGGCCTACATCATCATCCAAAAGATGAGAACCCTCATTTGCAAAAACCCATATTAAGGTAGTCGATAATCAAAAAACCCCATTGGATGCAACGAAACACACAATATCAAAAAACAGCAGGCGACGAGACGGATGGTCGTTCGGCTACTTTTTGGCAAAAACAGTGTCGAAAGCTTATCCACCAAGCATTCTGTAAAATGAAACGAGGACGTCTCATTATCAGGATGCCTGAGGGAGACTCGTGTAATTATGGTGAAGACGAAAACGCAGAACCAGCAATCATCCATATTCGCTCCCACAATTTTTTTGCAAAATGTGTGCAGTACGGTGACATCGGGCTTGGCGAATCTTACGTCGATGGTGACTGGGATACCGATGATATTTCTGCAGTCGTGGCATGGTTTATATTAAATATCGATAATGCCCCCTCCATATCTGGCTCTAAGACAAAAACAGTAGCTATCAACTTCCTTAAAATCATCAACCGCATAGAGCATTTACTTCGGCCAAACAGCTTGAAGATGAGTAAGAACAATATTCACGAGCACTACGATCTGGGTAATGATTTCTATAAGTTGTTTCTGGACAAAACCATGACCTATTCCTGTGCTTATTATGAAAATTCGAATTATAGTTTATGTGAAGCGCAAACAGCCAAATATGATCGTTTATGCAGGAAGTTAAATATCAAGCAATCAGATCATGTATTGGAAATTGGATGTGGCTGGGGGGGGTTTGCTGAATATGCCGCCGGAAAATATGGATGTCAGATTACGGGGATCACTATATCTGGAGAACAACTGAAATTTGCTAAAGCCCGGATAGAAAAAGCAAATCTATCTGAAAAGGTAAAACTCCTGTTTCAAGACTACCGACACATTAAAGGTCAATTTGATAAAATTGTTTCCATTGAGATGCTCGAAGCAGTGGGGGATGCTTATTTGGAGGACTATTTCAAACAATGCAACCAACTACTCAAGCCTGAGGGTTTATTGGGAATTCAAATCATCACCTGCCCCGACTCACGCTACAAACAACTTCGAAATGGAACCGACTGGACCCAAAAGCATATCTTTCCGGGCTCACTCCTGCTCGCCCAACATCGCGTTGCCGAAGCTATGGAAAAAGCTGGATCTCTTTTTCTCTATTCTTGGGATGAATTCAGCCAAAACTATGCCCGCACTCTTAAAGCATGGCATGAACGTTTTAATGAATCATTGGAAGAAGTACGCTCACAAGGTTTTGATGAGAAATTTATACGCAAATGGAATTACTATCTTTGTTACTGTCATGCGGGATTTACCATGCGCAATGTAGGCGTCGCTCAAGCCATTTATACTCGGCCAAATAATCTGAGCTTAAGGGAGTATTCATGACCAAAAAAGGACTACTTTTATTCTTCAGCCTGATGCTTATTTCCATGCTAGTTGTTTGCCTTTGGGCTGGCAGCAGTAAAAATATGTTCATTTACTTTAACGAGCAACGTTCCAGCCCATGGTTTATAGCCACACTTTTAGACTGCTATTGGGGGTTCCTCATCTTTTATGGGTGGCTACTATATCAAGAGAAATCCTGGACAAAACGAATCCCATGGCTGGCGGCTATTTGCTTTCTAGGCAATATCGCTGTTGCCATTTATGGTTTGATTAGAGCAGCACGCTTACCAGCCGATGCCACCTTTGAGGATTTTATCATTGAGAAAACTGATCGTTACTCCTCGTGATCCAAAATGCATCCAATTCTTCAACAACTACTCTTAGCTTGGATCGGCATTTTCACTGCAATCAATCTCACTTTTGGATTAAGCGAAAAGTTGCGCAACGCTGGAATTATTGATGTATTGTGGGGGTTTAGTTTTGCAATCCTTGCCTTGTATTTTGCCTTTTCGGGTGATGGCAATGAAACCCGCCGAATTATACTAGCAACCGCCACCTGTATTTGGTCAGGACGACTAGGATTCTATTTGCTATTACGCTTCAAACAGCATTACCCACAGGAAGACAAGAGATATACTGAACTTCGTGATAAATGGGGTAAAACGGCCACCCCGAAAATGTTTGGCATTTTCCACTGGCAAGGTCTGCTAATAATGATCTTCAGTGTGGTATTCGCAGTACCCACATGGAATGAATCGACCGTCATCAGCCCCCTTGAATGGGTAGGTTTAGCGATCATTGCAGTTGCAATAATCGGCGAAAGTATAGCTGATTGGCAATTAGCCAGATTTAAATCACAAAATTCAGGCAATAAAGTTTGCCGATCGGGGTTATGGAATTACAGCAGACATCCCAATTACTTCTTTCAGTGGCTGGCATGGGTCGGCTTTTTCCTCCTTGCCGGAGCCTCTGGAGGGTGGTGGACTATTTTCTGCCCATTATTAATGCTGTTCCTACTACTGAAAGTCTTCGGGGTTCCCGCCAATGAAAAACAAAACCTAATCTCTAAAGGTTCAGCCTACAAAGCCTATCAACAAACCACTTCTTGTTTCATCCCGTGGCCTCCAAGGGAAACTCCGTCATGATAAATACCTTGCTTGAAAACGATTGGATACCGGATTTTTTGATTCGCCATCAAATCAGAAAACTGAATCAGCAACGACTACGATCTGAAGCAAACCGACTTCAATCTGGGGCAAAAAACAAACTTATAGGTGAGTTAAAAACAATGCCTGTTGCAATAGAAACTCAAGCAGCAAATGATCAACATTATGAAGTGCCGCCCGAATTTTTCATCAAATGCCTGGGCAAACATCTGAAGTACAGTTGCTGTTATTGGCCTGAAGGAACAAGTAATCTAGATGAAGCCGAAGCACGAATGCTGGAACTGACCTGCGAACGTGCCGGTCTTAGCGATGGCCAAACAATACTAGAACTAGGGTGTGGTTGGGGAGCAATCAGTCTCTGGATGGCTGAACATTACCCTCAAGCAAAGATTCTCTCAGTCTCAAACTCAACTGATCAGAGGAAATATATTCAAAATCAGGCCTCCGAAAGAGGCTTGAAAAATCTAGAAGTGCAAACATGTGACATGAATCAATTTAATACTGACCGAACCTTTGATCGAGTTGTGTCAGTGGAAATGTTCGAGCACATGAAAAACTACGAGAAACTGATGGAACGAATCGGTCAATGGCTAAAACCTGACGGACGCCTCTTTGTACACATATTTTCCCACAAAAAATATGCCTACCATTTTGAGACTGAGGGTGAATCAAACTGGATGGGTAAACACTTTTTTACCGGAGGCATCATGCCTAGCGACGATCTTCTGGGTTATTTCAACCGTGATTTGAAAATCGACCAACAATGGCAGGTCAATGGGCTCCATTATCATAAAACAGCCGAAGCTTGGCTTGAAAATATGCATACTCACCAAGGAGAAATACGTAGGATTTTTGCCGATACTTATGGGGCTGACCAAACGACAAAATGGTGGGTTTATTGGCGGATTTTCTTTATGGCCTGCTCCGAACTATGGTTAACTAACCGGGGAAAAGATTGGATCGTAAGTCATTATCTGTTTAGAAAGGCAAGCCCTTGAATAAATCCAAAAAGATCTTATTTGCGCTTCTGTTATCCTTTTGTATTGCAGGCTGGATGGCCTGTAACAATCTGGAATGGAGGGGAGGAGGTATCCCAAAAATCGTTTGGAATAAGTCACAACCGGACATCAACAAACTTAAGAAACAAAGATCAAATCCTATACCGACCGTACCTGCTCTGGATGATAATTCGTCTTCAAATAAAAATAATAATTCAAGCACTGCCTGGAGTGCTTTTCGAGGAATTGATGGGTCCGGAATATATACTGAAGAAAGCATCCTCACCGAATGGCCAAATGAAGGACCGCCATTGCTATGGAAAAAATTAATCGGGGGAGGCCATGCCTCCTTCACTGTTGCAGGGCAACTTGCCTTCACCATTGAGCAACAGGAAGAAAATGAAGTTGTCATCGCCGTCTCTATAAACGATGGATCGGTAAAATGGTCCTACGAATATCCGGCCAAGTTTGAGGAATATTTTGGAGGAATTGGACCTAGAACCAATCCCTTATGGAGTGAAGGGCTTCTTTATACCATGGGTGCAGTGGGGCATCTACACTGTTTCGAATCAAATTCCGGAAAACTGCTTTGGAAAAAAAATACAACAGAAGAAAATGGTGTTCAGCCTCCTTATTGGGGCGTCTCAACTTCTCCTGTAATCCATAAAGACATGCTCTTCATTACCCCGGGAGGAGATCAGGATAATGCCATAATTGCTCTGGACAAAAAAACGGGTGAAAAGAAATGGAGTACACTTAGTGGGGACCAAACCTATAGTACCCCAGCTCTGCTTAAAATAAATAATCAACTGCAACTGGTTGTGGCCCTAAAAGGTAAATTTGTTGGGCTAAATCCAGATACTGGCAAGATTCTTTGGACACATCCCTGGAGAATTTTTATGAACAATTATAACATTGCCCAACCCACCCGATTAGCCGACGACACTTTGCTAATCTCTGCAGGTTATGGAACTGGGGCAGAGTCATTTAAACTAATTAAAAATGATAATGAGTTAAAAACTGAATCACTCTGGAAAAGTAAATCACTGAAAACCAAATTTTCTAGTCCCATTCTGTGGAAGGGCCACTTATATGGCCTGAATGAAAATCGTCTATCATGCCTTGACGCTGAAGACGGATCACTAAAATGGCGGGGGAACAAATATGGGTATGGACAAATCATTGCAGCATCTGGGCATCTCATCATATTAGGAGATGCCGGCGATCTGTCTTTAGTTGAAATGAATCCACAAAAATTTATTGAAAAAGCAACTTTCAAAGCCCTGGATGGAGGGAGAACATGGAGTTATCCGGCCCTATCCAAGGGTCTTCTATTCATTAAGAACAGCCGCGAAATGGCATGCTACGATTTACGGATTAAGTAAGCTCCCTTAATGCTACCAAACATTTGTCAGGCCAAGTACTAAATCCTAATGGGGGCATGCCCTTCAGAAGAAACGAATTATTAATACCGGTAACTAAATCGGAAAAATGAATCTAATTGCTAACTGCCCCCAAAAAGACTGTCCAGAGAAGTGGGATGCACTTTCCGGTTGTGGAGAATCTCATTTAGGTTTTTGTTCTCATTGTTTCAGAAAAGTTCAATTGGTTGAAACAGTTGATGCAATTAAGAGCATAGATCAATTGGGGTTATTGGCTGCCGGTAAAAAACCCCTCATTAGCGAATTCAATTCTGGAAAAAACAATTAAATCCAATAAAACTACCTGAAATCTGATATATTCAAATCGATCAAATGATAACGAAAAAATCCGCTATTGTAACCCTAGTATTCATTGTGTCTTCTCTTTACGCGGAGGACTGGACCCAATGGCGTGGCCCAAACCGCGATGGAATTGTTGAGGGCAAGGAGTGGCCAACCGCCTTGGGCCAATCAAACCTAAAACAAAAATGGCGAGTTAAATTAGGCTCAAGCTATTCTGGTGCACTCTTGGACAAGAACACAGTGTATGTAACTGAATCAGTGGGACCGAAGAAAGGTGTATATGAATTCGACAAGGTACAAGCGCTAGACAGAGCAACTGGCAAGGTAAAATGGACACAACAGTGGCCTGGAACCGGAAAATGGAACGTTACGTGGCCTGGCAGGGTAAATGGAGCCTGGATTCGAAGTACTCCTGCACTAGCCAACGGTAAATTGTTCGTGGCAGGCATGCATGATCGCCTCCTTTGCCTGGAAGCCAACACAGGAAAGAAACTCTGGGAAATTGATTTTCCAAAACAGTTTAAAACCCCGGTCCCAGGCTTTGGCTGTGTTTGTTCTCCGATGGTAGATGACAAATTTGTTTATATGCAGGCTGGAGCAAGTTTTTGTAAGATTGAACAGGATACTGGAAAAATCGTCTGGCAGACAATGAAAGATGAAGGCGGCTTAAGAGGTGGTGGTTTTTCCTCCCCCGTTATTGCAACTTTAAACGGCAAACGACAAATTTTACTTCAGGCCAGAACTGAATTGACCGGTATAGATATTAACTCAGGAGCCGTGTTATGGAAAAAAGAAGTAAAATCATTTAGAGGCATGAATATCCTCACCCCTCTACCTTATGAGGATGGAGTTTATACCAGCACTTATCGTTACGGATCTTTTTTTTATAACATTAAAAAAGACAAAGAATCCTGGACTGCAGATGAAAAATGGAAGAATGGTTCCAAGACTTCAGCTTATATGGCCAGTCCGGTGCTCTTTGAAGGACATGCTTATTTACTCATCCAGGATGGAAACTTTGCTTGCTATGACCTAAAAACCGGAAAGGAATGTTGGAGGAGCGAAAAACGTTTTGGCTCTGGGCGACATGGCATGTACATGAGTCTAATAAGACAAGGCGACCGAATTCTTGGTCTTGATCAGGGAGGCAATCTACATCTGATCAAGGCCAACCCAAAAGAGTTTCAACTAATCGACTCAAGAAAAGTCTCTGAGGAACCCACTTGGGCACACTTGGCAATAAGTGGAGATCAAGTGGCAGTGCGCGAACTTAATGGAATTTCCCTTTACGATTGGAAATCTAAAACCATTCCAATTCCCTAGCCTCTTTATTTGAAATTGGCAGGCTTGCGCACACCGAAAGGTGTGGGCACAATCCTGCATCCATGAATGTAATTCGCTTACTTTTCCTGTTTGCCTGCCTTTACCCTGCTCTGAGTAAAGCAGATCAAAAAACTAAACCTCTGAACTTTGTTTTTTTTCTGGTCGATGATCTAGGATGGACTGACCTAAAAACATTCGGCAGCTCTTTTTATGATACCCCCAACTGCGATCGGCTGGCGGCCACGGGCATGAAATTTACTAATGCCTACGCCGCTTGCCCTGTTTGCAGCCCCACACGAGCCAGTATCATGACCGGCCGTTACCCTACACGCACAGGTGTGACAGACTACATTGGAGCCCCTGCTGGAAAGGCTTGGCGGCGCAATACTCGCCTACTTCCAGCGACATACACCCGGCAACTTGAATTAAAGGAATTCACTATTGCTGAAGCCCTTAAGGAAAATGGCTATGCCACCTTCTTCGCTGGCAAATGGCACCTCGGCAACGAGGGTTTCTGGCCTGAAGATCAGGGTTTCGATGTAAATAAGGGAGGACATCACAGGGGTGGTCCTTATGGAGGAAAAAAGTATTTTTCTCCGTATGGTAACCCACGACTTACTGATGGCCCAAATGGAGAACACCTACCCGATCGACTAGCCACTGAAACCGTAAAATTCATGGCAGCCAACAAGAGCAATCCCTTCCTCGCCTACCTGTCATTCTACTCGGTGCACACGCCACTGATTTCACGCACGGACCTGCGCGACAAATATCTTGCGCGTAAAAAGGAACGCGGGCTTGAGGCGCAGTGGGGAAAGGAACACAACCGAAAGGTGAGACTCGTCCAGGAACATGCAGTCTATGGTGGCATGGTTGAAGCCATGGACCTGGCAGTAGGTAAGGTGCTAGATGGCCTTAAGAAGCACAGCTTGGAAGATAACACCGCCGTGTTTTTCATGAGTGATAATGGAGGACTATCCACCAGTGAAGGACATCCTACCAGCAACCTTCCTCTACGTGGAGGCAAAGGCTGGATGTATGAGGGCGGCATTCGCGAACCAATGATGGTTCGCTGGCCGGGCGTTACTAAGCCCGGCAGCGTGAGCGATTCCCCCATCACGAGCACTGACTTTTTTCCCACCATGATGGAAATGGCCGGGATCAAACCAGAAGTGCCACTACCTATTGATGGCGTGAGTTTCACCGCTGCACTACGTGGCAAAAAATACGACCGCGGCGCCATCTATTGGCACTATCCGCACTATGGCAATCAGGGCAATGCACCTACCGCTGCTGTGCGCGAAGGCGACTGGAAACTTATTGAATGGTATGAGGACAACCGGAAAGAACTATTCAACCTCAGAGAGGACATCGGTGAGAAAAATAATCTGGCAAAAAAACATCCGGACAAGGTCAACATTCTTGCTGCCAAGCTTGCTGCCTGGCGCAAGCAAACTGGCGCGCGCATGCCAACGCCAAACAACAAATTTGATCCCAATAAACGTGAGGGCCGATAAATGAAAATTCACTTTTTTGGCGTACTGTTTCTGTTCACCGCACAAGTGTGGGCTGAATTTCAAGCCGGAGCAGCGAAGGTGGATATTACGCCCAAACTGTGGCCAGTTCAAATGGTCGGCTCCTTCCGCGAACGACTAGCCGACAAGGCATATGACCCTCTCTATGCGCGCGCGATTATATGCGATGACGGCCAAACACGACTAGCGATCGTAATCGTAGACAACTGCCTTATCGGTCGCAATTACCTGGACCGCGCCAAAGCGTTAGCCGCCAAGCAAACAAAGCTGCGTACCGACCGGATCCTTGTCGCTGCCACACACACACACACCGCGCCGCCAGGTAAGGATCGGCGAACAAACCGCAACGACCCCCAACATCGTGCTTATTTCCAACAACTCGTTGAGGGTATTGCAGAAGCCATCACGCGAGCGGAAAAAAACCTAGCTCCAGCGGAGATGGCCCACGGAGTTGCGCTGGTTCCTGAGGAGATTTTCAATCGCCGCTGGCATATGAAACCCGGTGGCATTGCCGTAAACCCTTTCGGCAGTCCGAATGACACCGTCCGTATGAATCCACCGCGAAACCTCATAGACCGCCCTGCCGGCCCAACTGACCCCGAGGTGCACTTCGTTTCTCTGCGCGCCTCCGACGGACGGCCCATTGCACTATTAGCCAATTATTCTCTTCACTATGTGGGCGGCCTTCCGGCAGGTGGGGTATCAGCCGATTACTTTGGCGTCTTTTCCAAGCTCATTGAAAAGGCACTGGGAAAAAATACTGGGTTTGTTGGGCTCATGTCAAATGGCGCTAGCGGAGACATCAACAACATCAGCTTTCGCGTCCCGCGCCCACGTCAGAAACCCATCCAGCGCATGACCGAGGTCGCCCAACTCATCGCCGACCGTGTGCTCACAACTCATAAGACTGTGCGTTTTCGTAAGGACATTACCCTTGCTATGGAGCAGAAAGAACTCTCGCTCAAGAATCGTCAGCCCACCCAAAAAGATATTGACTACGCCAAGGCAGTCCTTGCCGGCACTGCACCCAAACCTCTCTCCGGCCTGGCTGAAGCATACGCCCACCGCACACTCGGATTAGCCAGAGGTCCACGTGAGGAGAAAATTATTCTGCAGGCCCTGCGTCTCGGTGAGGTGGGCATCACAAGCATCCCCTGTGAGGTGCTTTGCGAGATTGGACTTACTCTCAAAGCTAAAAGCCCCCTACCTCAAGCTACTTTCACCATAGAGTTGGCCAATGGTCACAACGGCTATCTCCCAACCCCCCGTCAACACGCTCTCGGCGGCTATGAAACTTGGATGGGCACCTGTACACTGGAAATCACAGCCTCAGTGAAGATCGAAAAAACATTGTTGGCGATGCTTGAGAAAGTAATTGAAGACAAGTAATGAACCTATTAGGTCTGTATGCATTGATCACCTTGTCAGTGCTTTTGCTTGGGTGTTCCAAGCGTGATGAAATAACTGCCGCGATAAACTCGAAGGGCAAAAAGCCACACATCTCTTCGCGAAAACTTGCTTTACCTAAAGCCGGCAGATTGGCTTTTCATAGTTACACGGCATACGACTTAGATGACTCCGGGAAAAGATGGTTGAATGGCCAAATCCACGTTTGTGATTTCCCTGCAAAAACAGCTGCGATCATTCCAGAAATTGAGAAGCACACCATTCACGCGATGAACCCAATCTTCAGTCATGATGGTTCACAAATGACATTCATGGCACTCCCCATTGGTCCCAAGTACGCCGCAGATTGGCCAGTTGCATTGGATCTTTTTGTTTATGATTTTAGAACGGGTGCATTGGCCAACATTTCGAAGCAAGCGGGCTTGGGAGCTTCTGTCGATGAAGACCCGATATTTACGCCAGATGGTGCTTCTCTAGTTTTTAAACGAAACCGAGACGATCTCTGGATGATTAATTTGAAAACACTTCGGGCCCAGCCCCTAACCAATGATGGAAAAAGGAACGAGGAGTCTGGCCCAAGGATTTCCCCTGATGGACAATGGATCTATTACTGGAACGGCGATGGCGTAGATGCAGACATATACCGAATTCCCGTGACAGGCGGTGCGGCGGAATTGCAGGCCGGATTACCAAAAATTCAAGAGATGTTTCCAGTGTTCATGGATAATGGTCAGCTAGCCTACACACGCTGGACCTCTCCTAAAGAGCATGATGACGAAATTTACTTTCTTGATCTTGCAAGCGGCAAACATCATGGCGCCGCATTCAATAGCACCAATGGAGCAGATGATTCAGACCCTTTCGCCATAAACAATTGGGTAGGATTCTCCAGCAGTCGAACGGAAAATGGTAAAGGTGGATGGGACCTATATTTAGGTGACCCAAATTCACCAAACCCAATCCATCTACGTCAACTCAGTACATCCCGCCATGATCTTGGAGGAACCTACACATCCTCGGTCATTGGTCACACGAAATGATTACTTACTATCATTGATTTTGATTTTCACCGAGGTTAGCATATGTCTTATACACATCTATCATGAGAATCGTTCTTTGCCTTCTATTGTCTGTTTTTTTTATCGAGGGACTGCACGCAGCCGCTAAAAAACCTTTACCCAAACCTTTGCGGGCGCTGCTAATTACAGGTGGCTGTTGCCACGATTACGCTAAACAAAAGGATATACTCCAGCAGGGTTTGGAGCGACGCATCAATATCAAGATTGACCATGTTCATTCGCCCGATAAAAGCACCAAGCCACCCTTGGCGATCTATGGCAACTCAGATTACGCCAAGGGTTATGATTTGGTGATTCACGACGAATGCTCAGCAGGTATCAATGACCCCAAAGTCATTGCCGGAGTCTTGGCTCCACACAAAAAAGGTATCCCTGGTGTAAACCTACATTGCGCCATGCACTCCTACCGTTTTGGGAACTTTCGAGCACCTGTTAAGTTAAACGATGATAACGCAAAATGGTTTGAATACATCGGCTTACAATCCTCAGGCCATGGCCCACAACGCCCCATCGACATCAAGTTCGAGAACAGCGTGCCGTTCATTACCAAAGGCGTAAAAAACTGGACGACCGAAAAAGAGGAACTCTATAACAATATTCAAGTCTTACCGACGGCCAAGATTATCGCCCGAGGAGAACAGGGTAAGTCCAAGGCCGTGGTGGCTTGGACAAATAATTATCATGGCACACGGGTCTTTAGCACCTCGCTTGGTCATAATAATGTCACCGTGGCAGATGCGCGGTACCTAAACCTTGTCGCTCGTGGCATCCTCTGGGCCACCCAGAAAGAGGATTGGCCGGTAATTCAGCCAAAGAGCGAATCCTTTGACCTAAGCAGCAAGCCAAAACCGGCAAGCCAAAAAAAAAACGGTAAAGCCGTAGCTTCCGTTCCGAAGAGCGCGGTAACCGGTGCTAAGGCTACCGCCAGCTCTGAGGAAAAAAACAAAAATAATTTTGCCTCAAACGCCATTGACGGGAAACCCAGCACTCGCTGGTGTGCCCAAGGCGGAGGCTCTGGCCAATGGCTGCAAGTCGAGCTGAAGGAGGCTTCGAATGTGGAAAACATCCGTATTATTTGGGAAAAAACCAACGCCGCCTATTCCTATATTGTTGAGTTCTCAAGTAACGGAAAGGATTGGAAAACGGTAGTCGATCAATCCAAAAATAAGGAAGTTAGACAAATTACTCCCCACAAGGTTAACGCCAATGGCGCGAAGTTTTTCAAGATCACATTTCTCGGTGCTAGCACAGGCGTTTGGGGCAGTCTGTGGGAGTTTGAGGCACACACCGGTACTTTGCCCGAGCTTCCGCGCAAAGCAATGAAGGCCGCAGAAAACGCGAGTAACAAAAGCGCCAATGGCTTCAATGGTGTGAAAGCCCCAGAAGGGTTTAAAGTAAACCTCTTCGCCGCCCCGCCTGAGGTGAATTACCCCGTCTGTCTCACGGCGGCAGCCACCGGCGAGGTGTTTGTGGGCATCGATGAACAAGGTTCTCTCGGAAAAGAAAAAGGTCGCGGACGTGTAGTCCGGTGCATTGATACCGATGGCGATGGGAAAGCAGACCAAGTCAATACCTTTGCAAAAATGGATCACCCCCGTGGACTTATATACGATAACGGTAAGCTCTGGGTACTGCATCCACCATTCCTCACGTTGTACGAGGATACCAATGAAGACGGCGTAGCCGATAGGGAGAAGCGACTGATTGAGGGTATCAGTACCGATTATGTTTCGAAGCGCGGCGCTGATCACACAACCAACGGCATTCGGATGGGTATTGATGGCTGGATCTATATTGCTGTGGGCGACTTCGGCTTTACCAAGGCCGTTGGAGCCGATGGCAGAGTGCTAAGCCGGCGCGGCGGCGGTATCGTGCGTGTGCGTCCTGACGGCACAGACATGGAAATATACTGCTGGGGCCTACGCAATATCCTCGATGCCTGCATTGATCCCTACCTTAACATTTTCACGCGTGACAACACCAACGACGGCGGCGGCTGGAACGTACGCTTCAGCCACATCATGCAGAGCGCAGAATATGGCTACCCGTCGTGGTACAAAAATTTCCACGAAGAGATTTTCCCGACACTCAAAGACTACGGCGGTGGATCCGGTTGCGGAGGCATGTTTTATCATGATACACGTTGGCCCAAACCATACAACCACGGAGCCTATACCTGCGACTGGGGACTCAGTGCAGTGTTTCTACATAACCCACCTGCTAACGGCCCAACCTTTGATGCGCATCAAGAAACTTTTCTTACCATTTCACGCCCAACTGACATCGATGTCGACGCCAGCGGCCGTATGTACGTAGCCAGCTGGCATGGAGGCAAATTCGCCTATGGCGGACCAAATGTCGGCTTCGTCGTGCAAGTTGTACCCGAAGGTTTCAAGCCTGAGCCTTTTCCGGACACCACCAAGATTGATGACATCGCTCTGTTCGATCTACTCATCGGCCCGAGCCAACAGCAAAACTTACATGCACAATTCGAGCTGCTCCGACGCGGCCCCAGCGCCGCCCGTACCGCCAAGCTCAATGCGCTTGCCACCAGCAAAGCCGTGCCACTCGTAGGTCGAGTGGCTGCCATCTTCACGCTCAAGCAACTCAATGGCATCAAGGCACAGGCCGATCTACTAAAGCTCGCCGCCAGCCCTGACGTCGGCGAGTTCGCTCTGCGAGCGTTAACCGATCGTACAGGTGAATTAAAAGGCCTTAAAAAAGACGTGTTCATCAGCGCGCTCGACAGCAAAAATGCCCGCGTACGTGCACAGGCACTCATAAGTCTGGGCCGTCTGAACGATGCATCTGCGGCTGTAGCCATGCTCCCGCACGCCACCGCGCCCAAGCTCACCAAGGCTCCAGCTCAAAACAAACCGAATCCCGACCGCGTCATCCCGCATATTGCCACACGTGCGTTGGTAGCCCTTAAGCCAGTCGATACTTTACTTGATGCGCTGAACGGATCGCACAGCGCCACGGCACTCAGCGTGTTGAAATACATTCATGATGACAAAGTAATCGCCGCCCTCAACGCTCGCGCCGTCGAGAACCCTGATCCCGCCACGTTATCAACGCTCATACGTCTGTATCATCGTGAAGGCAGTTACACCGAAGGCTGGTGGGGCACACGCCCAGACACCACCGGCCCATACTTTGCTCGCGAAAAATGGAGCGGCAGCAATTCCATCGAGGTCGGCCTCAAGGCCGCCCTCACCAATGCACCCAAGACCACCATTGATACAGTCAGAATCCAGCTCGCCCGCCACAAGATTTCGTTCAAGGATCTCCCATCCGGCATGGCCGCCGCCAGCAGCGGTACTGCCAACGCACCCTTCAAGATACCCACGCCCACGGGTGATCCAAAAAACTGGATTGCCACATTAGGTGAAAAGAAATCAATAGAACTTGCACTTAAGTCTAAAGGGGATATAGCGCGCGGGGAAATACTCTTTACCAGCCAAGCCTGTGTTGCGTGCCATACTACTAGCGACGGACAATCCCCGAAAGGTCCCCACTTGGCGGACATCGGCAAACGTTACAAGCCCATCGAACTGTTGCAGTCCATTCTAAACCCTAACGCCGTCATCGCGCAGGGTTTCGACACCTACGCCTTTACTACCAAGGATAAGAAAACACACGTCGGTTTTGTCACCCTTGAAAGCTCCGATACCATAAGTATGCGAACTGCGGTAGGAGTTGCAGTGGAAATCCCTACTAAACAAATCCTCAAACGCGAAAAAATTGCCTACTCCTCCATGCCTCAGGGTTTGGCAGCAGGCCTAACCCCCAATCAACTGGCTGATCTACTAGCCTATTTAAAATCACTAAAATCTAACTAAACTTTGAATGCAAAAGCTCCTATTTATTACCTGCACTCTTTATATAACAATACTACTGCAAGCCATAGAGTTCGAAAAAAATGTAATCTATAAAAAAGTAGGGCAAAGAGAACTAAAGCTAGATATCATGTATACTAAGGGCGCAAAAATGCAGCCTTTGGTTATGTGTATTCATGGCGGCGGATGGATGGGAGGGCACCGCTCCATGTATCATAGTCGGATGCGTAAAATAGCCGAGGAAGGCTACGTAGCCGCCACACTAGAGTATCGGTTTGCCCCCAAAACAATTTGGCCGGGGCAACTGGAGGACGTTCAAGCAGCTCATAAATTTCTGGTTAAAAACGCTGCCAAGTATGGAATTGATCCAGAACGTATTGCCGCATGGGGTGAATCAGCGGGTGGTCACTTATCCCTATTACTCGGCCTAATGCCAAAAGAAAAAGGGGAATCGCTACGCCTTCGCGGAATCGTAAATTATTTTGGACCAACGGAATTTCGCCAAACCGATCGAATCCAAGGAGCTGGTCGCTTTATGCTAATGGCATTAATGGGCGGACGATTGGAAAACAAAAAGGAAATACTGGCAGAAGCCTCTCCCATGTTTCACATAGGACGAACAGACCCTCCCATCCTGACATTACATGGTACCAAGGATCGTTTGGTTCCTATAGAGGGATCAGAACTGCTTCATGAAGAAATGATCAAAGCACAAGTTCCCGGCCAACTATTTCCCATGGAAAATACTGGCCATGGCATGGGACGAGACCGAAAAAAAGGGCAGGCACTTTTGCGTAATTTCTTTTTTGATTATCTGAGGAGTTCTGAAATGGAACTTATGGCTCATGAAGATTTTGATAAAGGCACCAGCAGATGGGAACCCACCGACCCCAAGGCATGGAAAATAGTAAAAAAAAATGGACGCAGCTTCTACTCCTTGCACGCAAAAAGTAATTACAAAACTAAAGTACGTTCACCTTTCAATATTTCTCTACTTAAAGAAAGTGAAGTAGGGGATTTCGTTTTAGATGTAGATTTGCGTTCCACAATCAAGGTCTACGGACACCAAGACCTTTGCCTCTTCTTTGGCCATCAGGATCCAGAACATTATTATTATGTGCATCTTGGCCGCAAAGCCGACGCTCATGCTAATTCCATCTTCCTAGTGAATAATGCCCCACGAGTGAGCATAGCCGAGACCAGAACTAATGGTACTGACTGGAGTCGCGGCTGGCACCGCGCACGGATACGACGCGAAGCGGTTTCGGGCAAGATTGAGGTTTTCTTTGATGATATGCAAAAACCAATCATGACCACGGTTGATAAGACCTTTACCCATGGCCGCGTGGGCATTGGCAGCTTTGATGATACCGGCGACTTTGACGCCATTCGACTCTGGGGTAAAAAAATCAAAAAAAGAAAATGAATGCCCCTTACCTCTGTTGATTCAAACCAAAAAAGAATAATCATGGGCAATTTGCGAATCTACATCTCTCTGCTTTGGACAGGCGTCGCATTGTTTTCGTCTGGGTGTGTTGTAAAACCAGAACTTCGATTTGAGGCAAATGCGGTGATTGTCGAAGCCAATCAGGGTACGCTAAGTATTCGACCGAAAGGAGGCGAACCCCTTCTCGGGCATACCACTCGGAAGGGTGGCAAGATTCGATTTGTTCCGGAGTTTCCATTTCTGAAAGGGCAACCCTATGAAGCGACCTTTACCAACGTCTCAGGCCAACGCACCAGTTACCTACGCACACTACCGATTTCAGCTCCCATTCCAAAGTTGATCAAAATCTTCCCGAGCGGATCTACTGTCCCAACCAACCATCTCAAATTCTACCTTCAATTCACTGCCCGTATGGAACAGGGAAATATATTTCGTCACTTCCGACTGGTTGATCTGAACACTAACCAACCCATAGAAGAGCCCTTTCGTAAAACGGAACTTTGGAGCGCAGACGGTAAACGTTTGACGCTCTGGTTACATCCAGGCCGCCAAAAGACCGGCATAAACCTAAACGTTGACCTAGGTCCAGTGCTGGAACCACAAGGGCGTTATGCGTTGGAAATCTCAAGTATCTGGAAGTCGGAGCAAGGTTTAGCTCTAGCCCAGTCAGCTCGTAAAGTTTTCGCAACCAAACCCGCTGATCGTACTAAACCCAAACCCGCGAGATGGATAGTTGACCCTCCTGCCGCAAACTCACGGAAGCCGCTAACCATTACCTTTAAAAACCCCTTGGATTGGGCACTACTGCACACCATGCTCACAGTATTGAATGCCGCAGATGAAGAAGTTCCCGGCAAGATTAATGTCGTTCAAAACGAAACCCAATGGCATTTCACCCCGTCACATAGCTGGATGAAAGGTGATTACCGGATAAGGGTGGGATGGGAGCTGGAAGACTTAGCTGGCAACAATCTCTTAAGGTTATTTGAAGTAAACCTTGAGGACGGCCGCGTGCCGGCCTTAACCGGCCCACGGTATTTAGAGTTTAGCCCTCAATAAGAGGTAACTTTACAGTTATGGTAATTTTACTATCTCTAAGTTCAAGGCTCCCTTTACCTCTCGCAGTAAAACAGCTTGTTGCTTCCCATAACCATCCACTTGTACAGCACCGTGTAATTCCTCCAGGACTTCGACACCTTTAGGATCCTTCGCAACACCTTTGTTACGTCGGGCTGCTTGCTTGTTGATTTTATCATCACTGGGAGCAATCAATTTCATGTCAATACGTGCAGCCCAGTATTTACTTGGAGTATAATCGAAGAGCTTGTGAAAGCGCATAGAATGAGTAACCAACCATTGTTTGCCTCCACTAAAATAGGTGAACATATCTAAAGGCCGGTTACCGGAGCCTAGCTCCAGTACACTCGTACCCTTAACCTGCGCTCCATCTTTCAAGTTCGTAATTGGAAACTTTGCTATCGGAGTACAGGCAAAGGATCCTACCAAGTATGGAGTGCCTGCTTCCTGAGTCAGGATAAAACTCTGAATAGGAGCTTTTGTTTCCCATCGGCCATGCGCTACGTGATAGGTATCTGTGCTGAAAACAGCAGCCTTGGAGCCGTGCAGGATTGGGGTGGGAATGGAAAAAATCTTACTTCGGAATGCATCGTTACTTTGTCCTGCAGCCAATACGCGACCATCGTGATAACCAATTGCACTGATTCGTGAAATCTTCAGTTTTTCAGATAACTTTATACGCACCCAGTTCAGTTTATCTGTATTAAGCGTTTTTAATTTCCCTGAACTCTCCAGAGTAAGAATCGTTGAGATTCCGTCACTTCGACGTACGCTAATGTAGAGTGTGCCGGTTTCTGGATTTGCCTTTAAATCGTTAATGGCAACCTTGTCCGGAGAAGCCCCAATGGCACTAGCTAGCTTAGCGTCAAGATTAGCCATAAGTTTGACGGGTTTAAACTTACCAGTATCCTCTGTATCAATTGCCACCATTGAACCTCCTGCTTCAGCCACTAGAAGGAGACCATGATTAGCAGCGTGCATCACTCCTGCACCATTCAGTTTTAATTCTCCTTTCTGTGGTTTCTTAAAAAAGGCCTGCGTAGCAGACTTAGCCTCAGAAGGCTCTTTGGCAAAGACGTGGAACGAAAGAGTAAGAGCAACAAGAAGGAAGGGAATGATAGAATTCATTTTATGTATTCGGTTCGGATGAATATTAACAACCAACACTAAGTAGGCAATCCATAAAGCCTAGATAACTTTCCTAAGCAGTTGTTTGAATAGAATTTCCAGTGAAGAAACCGAATTTAGGCACATGAATAATAAACTTGCTTAATCCCGGCACACTGAGACCTTAAGTTGTTCGATGTGTAGTTCATTAATATGAAAATTTTGTTCGGTTTTAGTGGAATTGTAATCATATTGCTTAACGGTTGTTGCGGATTAGGAACAAACCACTTTGAAGCGAACTATACAGGCACGTACAACTATGGAAAAACTACAGCAACGGTGGAACCAGAAGTTGTTTTAGCCGCAAACAAAAGTGGTTATGACACTGAAGTGTCCCTCATAAAATCTAGAGGTGCCACCCTGCTTGGAACTTCATTTTTCAATATTCATTCTTACAGCATGTGTGAAAGTCACCTGAAATCTTGGGCCAAAAAACAAGGAGCAGATTTTGTGGTTGCAACACGCGAATTCACCAAACAGACAAGGACCATGGAACCGCGACAAGAGCGCGTCAATATATACAATGCAGACGGGACACTAGCATACTATTATGACCATACGGTAATGAGAGAAATAGTGCGTAACTATTATGATTATAGTGCGACCCTTCTAAGAGCCGCATCCGCTAAGCCATCTGAGCCCTTTGTTCCCTAAGCACATCAAAACGAATTGCTGACCACAGACACTCGCCCGAAAAGGGACGGGTATTGCTTGTTCGTCAGCAACCAAAGAAACGTAGATTTTACGCCTACTTCAAGGCCTTGATGCATTCAAGAACGAATGCTTTAATGGGGGTCTATGAGCAGCCACTTGGAATCCCTTCGTCAATATACAACCATCGTTGCCGACACTGGCGACTTTGAATCCATCCGGAAATACACTCCTCAAGATGCCACCACAAATCCCAGCCTTATCCTTAAGGCCGCACAAATGCCTGAGTATACAAAATTATTGAACAAAGTACTCACTGAAGACGGTAATGAGATGGCTGAAACACTAGACAAGTTAGCGGTGTTTTTTGGGCTAGAAATTTTGAAAATAGTGCCCGGACGGGTTAGTACCGAGGTGGATGCACGCCTAAGCTTTGATACACAAGCCACATTGGATAAAGCACGTTCATTAATTGCACGCTATGAAAAGAACGGCGTTGAGCGCGAACGTATTCTCATCAAGATAGCTGCCACTTGGGAAGGCATTCGAGCAGCTGAAGAGCTCGAGAAAGAAGGTATTCACTGCAATCTCACCCTACTCTTCTCCTTTGCACAAGCCGTGGGATGTGCCGAAGCTGGCGTAAAACTGATTTCACCCTTTGTGGGCCGTATTATGGACTGGCACAAAGCAAAGACTGGCAATGAGTTTGCCCCAGCTGAGGATCCCGGTGTGCAGTCAGTCACCCGCATTTACAACTACTACAAAAAATTTGACTACGCAACCG
>CAJWKQ010000011.1 GCA_913041895.1 uncultured Verrucomicrobiales bacterium
CATTCAATGCCACCACTTCATGGGCATCTACTCGTGCAACCAGAAGCTTGTTTTCTGCTATGGTCACTGCGCTAAGCTTGCCTTTCAGTTCTGATGTCCATTTGGACTTGAGTTGGTCAGACACTTTCGATTGAGAAAAACCACTGCGACGATTGTCGTGACGGTAAGTTGGCCAATCTGAATCTGCAGCACCTGCTGAGTCAGTTGCTTTCCCGTAAGCAGGCCCTTTTTCCAATCGGTTGGACTCATTGACTTCTCCTAATTTCCGGGAAGGAGCAGCCGGCGCCAATGCATTGAAACCAAAAAGCTTAGCTTCCGGATAACAAGCGCAGTTATGAGGGGGAGCATAAGTAAGCCCATTAGCCGGCATTACCCCATACAAACAGCCGCCTCGAACCCAGTGGTTAATATCCCAATCTTTGGTTGAAGGATCAACAAACTCAATTCCTGTGCGCGAAGGCATGAGAAAATTATCAGTGGCCTTGGCGATATAGCAGCGGTGATGGAACCAGTAGGTGCTTACGTTTGGAGGAAACTCAACTTTCACTTCACCGGTCCGTAAATCACGCCCGGTGAATACGCCGGTATCCCGACCACTTGTTGTTGGAGCACTCCAGACCATACCCTGCATAACCAGTAAATCTTCTGGGGATTGATAACCTCCTCGAGCATGAGGCGCTTCCCAGAGCTGCTTACCGGTTTTGGAATCAAACGCCTTCATAAGGCGATCTCCGCCCGCATAAAGGACAACTCCATCGTAAGTAACAAGCTTGGGGCCAAAATTGAAACGCACCTGCTCCGGTATGAATGTTTTGCCACTTGTCCACGCGATGTCTCCGGATGAACGATTCCTAGCCTGAACTTTCTCTCCATCGTGAAAATAGAGGTGGTTTTGGTCGGCTGATAAGGTTAATGGAGCGACCTTGGAGTCATCTCCCCACAACCTTTTACCAGTAACCACATCGTAGGCTTTCACCTCCCGCGGTTTTTCATTCCATGCAAAGTCTTTCCTAACTCTAGCCTGATCCCCAGTATTATGAAAGGGCAGGAATGAGTTCAATTCCCATTCCGCTGGGCTTTCCAGGACAAATACCTGCCCTCCATCCACTACCACTTCTTCAGCGCCTTTGCTTCCGGGTAGTTCGTGGATCAATTTCCCCGTTGCCGCGTCCAAAACACTTACCGGCTCATCTACTCCCAGCGTAATGAAGACACGACCATCAACCGCCACCAAACGGCGTGCCAATTGTGTTGGACCGCTTTTCAACGGCCAAAGGTGGCTGTGCCATTTTTTCATCGGCTTCTTCCAGAGAATTACTCCGTTGAACGCATCACGAGCAACCAGTGTCCAGCGTGCAGGTAATTGAATAGAAACCCGCGAACCCTCATCCATTACATAAAAGACGCGACCACCTGATGAAACCAAAGCACTCATGCTTGCCATACGATCATGATGCCTTGACCACCGAGGGCTCCCCAACCACTGGAGATGACGTGGTGGTCCAACCTTTTTATCATGAGCAACGGCATTACCCCCCGGGCCGTGCAAAAAATGCGTCCAATCATCAATATCATCGGGGCGAGGTTTAACCGTTGTTTCCCATTTGCCACCATGATTCACATAAGCAACTCCCTTGGGGGCGAGGACCCTCATAACTTCACTCATAGGTATTTCGCCTAACTTCTCAACCACCACCAAATTCACCATGTCATCAATGTAAGGCAGCGTTTTACCAGCGAGTCGATCGATGGAAACCGGGCCATATACTCCTGCTGCCTTCACTTTCGCCCGAGCCTGACTGACATTCCTTGGATCCTCATCCAGCCCGTGAACCTGATAACGTTCATTAGGCCTAAGGTCTAAGGTGCGCTCGCCCTTCCCGCAGCCCAAATGCACAATGAATCCGCCTTGTACGTTAAGGGATTCAGGAATACTGGCCGCCTCTACACGCATTATGGCTGTCGATATAAAAAGGATACCGGACAACACTAGCCCGGAAAGGGAACAAAGGGTCTGCATGGGGCAATTGTAAAGGGTCAGCACAATTGAGCAAGCTTAGGGAATGAGGCTTGCCAATCAGGCTATTTTTGGTGAAGTACCTAGGTTCCAACTGAAGAATCCATGCATGAGTAATCCACTCTTCCAACTAGCCAATATGAAAACTACCTCAATAGCTTTTTTCCTTCTGTTCAACACCCTTGTTTCCGCCAATGACTGGCCAACCTATCGCCACGACGGAAAACGCTCTGGGGTAACATCAGCCAATTTGCCCTCTCAACTATTTCCACAATGGAAGTTTCAATCCCTCCACGCCCCGCGCACAGCCTGGCCATTGCCCGGGGAGGAAACACTCCGGATGCATAGTGATCGAGCTTACCAAGTAGTATCCGCAGGAAAAACACTTTACTTTGGTAACAACGTAGACAACCACGTTCATGCTCACGATACACGAACCGGCAAACGCAAATGGAGCTTTGCCACCGACGGGTCAGTTCGATTTGCACCATTCATCAATGAGGAACGAATATATTTTGGCTCAGACGATGGCCACATCTATTGTGTGGATGCCGAAAAGGGCACTCAAATATGGAAATACCGACTCGGTCCCAGTGGAGAGCAGATTATTGGAAGGGGCCGCATGGTTTCCCTTTGGCCAGTAAGGACCGGTGTCTTGGTGGAAGATGGGGTTCTATATGCCGCCGCGGGAATTTTCCCTCACGAAGGTCTATATATTGTAGCCATAAATATCAAGACAGGTCGACCAATCTGGGTAAATGACACGGTTGGTGATCAAGCCTGGGGGTTGCTGTATGGAGGCGTAGCCCCACAGGGCTACGTGGTAGCTTCTGATGATACAGTTTTTATACCTGCGGGACGAAGTATGCCCGTAGCCTTCGACAAGCGCACCGGCAAATTCAAACGTTTTCTCTCTGGCGGCGGCAAAACCGGCGGATCATGGACTATGATAGATCAAGGCCAGCTATTTGCTGGAAACAATAATCAAGGAACAGATACTAAAATTGCCTTTAATGCCAATAGTGGTTCAAGACAAAGCGACCAATTTTCCAGCTTTCCTTCCAATGATATGGTATTGACCAAAAACACCGCATTTATTGCCACAGAAAAAGGCATCTACTGCATTGATCGTGCTGCCAATCTCAAAGCTAACTCCGTAGTCCCAAAATTGGATAAAGAATCAACAACACTGGCAAAAAACATCGTTGAGATTCGAAAGAGACATAAGGCCGCAAGTGATAAGCCTGAGGAGCTCGAAAAAATAACGAGTGAACTCAATAAGGCCACCAATCGACTCACAACCATAGCTAAAGAAAAAAGTGCCCTCAATTCAGCTCGCGTGAAGTGGTTCACCCCCCGAAAAGGACTTGCCACAATGTCGCTCGCCGGCAAAACGCTTTTTGCTGGAGGAAATGGATTTGTGATTTCACTGGAAGTCGCATCAGGCAAACTTGTGATGGATCATCCTATTGAAGGCAACGCGGTTAGCATGGCGGTTGCCGATAATCGGCTATTTGTCAGTGGCGACAATGGATTCATCCATTGCCTAGGAGCTCAAGCCTCTCAGGGAAATGGGCGATTAATCAAAGAAGCATCACAACCCATTGACGATCAAGGTATCAAGGATCAAGCAGATAAGATATTGGAATTATCTGATATCAATCAAGGCTGGTGTCTTGTAGCCGGTGCACGTGACGGAAGATTAGCTGAGTATCTGGCCTCAAATACAAAGCTCAATTTTGTAGTAATTGAACAGGATGCCAAAAGGCTCGCAGCAATCCGCGCGCGATTGATGAAAACTGGATTATTGGGAGACCGTGTGATTGCCGTTAACTGGCCGTATAGTGATTTACCTGATTACTTTGCCAATCTGATTACTTCGGAGCGCGCCATATTGGGTGAAGAAGTCAATTTGCCCATAAGCCAACTTGCTCGAGTTCTGCGCCCCTCCGGAGGAAAACTGGTGTTGGGGCCAGTAAACAAATGGGCACCTACAGCTCTGGAAAAAATCAAAAATGGGCTATCGGCAAATGCCGCTTCAGAAACTAAATCTCAAACCATAGATAACTACTTCCTTTTTACTCGCGGAAAACTTAATGGCGCAGGGAGCTGGACTGGACTTTACGGAAATACAGCCAACACCTCTTCAACCCCTGATAAGCTCGTTAAAGGGCCTCTCGGTGTGCTGTGGTACGGTGAGCCTGGAAGTGAAGATATGGTTGGGCGCCACGCGCGCGCGGCCAGTCCATTAGCGATTAATGGTCGACTCTTTATGCAGGGAGCGGAAGTGGTGATGGCCTATGATGCCTATAATGGAACATTTCTGTGGAAACGTAAAATTCAAGGAGCCGTAAGAGTGCGAGTAGATGTGGATGGCTCTAATATTACTGCAACTGATGAGTCCATCTTCGTGGCCACCCACAACCGAGTCCTTCAGTTGGATGCACAAACAGGAAAGACAACTCGCGAATTTCAAGTCCCAAGGAAAGAAACCGATAAGGCATTGCGCTGGGGATATATCGCTGTACATGACAACATTTTAATCGGCACAGGCGCAACTCCTCTGGCGCAGGAATATGGTTATCTCTGGAACTCACTCGTAAAAGATGGCAAATGGGTTGATGAAAAAAATGCCCCCAAGTCAGCTTTGTCCACATTGAAAAAAGTAAAGGGATTACATGCCCTTCCTGATAAGCGTGCCTTTGCCTATTTCCAGCGTAACGACCTTCACTGGCGCTCAATGATTGCCAATGCTCCTGGTTGGCTGCCAGACCACAACCCTTCACCAGTAGATGAAAAGAAGATCATGACCAGCGAAAAGGTGTTCGCCTACAATATCACCACAGGTGAAAAATTGTGGGAACATGAGGGCAAAGACATTCCGAATATCTCATTGGTCATTGGTGAAGGCCGGGTTTATTTATTGAAAAATGATCTAGATGCACGGGAAAAAGCACAGGCCAAAGCCGCTACCGAGGCAAACATTTCTGCGGGCGTGTTCAAAGTGGAGCGCGAACAAAGAATGGATGAGAATACCAGAGATTATCGCCGAGTAGTGTGTCTTGATATCAAGACGGGTCACACGCTGTGGAGTCGTCCGTACGACCTAACCGGTAGTGGTGGCACAAAACTTGGCCTAGCTTACCAGAGCGGCAAGTTGCTCGCATTTGGCCATTATAGCAATCACGACGAAGGCCCTTTCAATAACACTAAGGATAAAGATAAAGATGGTTATGCTGAAAACCTCAATTGGCGCCGCATTACCGTCATTGATGGTGGGGGCGGTAGTTTAATGTGGAGTAAACCTCTTAATTATCGCAGACGCCCAACAATTATGGGTAACACGATTTATATCGAACCGCGTCGATGTGATCTGGAAACCGGTGAAATCCAACAACGCAAACATCCGATTACCGGAGAGTCTGTCGAATGGGAATTCCTGCGCCCCGGTCACAGTTGTGGAATTGTGACAGCGACACCTCACAATCTTTTCTTCCGCTCTTACAGTGGAGCTATTGTGAATACCGAGCAGGATTCTGGCCTTCAGCTTTTTGGAGGCCTTCGACCGGGTTGCTGGAACAGTATGATACCGGCTAATGGCTTGTTAAGTATGCAGGAAGCAAGTGCCGGCTGTACCTGTAGCTATTCATTACGCACAACGGTGGTGCTAAAGAATAAGCCACAAAAAGGCCATGCTGAATGGGCAGTATTTATTTCACAGGCAGCCACTAAGCCCGTTGAACATATGGCAATTAATTTTGGGGCTCCTGGTGATATGCGTGATCGCGCAGGCACCGTCTGGTTTGGATACCCACGGCCAATAACAAACAAAGGGCAAGGGGGTTTTAATAATTATGGAATCAAATTTAATTTAAAGGAGGAGGGTGCCACCGAAGTGATTCAGCGTGATTGGCGTAACGTAAAATTGAATGGAACACAAAAACCTTGGATTTATACATCTGCCTTGAAAGGAATGACTAAGCTTAGCGTGCCTCTCTTGGATAAAGGGAAAGCAGGTAAATACACAGTTCGCTTAGGCTTTACGCCATTGCCGAATGATAAACCCGGCAGTCGTGTTTTTGATATTAAACTCCAAAGTAAAGTGGTTTTACGCAATTTTGATGTGATGAAAAGTACTGGAGGAATAGGCAAAGTAATCATTAAAGAGTTCGAAGGAATCAATGTTGAAGAAAATCTATTGATAGATTTGATCGTTCCAAACTTAAAGAGTTCTACCGCCATTGACGTTGACAAAACGCTGCATCATTTGGGTGATAACGTAGTTGCTGGATGGACTGAATCATCTCCCGAGCCAAAAGGTTTTGAGCTAAAGATACCCTTTGAGTTTGAGGGCTCCGAAGATGCTTATTCGTTGGCAATCGAGCAGCATGATGTACATAACGATTGGGCCGTGAAATTAAATGGCCGTGAAATTGGACGTTTGAAAAGGGATACAACCAAGCAAATAACTATGCTTACAGTTCCTGAGGGGCTGTTAAAACAGGGAGGCAATCAGCTATTCATCAATGTCCTAGGAAGCAGCAAGGATGATATTCAAGTGGGTAGAATAAAGTTGGTTTCAGGGCACCCTGCGTCGACCGTTATTCAGTCGCTTGAAGTTATTCGCGAGGATGGCCCAAGAAAAGTTGCCAATAAGCCCTAGAGTGGTTAGTGATTTCGCCCGATTGATTAGTTGCAGCAGTTGATTATATTGAGATGAAGACCCCCGTTAAATTCGCCGCTGTCTCGTTAGTAGTTATTATTGGCCTAGTGGCTTACATGGCACGAGATACCCATTCCGTTGATGAACGAATCTCCTCAGGCTCCACTTCATCTTCAGATGCCAATACCATTGAGTTCTATTGTGCGGCGGGAATGTCTAAACCCGTGGATGAGATCATTGCAGCTTACCAAAAAGATTATCCGGATCGTAAAGTTGAGGTGAGTTACAGTGGGTCGGGTACGTTACTCACGAAAATCAGGGCGCAAAACAGCGGCGATTTATACCTGGCAGCAGATTCCAGCTATGTTCATATTGCACAAGAAAAGGGAATCGCTGAAGAATCTATTCCTGTAGCCCGCTTGTGGCCGGTTATTGTGGTGAAAAAAGGTAATCCTAAGAAAATTCTTAAGGTTGATGACCTACTGCGTGAAGATGTTCGAGTAAATCTTGGAAACCCTGAAGCAGCCAGCGTCGGTAAAAAAACAAAAAAACTAATGACCAATCTAGGCAAGTGGGGACCTTTACTTGAAGCAGTCGATGCCCGAGGAAACTTCAAACCAACTGTTAATGAAATCGCCAATGATGTAAAAATTGATGCTGCGGATGCTGCCATTGTATGGAACTCAATTGCCAGTCAATATCCCGAACTAGAATCAGTTGAAATCGAAGGTGCCCCAATAGGGGTTGTAACAGTTTGCGTGCTAAAGTATGCAACTCTCCCGCGTGCAACACTACACTTCGCACGGTACTTATGTGCAGTTGATAAAGGTCTGAATATTTTCAGGAAACACGGCTTTGAAGCAGCCGAGGGGGATGTATGGGATGAGCAGCCCAATATAGTTTACTTTGCTGGCGGACTTAACCGCCATGCTGCTGAACCCATTATTTCCGCATTCGAAAAACGCGAAGGTTGCACTGTTGAAACAACTTGGATGGGTTGTGGGCTTCTGGTGAGTAAAATGAAGGGCGGTGAAACACCGGACGTATACCATACCTGTGACGCTTCGTTTCATACCATGGTTGAAGATCGGTTCGGAAAGCTAATTAATATTTCGCAAACGGACATAATCATTTTAGTACCGAAAGAAAACCCCAAAAACATAAAGTCATTGGAAGATTTAACAAAGCCGGGAATGAAGGTGGGAATTGGTGATCCTGAAAAAACTGCGATGGGCAAACTCACGATAGACCTGTTGAAGGACGAAGAAATCTATAACGAAATTAAGCCAAATATTGGCAATCCTTTTCCTGAAGCGCCGATGGTTGTAGGACAGGTTACCCAAGGCGCATTGGATGCCGGATTGGTGTACGTAGCTAATGCCCATGCCCAGCGTGACAAGGTAAAAATGATCCGCATTGATAATCCTCTTTCGAGTGCTACTCAAACTTATGCCATCAGTAAAACTTCGAAGCACAAACATCTAATGCAGCGCTTGCTGAGTCGTCTGCAATCATCAACCGGTCAGGAGAACTTCATTAACGCGGGCTTTGAGATAATCGAAAACCTCGGTTTAGACAATGAGTAGCACGCCGACCCCGGACTCTCCTTCTCAGTTTCGACCTAAATCCGACACGGCTTTCTTTTTTGGATTAGGTTCTCTAGGTGGTTTCTATTTGTTTCTGATCATATCTTTAATCTTGGCGCTGGTAATTGTTCCGCGTTGGGGCAAGAGCGACGAAACTAAATTATTATTAATGTCTCCTTCCATTAGGGAAGCCATTAAATACCTTGAGGCTGCCAATCAAAAAGCAAATGGAACGGTTGTGGCAATTGGGTTGGAGCAAGCTCTTAAAGAAACGCGTCTATTAGACGAACCTCCATTTGATGGGCGGTCCATGGCCGACCGAATCAATTACATTTCCGCTGAGGCCCGGTCATTAGCCAATATCAAACTTAGTGAGCTGGTTAAAAAGGCTGAATCTGGAAACGTGGACATTGAAAGAGAACTTGGTTTGGCAAAAAACTCCCTTCTTGATGCTGTTGCAATTGATCGCCCAAGTGATTATTCGGCTGTATTTAATGATCCCAGGATTCGGTCATCTGCCAAGCTCAGCTTTGTTTCCTGTACCATTTCCGCACTATTATCACTATGGGTTGCCGTCCCCATTGGGTACACCATGTCGCGCTTCCAGTTTCGCGGCAAAAACTTTATCGACACCATTCTTGATGTTCCTATCGTGCTGCCTCCGCTTGTTATCGGGCTCGGATTATTGATTCTCTTTAACAACATCTCGTTTGGAACCATGGATGTCACCTACTTTGATCGTGATGGAAGCCAATATATTGTTCAGGAAAACCGCACAATTGAGCGCATGATCAAACAAGCCGGTGAATCCTTTGGCCTTCAATTGAGAATTACCAATGGGGCTGCGGGTGTGGTGTTAGCACAGTTTATGGTTGCCTGTGCCTTTGCCGTACGCACCATGCGCAACACTTTTGATCAAATAAGCCCACGCCAGGAAGAAGTAGCAATGACATTGGGCAGTTCACGTGGTGAGGCCTTTTGGAGCATTGTCCTGCCACAAGGTTATCGTGGACTAATGGCTGCAGGCACCTTGGCTTGGGCAAGATCTCTCGGAGAATTCGGTCCTATTTTAATTTTTTGTGGTATCAATGCACACCGCACTGAAGTGATGTCTTCTTCAGTCTATCTACAGTTCAGCATCGGTGAAATTGAAAAGGCTGCGGTAGTCTCACTCCTAATGATTGCCCTTGCCTTCGTAGTCCTCCTGCTTGTTCGTAACTTAGGCAAAAGTGATGCCGCACCCCAACGATGATTCAGCTCGAAAACCTTTGTCTTCGCAATGGCTCCTTTGAGCTGAATGATCTGTCTGTAAAGATTACCAACGGGTCCTATGGGATTCTTATGGGACGCACGGGTTGCGGTAAGACAACCATCTTGGAAGCTATTTGTGGTCTCCGGCCTCATGTCATGAGTGGCACCATCTGGCTAAATAACAACGATGTTACTGAGCTGAAGCCTGCCGAACGTGGCATCGGATATGTTCCGCAAGATAGTGCCCTATTTGAAACAATGTCGATCTTTGATAATGTTGCCTTTGCACTTAACCTACGCAATTGGAACGAGGCTGATATCCAAAAACGTGTTTATGAACTGGCGGAGTTGATGGCTATAACGAAACTTCTTGATCGTCTGCCCTTTGGATTGAGTGGGGGAGAATCTAAACGGGTTGCTTTAGCTCGTGCGTTAGCTGCATCACCCGGCGTCCTCTGCCTTGATGAACCCTTGAGTGCATTAGACGAGCAAACTCATGGTGAAATTTGTGATCTACTCGTTGAACTTCATCGCGAAATAGATGTTACAATTCTTCATATCACGCATAGTTCTGCTGAGGCCAAGAGACTTGGGGAAACCTTTATACGACTTGAGGATGGACAGCTTAATGAAGGAAGCCTTGAATGATGAATGGATCTGAAAATCTTCCCGAATTAAACGATGCTGAGAGGGAAATTTATTCCTGGCAAACCACGGTGGATGGATTCGGAGAGGAAGGTCAGCGCAGGTTAAAGAATGCGAGCGTAATGATCAGCCGAATCGGAGGGCTTGGAGGATTGGTTGCCTATGAGCTGGCAGCTGCGGGGATTGGAAAGTTAATTCTTGCGCATGGAGGTAACCTGAAGCCATCTGACTTGAACCGCCAGTTACTGATGAAGGATGAAGCGTTGGGTTCTCCACGCATCAACTGCGCGATGGAGCGCTTAAAGGAACTCAACCCGAGATTGGAAATCATTGGTTTAGCTGAAAATGTTACTGATTCAAACATCTCCAGCCTAGTATCGGAGTCGGATATTGTCGTAGATTGTGCCCCATTATTTGAAGAGCGTTATTTGATGAACCACGAAGCGTTTGCACAGGGTAAACCTATTGTGGAATGCTCTATGTTTGAAATGGAGGCGCATATCACCAGTTTCAAACCGGGTTTAACAGGATGCTTGAAATGTCTTTATCCTGAAAAACCCGATTATTGGCAGCGTCGTTTCCCGGTTTTCGGAGCTGTCTCAGGTATGGTCGGTTGCTTGGGGGCAATGGAAGTAATTAAAATAATTGTTGAATTGGGAGAACCTTTGTTCGGTCGATTATTGACCTGCGATTTGAAATCAATGAAATTTCAACAGGTGCGCATACAGCCAGTTGCTGACTGCACAGTGTGTGCCGCTGCAAAATGAAAAAACTAGCTCTCATTTTTGCCTGCTTGATTTCAATAGACGCACTGGCATGCCGTTTTAATGTCAGAGATGTAGGTTTTGTGGATTTGGGTTCTGAGCCTTACCGTTTGTTTATATTTGTTCCAGAAGGAACCCCAACCTCTGAAATGGAATTACTCGAGTCAACCGCGTATGCCACTTATCTTGATTCCAATGTAAAGGCTTCGGTCCTAAGTCCAAAGGATGCCTTCAAAGGCAAAGCTGCACAATTTGTCCCGAGGGAATTAACACAGGCACAAGCGGTGTTGGTATCACCTGATGGAAAACAGTCATTACCGGTAAAGTTATCCGCAGAAGGAAAGCCTCTAGCGGTATCTGCTTGGGATGGACTTGAGTCGGTGTTTGATTCGGAGCGCCGCAATTCAGTTATTTCAAAGGTGTACGAACACTATTGTGTGATTCTGATCATGGAAGGCAAAAACATTGAGGAAAACCAAAGAATTCGGGACCTAGCCAATAGGGTTGTGAAATCGATAAGCGGTCAGATGGACAAACTCGAGAAAGAAATCCGAGAACCCCCGGTAGTAGAGATTATTTCAATCAAGGACTTCAATTCTGAAAAGGCGTTTCTTTGGAGCATGGGAATCACTGAGATATCGGAAACTCCACAGGTCGCCATACTGTATGGCCGTGGCCGAATGATTGGCCCAGTCTTGCGTGATGAGCGACTGGATGAGCGCTCGCTTAAAGCGATAGTCAACACGATCGGCCTAAACTGTGAGTGTGGCTTGGATCGTAAATGGATGCAGGGAACCATGGTGCCGCAAAAATGGGATGAAGATTTACAAAAGCGATTTGCCAACCAACTCGGTTTTGACCCCGAAAGCCCAGCAATTCGATTGGAAATGAGTCAAATCTTAGCTAAAGGTGGCAAGGGTCAAGGAACCAACAGACAAACACCCATCGGAGGCTCACTTGATGATTTACTGATGGGCTATCGTGAAGGATCATTAAAAGAACCTGAAGCCCAAGAACCACAAACATCTGTTGAGCAGAAAAACACCGATCCCGAGAAACCCATCACCACAGAAGTAAAACCGACAAAACCACCTCAATCACGTTCAATGATTGGATGGATAATGATTGCTGGAGCTCCTATCCTTTTGGCCGGCTGCGCTATATTAATTTTCGCACGTAACAAAAACTCATGAATCCACTAACGCTGATTGTTAAGGAAATTACCCATCGCAAAGCGAATGCGCTTTTGAGTTTGCTTGCGATAACTATAGCAGTAGCTTTAGTCGTAATATTTTTTAGCGTTAGTCAGGGAACGCAACGTGAGCAAGCAGAGATCCTCGATGACATGAATGCATCAACGGATGAAATATCACAATCCACCCAGAAAAAAACAAAGAGGATTCAACGAGATATGGGTCAAAACCTCCGTATTGTCTCCGAAGAAACCGATTTAGCACATTTTTGGGATGAAGGGTTTTCAAAAACAACTTTTCCAGAGGACTGGCTCCAACAATTTACAAACGTTACCAAGCAGATCAACTATTCCCATCTATCAGCCATTTTAAAATGGAAGATCGATTGGCGCGGTTCACCAGCCATGATTTATGGCCTAGCCCCTCGCGAAGTCGCCCCACCTGGCCGGGAAAAACCGATCATGATTACACCGGTAAAGCGAGGGACTGTACAGCTAGGCAAAACAATTGCCGAAATCCACAATGTTAAGCGTGATGATGTGGTAAAAGTTGAAAACGGAGAATTCGAGGTAGACCGCGTGTTAGCAGAAAAAGGAAGCGGTGCTGAAATTCGGATCTATATGCACTTGGCAGATGCGCAATCGGTATTAGGCCGAGAAGGATTAATTAATGAAATCCAAGCACTCGATTGCTACTGCGCCGATGAATCACAGGATACTTTAACGCTACTACGCGAGCAACTGGCTCCAATTTTACCTAAAGCTAAAGTGTTTCGAATGCAGGATATGGCGGAGGCCCGTGAACAACAAAGGCGTCTGATGGAGGCTCAATTAGGAAAGGCCATGCCTAAAGTGATTGATGAGGCAATCCAGTCACAAACTAATAATTTGGAGAAGACTTTTACCAAAATACTTCCGGTGATGGTCTTTCTCTGCGGTTTGTCCGTCGCTACTTTAGCGATGCTTAACACACGGGATCGAAGACAAGAAATCGGTGTTTTTAGAGCCCTTGGGCATGGAGGTATGCACATCGCCATATTATTCCTTGGTAAAGCAGTTGCCATTGGGATTGCCGGCGCAATCATTGGCTATGGGGTTGGTGGATATTTAACTTTAAACTTTGGACAGGAGCTATTCGCTTTAACAAAAGCTCAATTGGGATGGGAACCTTCCCTGCTTATTGAAGCACTGTGGTTGGCCCCGGCCTTTGCAGCTCTTGCGACATTCATCCCAGCGATGTTGGCTGTAGTCCAGGATCCTGCCGATACTCTACGTCACGATTGATGATCACCTGCACACAAGTTACGAAACGTTTTGGTGATGTCACTGCGCTAGCACCTTTTGATCTCAATATGGAGAAGGGTGAATTTGTGGCTATTAAAGGCGCAAGTGGAAGCGGAAAAACAACCCTCCTTCTCGCCTTGGGTGGAATGCTTCGACCCACTGAAGGAGAAATCAAATACAAAGGTGCTAATTTATATGAGTTATCATCTTCGGAACTCGGAAATTACCGATCCAATGAGGTAGGCTTTGTATTCCAAATGTTTCACTTGGTGCCTTACTTAAATGTCGAGGAAAACGTGCTGCTCGCAGTTTCAAATGGTAATCAAGCAAGCCAGCCACTTGAGTTATTGAACCAATTTGGTTTATCTGACCGTTTAACGCATACTCCGAGCGAACTTAGTGCTGGAGAAAGGCAACGCGTAGCTCTGGCCCGCGCATTAATAAACCAGCCAGAAATCATTTTGGCTGATGAACCTACCGGCAACTTGGATCCTGAAAATGACCGGCAGGTCTTTAAACACCTGTCTGAATACCATAAAAAAGGTGGTACGGTAGCTGTTGTAACCCATGGTTCGACTGCGGATGAATTTGCTGATAGAATAGTAAGTTTGAAAGCTGGATAGTGAGGATTTTACTAATATTTATTGCTGTTTGCACCCATGCAGCTGATTGGCCAACCTATCGTGGAGATGATGCTCGCAGTGGGGTTTCCCTAGAGCAATTGAATCTCCCTCTGGAGCAATCGTGGATTCACCAACCCCTTCATGCTCCTCGCCCGGCATGGCGCGGTCCAGCCAAGGCAGATCTATATAATAAACAGTTTAACCTTAAGAATCGTCAATTGTTTGACCACGCGTTTCATGTAATTGCAGATGGACAATCAGTATATTTTGGCTCTTCTGCTGATGATCAAGTCCATTGTCTTGATTTCAATTCAGGAAAAAAACGTTGGTCTTATTTTACTGAAGGCCCTGTCCGTTTTGCTCCCACCTTGTATGAGGGGCGTCTTTTCGTCGGCTCAGATGATGGCTACGCATACTGCCTTTCCACAGAGGGAAAATTAATTTGGAAAAAAATGCTGTCTCCTCGTGAGTATCGTATTGTCGGCAATAACCGTATGATTTCGGCGTGGCCACTGCGAACAGGTATTTTGGTTAGAGATGGTGTTGCTTATGCTGGAGCAGGAATGTTCCCAAAGGAAGGAATGCATATTGTGGCCTTTGATCCCAAAAACGGCACAGATCGTTGGCGAACTATTCAGAATTCGTGGCCTTTTCAAGGGTATTTATTACTTTCAGAAAACCGCGTATACGTACCTACCGGCCGAAGCAACCCTATCGTATACAATCGTAACAATGGCAAATTCTTCAGAGATCTATCTAAAACAAACGACGCATTCACCTTAATTAAGTGGAACGGAAAACCACTGCCAAATCCACGCCAAAACAGTCGAGTTCTTGGGGTGTTTGGTGAGGGAAATGGTGACTCCTTTGCAACCTTTACCGGCAATCACATGATTGTGGCCGATGGCAAATCCTACCTGCAAGCGAACGGTGAATTAAGTGTTCTTGATCGCATGCGCTATATCAAACTGGAACGCGACTACAAAGCGCAAGCGGCAAAACGTGAACAACTTGGCAAGACACTGGCTCAACTACGAAAGCAGAAATCACCAGAGGTACCCAAGGTACAACAACAACTCATAGCATCGGGTCAGGCATTAGGAGAGATCCAAAAAGGTATAGATAATTGTGTCCTTTGGAAAACACCTTGTAATCAGTCTTATGCAATGATTCTAGCCGGAAACATGCTATTTGCAGGAGGTAATAGTGAGATAGTCGCCTATTCAGCAAACGATGGAAATAGGGTTTGGAGCGCGCCAGTTAACGGACGTGCTTTGGGTATTGCAGTTGCACATGGTCGACTCCTTGTAAGTACAGATAAGGGAACCATTCACTGTTTTGAATCAAAATGAAGAAACTATTGGCCATCTTACTTTTGCTCAGCCTCAACCTTTCCGCGGCGGAGGAAGGACTGCTACATCAGTGGCGTTTTGACCAAACAAAGAACGGGAAAGTTCCAGCTAAAATTGGAAATCCAGCAAACTATAGCGGTGCGGTTCAACTGATAAAAGAAAATGGCTTAAGCCGATTGCAACTCAAAGGTACAGACAGTCGAGTCTGGGTAACTGATGATTTTAATACGGTTAAGGTACCTCAAAAAGCCATTACCGTTGAAGCGTGGATAAACCCAGCTGCTAGCATGCGCTGGGGAGGGATAGCAGGAGTTATTCAGGATAACGGAAGCTATGAACGCGGCTGGTTACTAGGTTATGTAAATCGTAAATTCTCTTTTGCCCTCGCTAGCGAGGGACATAAACTTTTAACGTATTTACAGGGAACCACTGATTTTAAGGATAATTTCTGGTATCATGTCGTAGGAACCTATGATGGCAAAACCTTAAAAGTATTTGTTAATGGCAAACTCGAAGCCAACGAGGAGAAGCATTCGGGAAATATCATTTATCCTCCGAAAGCAACATTTGAACTGGGAGGTTACAAGGATGATAATGAATTTTACCGTGGAGCTCTCAGTCTTCACGAGGTTTCCGTTTATGAGAAAGCTCTGAGTGCAGAAGCCATCTCCAAAAGATTTAGAACTCGCAAAAACGAGTTCCCATTACCCCCTGAACCATTAACTTTTAGTTCCTACCCCCAATTGCGATGGAAAAACAGGGATACTCTGCAAATGGAGTGGGAGTTACACGATCCATTGCCAGTGGAAATTGAATGGAAACACACTGGCGAAGCAGAAGTAAGAAAACTTAAGACTAAAGCAGGTAAAAAAGGCTTAGGCCTTATTGACCAACTTCAATCGGAAGGGGAGCACCTTTACCGCCTTACAGCACGAAATCAAGCTGGGGCAACATTTGCCAGCGAATGGTATAAATTTGATACTTCTTTTTATTACCGGCTTCCCCCAAAACCCAAAATACCCAATCCCTTTTTAGATGACAGTAAGATGAAGATGGCAGCGTCTGCTGCCAAAAGAATCCTCTCGAAAGATAATATAAACCAAGGTTACGCGTTAGTAATCGGGAGTGCTGAAGGGCGGCTGGCGTATGAATTGGCCAAACAAACAGAATTACAGGTGGTAGTGGTGGAACCGGATAAAACCAAAGCAGAGGCTGCCCGAAATGCACTTGCCCAAGCCGGATTGTATGGGAATCGCGTAAGTGTTCACCAGCGTGATCTCAATCATCTTCCTTATGGGCCTTATTTTGCAAACCTAATTACATCAGGCAGTATGCTTAGTGAAGGTAGTTTACCCATTGAAGATGCTTCGCAATTAATGCATCTACTAAGACCTGCTGGTGGGATTTTGATGCTAGGGCACATGAGCGGAAAACTGAATGACCAACTAATCAAATCTTGGCTCAAGAAAACTGGTGTTCAATACACTGTTTCCCAGAACGATGAAGGACTTTGGGCATATGTAAAACGTCCCAAACTGGAAGGCGCTGGAGATTGGACCCATCAATACGGATCAGCCGATAATACAACCAATAGCCGTGATGACCTTGTCCGGGGGGAGATGGAAATTTTATGGTGGGGCGAGCCCGGCCCACGCCCGATGCCTGATCGAGGAGGTCGTAACCCTGCTCCTTTAGCTGCCAATGGGCGCATGTTCGTGCAGGGTGATCGTGTGCTTTTCGGACTGGATGCTTATAACGGCACCGTTCTATGGACATTTTTCTCGCCTGAAATGCGCCGCTCAAATATGCCTCGCGATGGATCCAACATGGTGGCAACGGATGACACGCTCTTTATTTCTATAGGTGGTGAATGCATTGCACTCGATGCTCAAACCGGCAAGAGAAGACTTTCAATAAAGACACCGAAAGACCGGGAAGTAGGCTGGGCATCAGCTACCAATAAGCAACTGCTCACCACCACAGTAAAGCCAGGTTCAGAATATAGAGCTGATGTAGGCGAATGGTATGATGCTGCGAAGAAAGCCAGCGATATTGCCCGTATGGTTTCTGATTCACTGGTGAGCCACGATTCGGTTACCGGAAAGCAACAATGGTCCTATCAAGGTGGTGCAGTCATGAACTCTACCATTACCATTGCCGAGGAGATCATCTATTTTGTTGAGAGCCGGAATGCAAAATTAAGCCAATCATCTAACAGCCGGGTTGCCCCGGCAGAACTAACATCCCAATACCTCGTTGCTTTAAATAGCGTGAGCGGAGAAAAGCTTTGGGAGAAACCCGTAAACTTCTCCAAGTGCGAGAACATGCTTTATCTCATTCATTCTCAGGGAACATTGGTTGCCTCAGGGAGCGATCAAAACAAGAAGTACCATATCTATGCTTATGATGTCAGCTCACCTGCATTACGCTTTGGCACAGAGAATCCTGAAATCCCCGAATTATGGCGTAAGAGTGCCGAGGGATCTGGGTCCAAAGGAGATGGGAATAGATACAATCATCATGGAGGTCATCTACAACACCCCTTGGTGGTTGGTCAGACCTTGTATTCAGATTGGCGCGCTTTTGATCTCCGCAGCGGTGATCGTAAGAATATTACCGTCCCGGAAAGACGGGGGTGCGGCAACATGGCTGCCAGTAATCATAGCATGTTTTACCGGCATCATTCCCAAACAATGTGGGATTTGAATACCGGCAAAACAACAACCCTTCAGGGCTCCCGTACCGGATGCTGGCTGGGAATGATCCCTGCACAAGGATTAATGTTGGCCCCTGAAAGCAGCGGAGGTTGCTCTTGTGATAAGAGCGATATATCAATCCAAACTTCAGCAGCCTGGATCCCCAAAGCCAGCCTCTTTAGACCCAAAAAGGATCAGTAACACCACACTGACTCGATTGTCCGTTGGGTTCGATTCCCATCACCCGCTCGATCTCGATTTTGGTGCACAAAACAGGACTAATTTACTAGTTCGGACTGTTTTAATGACTGAATAAATTCGACCCTTCTGAGGTCTTAATATATAATTATGCCTGATTTAAAGGGGTGATGATTAATCGAAGAAAACTGCTACAGAAAATGGCTACGGCAGCTATTGCTGCTCCTTTATTGCCAGATCTTGGTCAGGCCACCATTAAAAAGGGTAGCCCTAAGCGGGTAATTTTCTTCATGCAGAATCAGGGGTTTGATCCAGCGACGGCAATTCCCGCCGGTATGAAGAGTAGCGGTTCCTTAGCTAAGGTTAAGCTGCCCGAGCCGATTGAACCACTGGAGCCTTACAAGGAACGGCTGCATATCATCAATGGTTTACATGGTACGCACACTAGCCCATCGCACAGCGCTTTCTTTGGCGCACTAGGTGGTTATCGCGGCAGCGACGGAGTTCCGCCGAGTGGCCCTACCATTGATTATACTTTAAGCAAGGTGTTGCCGGAAACGTTGTTGCCTCATCTTTGTATAGGCATGGATTCACTGGAGAACATGAAGGCCAAGCCGACGGTGGCCAATCTCTCTGCGAGTGGCGCAGGTCAACCGATCTTCATGCACTCTAATCCAAATCTCCTGTACCAAATGCTCTTTGGAGGCATTTCGGCGGGGGCTATTCGTAAGCGGCATGAGGCGCAGTCCAGCATGTTTGATCGCATTGAGCAGCTAGCAGCAGTCAAAGGCGGTTCGTTGCCCGTTTCTGAAAAGCGGCGCTACGGCCAATACGTTCAGGGGTTCAACGATATCAACGGGCTGCGCGAACGTCTGGGCAAGGTGTCCAGTCATCTGCGGAGGTTTGCGCCCGAAGTGGACGGAGGCTATGCCAATCCGAAATTTGAAACCGACTGGCACGATCGCCTGTTGGATCTTGGCATCTCCGCGCTCAAGTCAGGTATCACCAGCGTTCTCACCATCGGCTCTGGCCGCGGCGAAATTTTTGGCTCGTGGAAGGGAGTCGGCGTGGAGCAGCAGGGGCATAATCTTGGCCACATGAAGCAGCCGAATAATCCCATTTGGATTAAGATTCGTCAGTACAATAGTCGTATGCTGGCCAAGCTCGTACACGAACTTGAGAGCGTGCCCGAAGGCAGCGGCAACATGATGGACAATACCTTGATCGTTTACACAAGTAACAATGCCGATTACCAACACACCTCCGGTAAGAACTGGCCGGTAATGCTGTTGGGTAATTATGACGGCGCGTTCAAAACCGGTTGCTTCACGCAGTTGGATGGAAAACGCCCAATCAATGCACTCTACACCTCCATTCTGCGGGCTTCAGGTGTTGAGGTAGATCGCTACAACATGTCCGATAAAATGGCAGCCAAGTTTGATTCCGGTACGGGTCCTATCAAAGAAATTCTTACATGAACCGGCTGGCTCTCGTCCTTGCGGTCTTTGCCTTGCCCGGTACGGTCACGCAGGCCGCGCAGATCTATACGCCAGGCAAGTCGGTGCGTGGAGACTTCAAAACTTTTGCCCGCGGCTTCCTTGAGAACAACTGTTTCGACTGCCACGATTCCGACACCCTCAAGGGTAATCTCAACCTGGTCGAACTCGGGCCGGTGGATGAGACCAACGCAGCCGTTTGGAAATCTATTTGGGCGCAAGTGACGTTGCAGGAGATGCCGCCTAAGAATAAGTCTCAAGTTGAGATCATTGATAGATTACGCTTCTCCGACTGGATCGTTATGGAACTTCAGCGCGTGATGAAAGACAAAGGCGGGTTTCAGGCTCATCTTGATCCTAACAAGGGAAACTTTGTCGCGCATGATTTACTCTTTGGTTCATTGCCCAAAGGCATCCGTCTTGTGCCTACCTCTTCACCTGCGCGCATCTGGCGCGTCACACCGCAGGAACACATCACTCGGCTTAACGAACTGATCAATACTGAGCCGGCCTTCGACCCCGCCAAACCCGGCCTGCGCACGCGTGGTGACATGGTTCCCACCAATCACGGCGGCGAATTAAAACTCTACTTTGGTACTGACCGCATTATTCGTTGGGAGGGCGGTACAGTCGCTTATGCGACTGCCGTCAAGAGTGTGCCCGTGGTTCTTTCCTCCAAGCGTAAGCATGGCTTGGAGAACTATCCGAGTTTTTACACCGTCAATAGCTCCGAGGCTACGCAGATTCTGGATAAAGCGGAGGACATTCTGCGTTATATGGCTTATGGCCCAATGAGTCTGGTTGGTTTTCCTGAACAAATCACCGATGACCCTAAGACCTACGACAAGATTAAACCTAAGGGCGATATTCGCGGTACGCCCATTGCCATTGTTTACAACACCAAGATCGTACGCCCCTTGACTCCCATCCACGATCTAATGAAGGAAGAAGGCATTACCGATGAACGCCTTCGTCAGACCGTTGATTTCCTGTTTGAAGCAGTGACCTTCCGTCCTCCGACCAAAAAGGAAGCGGACGACTACCTCCAGATTGTTAAAGATTCCATCGCCAAGGTCGGTAAAGAGAATGGTGTATTTATGGGGCTTTCGGCTATTTTTTTGGATCGCGATGCGCTCTTCCGTCCTGAGCTGGCCGCCAGTGGAAAACCTGATGCGTACGGCCGCGTGATGTTGCAGGATTGGGAACTGGGTTTGGCGTTGAATCATGCCTTGAGCTACATCCAACCCGATCCTCAACTTCGTAAGGCTATTGTCGAGGGGCGTATGCGCACGCGAGAGGATGTGCGCCGCGAGGTCACCCGCATGCTCACCAATGATAACATTCGTAAGCCGCGCGTCTTACAATTCTTCCGGGACTACTTCGACTACGACCTCGGGGGTTACATCTGCAAGGACGCCAAGGCACTGTCCTCTTCGGGTGCCATTACTGGAAGAGGCCCAACCCAGCACTACCGCTCCATGTTTAGTGCCACCGCCAGCACCGATCGACTGATTGAGTTGATCCTCGAGAATGACAAAAATGTACTCAAGGAACTGCTGACCACGCAACAGTTTGTTGCCGAAACTGCTGACGGAACTTATTTCGGTCGTAAGAATAGCCCTGAGGAACGGACTGCGGCTATTGCCGCCAAGAAGATTGCAGATGAAGCGCAGGGTAAAAAAGAAGTGGCTGAAGTTGCTGTATTGGAGGCAGAGGTCGCCAAGTTGGAAGCCAAGATTAAGGCAGATCCTAAAGATAAAGACGCCAAGAAATCGTTTGCCCAGAAAAAGAAAGCGCTCGCCGACACTAAGAAGCGCGTCGCGAACGCGAAAAAGCAACGATTGCGTGGCATGGATAATGTTAATGTGGCGCAGGCAAATATCAGTGGCTCCAAAATCTACGCCCGTGTTAGTCGGCGTTCCTTCGGTGCTGGATCCATGAAACCAAGCCGTACTTTGGTCACCGCCCCTGAAGGCCAGCGCCTTGGTTTACTCACCCACCCCTCTTGGCTCGTATCACACTCCGATGCCATGGATAACCATGCTATTCTTCGCGGCCGCTGGATTCGTGAACGTCTCTTGGGCGGTGGCATTCCCGATGTACCCATCACTGTAGACGCGATGCTGCCAGACGAACCTAAGAACACACTTCGTAAACGCATGCGTGTTACGCGCGAGGCATATTGTTGGACTTGTCACGAGAAAATGGATCCTCTCGGTCTCCCCTTCGAGATGTATAATCATGCGGGACTCTTTCGCACTACTGAATTGGATAAGCCCGTTGACACCACCGGCGAAATTATTAATAGCGGCGTCCCTGATCTTGATGGACCTGTGAAAAACGCCATTGAAATGATTGATCGGCTAGCCAAGAGCGAACACGTCGAGCAGGTCTTCGTTCGCCACGCTTTCCGATTTTGGATGGGGCGCAACGAGACTATTAATGATGGACCTGTCCTTCAAGCAGCACACAAGGCCTATCGTGATAATGATGGCAGTATGAAAGCACTCCTTACTTCATTACTTACTTCTGATGCTTTCCTTTACCGTAAAGTAGAACAGGCTGATCCGCTAAAAAAATAATAACTCAAAATTATTTTTGCCTGCTGGTTGCGTTCTTTAGTTCAGGTTGAGGTCGGTTGTTATATTTTTTAACCTCTTTTTTAAGAACGCCGATTGCCTTGCGCAGTTGGGTGTCTCTGCCGGCAGGTAACTCACCGGGTTTAGGCCAGAGGACATAGTGGGGAACTGCGCCGTGCAATTCCATATCTTCTCCAGTACCCATTAGATACCAGCCCCGGAAGGGCATCCGCAGGAAGCCCATATCCATAATACTGCGGCCACCAGTACTGATGACTCCTCCTGCTGTAGGCACTCCTACAACCTTACCTCTCTTAAGGTGCTTGATCGCATGGCTGAAAATTTCTGCGTTACTGTAGCTATTCTGGTTGCAGAGTACGACAACGGGTTTGTGCCAGGAGGCGTATACCTTACGATCTTGCGGGTAACCACGCCCACCACCTCTGGGGACTGTAATGGCGTGTTGCGGTTGTGTTAGAATGGTAAGCAAATGGTCAGTGGTTGAGCCGCCTCCATTTTCGCGTACATCGATAATGATTCCCTCCTTGCCTGCCCCGACTGAGTAAAGTTCCTCTTCAAAACGGAAGAAGCTCGTCATATTCATCCCAGCAATATGCATGTATCCCAATTTACCTTCAGATAATTTAGACACCTCAGCCCGATTAAAATGGATCCACTTCTCATAAAGGCGACTGCGAGCTGAAGAGAAGGAGGTGGGGCGCAAGGTGACTTCACGAACCTGTTTTTTGCGGCGGTTACCTGATTGTACCTTTAGGACTATATCCCGATCAGGTCGTCCTGTTAGCAGTGAGGTTAAGTCAGATTCGAGGCTTACTTTTTTTCCATCGATATGAGTGATAATTTCATTAGGTTTAATACGACTGGTTTCCCGGTCGGCAGGTCCCTTTGGGATGATGTCGCGTACTTTCAACCCGGGCCCTTTATGATTTGAAGTAAAACGTACTCCAAGGTGGGCAGTCGTATCTGTCCATCCTTGCTTCGGTGCAGTTGGTGTCAGTTCGGGGCCGCGATAGGAAAAACCGAGATGAGATCCATTCAGTTCTCCCAGCATGAGGTTGATCACTAGACCCAGTGTGTAACCATCAGTGGAAGCAGCAGCCATGGGGCCATATTTTTTTCGTACTGCATCCCAATTGCGGTTGCCCATGGCTGGGTCATACCAGTAATCGCGCATGGCGCGCCAACAAAGATCAAAAGCCGCGTGGTAAGTCTTTCCGAGATCGATTTCCTGTTTAGCGCTAAAACTATAGGAGGTAGGTCTACCGGTTGAACTCATGATGGCAGGCACGCCACTCACCAGCCAACGGATACTGGAACCCGCCCATTGGGCTTTACTGCCCGAAGTCGAGGTTAAGAGCGTGGGTTTTAAACCGTCAGGAAAGGAGACGGCATAAGTTCCTCGTTTACCGTCAACATTAGCACTGAAAGCCAATCTTTTGGAGTCGGGAGACCAGAGCAGGCTGGATTCGCTGCTATCAGGTATAGAAATGCTGCGTATACGCTCGTGAATCCCTTCAAAGTCTATTTTTAATGCGGGCTTCTTTGGGGGAGCAGCTGGAGGCTTTGGTTTGGCTTCAGGTTTTGCCGGCTTTGGCTTGTCTGCCTTTTTTGGTTCTTCATCTTTTGGAACAGCCTTAACCGGTTTTGCCGGAGGTGGAGGTGTTGCTGGTTTTGCAGGTCTTCCTTTCTGCATTTTTTCAAGAGCCTTTGCTAGCTTCCGTGCGCGGCTATTTTTTTGGTCATCTTCAGCTCTAAGATAGACGTAAAAAATATCCACCTCTTGATCTCTCCTACGTCCGGTGAAGGCGATGACCTTGCCATCTGGCGACCAGCGTGGGCTGTACTCATTATCTGGATGGCGCGATAAGTTGAAGGGTTCTCTGCTGCCGTCAATGGGGCGTATCCAGATATCACGGTTAAAGTCATTATCTGAAACAGCATAGACAATCCACTTTCCGTCCGGACTCCAGTCGTATTGCGAAGAATTCCAGCTCTCAAAGAGGCGTTTGGATTTCTGAGTTTTGGCATCCATCACCCAGAAGTCTCCACGATCCTTGAAATATGCAAACGTGCCTCCATCTGGGCTCAGAGATAATCCATATTCGGTTGAATCATCATTGGTGAGGCGCTTGGGTTTGAACGATTTGTTTTGCCACCAGTATTTCTTTGTGTCTGCTCTTTCAACTAGCCAAAGATCTTCTTGGCCGCCTTGGCTGCTAAGAAATATCAGTTGATTACCGTCCTTAGACCAGATCGGTTCGCTTTCCTCTTCAGGCGTATTGGTTATTTGGATGGGTTCGCGCAGTTCGGTGTCCATGATCCAAACATCTCCACCCGCAATAAAGGCGATCTCTAGGCCATCCTTGCTGAAGGCTACATCCGTTGCCTTGTTTAAAACACGCCTCTGTGTTTTAGTTATGGAGACATCACCAGGCGCCCAAAGATTAATTTTAACGGGTTTCTCCGCTTTACCGGGTTTAAGTTGATAAAAATCAAAGAGATGACGGAAGGCAATGACCGATCCGTCTCTTGAAACGGTTGGAAAAACCACGCTGTCGTCTTTGAACTTTGTAATTTGCCTGTCTTTTTTGCTCGCTAACTCGTACTCACGCAAATTCAGGACTCCGTTGGGTGCGCCGATATAATAAAATCCTTTCCCATCGGGTTTCCAGAGTGGCCACCGGGAATCTGCCTCACTCAGGATCTTGGTGTGTTTGTTACCATTTGAATCCCACAACCAAATCTGGGATGTGCGGCTACCCGTATAACCTTTGCGCCACCACCTTTCACCTTCACGATTGTAGAGGACTTGTTTTCCATCCGGCGAAACGCTGGGATATTGTCCGTAGTCATCAAATAAAACCTGTTCGGCTTTTTGTTTTCCATCAGATTGAATAATTGAAAACCGTTCTCCACGCCTCCAAAAGTGATCGCGAGTGATACTAGTTAGCAGGCTTTTTGCATCAGGCATCCATTCCTCGAGGATAAACCCTTCAGTATGCAGGGTGATCTTTCTGGGTGCTCCGCCCCAAGCAGGCATTACCCACACCTGTTGGCCGCCTTCCCGTTCACTGACAAAAGCGATGTGTTTTCCGTCCGGTGACCAAGCGGGTTGACGATCGATGGCTGGGTGCCTTGTAAGCTGACGAGCCCCTCCGCCTTCAACTGGCGCTGTCCACACGTCTCCTCTCCAGAAAAATGCGATCTGTTTTCCATCGGGTGACAGAGCTGGATCTGATGCCATCCGAATTGGAACCTTTGCTTGTGCTAACAATGGCAGGAAGAAGAGTAATAACCCGAGATACGCCCTCATCATAATGCTGGAGGGTAATAGCGATATAATTGCCGAAAAGCAATCCAATTAGGCCTTTAAATTAGGTATGAATTGAATTTCGGATGTTGGGGAAATATGGCAAAAATTACTTTTTACTGACGCTGCTTTCGATATTTATGTGGGGTAATACCTTCACTGCGCGCGAAGACTTTGTGGAAGTAATCTGCGTTTCGAAAACCGCAATCTCGTGCCACAGTTTTTATGGGTGAATTTGATTCGACTAACTGCCTTTTTGCGCGTGCCAGTCTCAGTCTTGTAATCTCGCTTGCAATACTCCGCCCTATCGATTTGCTGAATCGACGTTCCAAAGAACGCCTGTTTATTCCTGTTTCACTGGCTACTTCATTCACCTTAATATGTTTATGGGTATTCTCAGCGATATATCTCAAAGCAGAAGAAACAATCGGATCATCGGCTGCATAAGAATCGGTGGATTGGCGTGGGATTAATTCAATGGGGGGCACTAGCTCAGGCTTTTTTTTGGGGCTACCCCCTTTCATCATTCTATCCAGAAGAAAAGCTGCTCGATAGCCTATTTGCTCAAAACCTAAATCGATACTGGTTAGTGTAGGGGGAGGAGAGGCGCAAATGGTTGGTTCATTGCTGGATCCTACAATTCCAACATCTTGTGATACGTGTAGATCTTTTGCCCGACACACATCAATTAGATAGCGACAAAAGAGATCGTTAACAACAAAGATCCCGACGGGAGGCTTCCAGGAATCAACCCATTCTCCTAACCCATCAATAAAAGTTTTCCAACCCCGAGCTTTTTCAGTGACGCTCGCGCGCGAAAAACGGTGGGCTGCACATCGAAATCCCTCTATTTTGAGTCGGCTTTGAAATCCGGTAAGTTGTAGCTCTGCATCTTTGTCTCGCAAAAAACCCAAATAGCAAAATCGCTTGAACCCTCGCCCGATAAGATGTTCTGCAGCCATCGTTCCTGAAGATTCAAAATCTGCAAAAACACCGGGAAGGTTTTGAGCCGGCGAATTAAGCCAAAGATTGACCAAGGGCACCTTCATTCGTTTGGCTGTTGATGCCAAAGCAGGTGTGGCTCGGGCAAGAATCCCATCAAAACTCGGCTTTCCCTTTTGCATTTTTAACAGGCGGGTTGTGGTAGGAGTGATGGAGCAGTCCCATCCTGCTTCATCAGCATAACGTTGGCAGCCGGCATAGGTTTCCAGATGTCGCTTGTAACCCCACTGAACCTCTAGGGCGATGGCTACTCGCTTGGTCTTGCCACGTTGCATGTCTTAAGTTAGTGCTCCATTAATATAACATGAGCAATAACAAATGTCGTAAAAAAACATAAAAAATACGCAAAAAAACATAATATATTTTTTGCCGGAAACGGCCCATGCAAAGTAGTTTGCGAATGCCTTGTTTGAAAAAGTGTGCGACGTGTTGGGTACGTTATGGCAAGGTGTCGCCCCACAAACCCCTTGGTCGGGTAGTTTGTGGGGCGTTTTTCTTATTTATGAATGCTAAGTATTGGATTAATTGCGTAGTGAAAAAATATTTTATTACAATATTTGCAGCTGTTATCTTGGCTGGTTGTGACTATCACTCAGATTCCGTTTACCTTGGCCGAAAGGAAGCAAAATTTCTCGGTTACGTAAACAGTGGAGACCTTGCGGCAGTAAAGAAGTTCCTTGATCAAGGTGTAAACGTGAACTTGCAGGATGAACCGGGCATGACACCGTTGCACCATGCTGTAAATACTGATTGGCAAGGGAGTCGCTTTAAAATGGTTAAACTGCTGATTGATCGAGGAGCTAACGTAAAGGCAATCGATGATACTCATCATACCCCATTGCATTTGGCGAGTAATAAGGAAACCGCCGGATTACTGATTGCTGCAGGAGCGGATGTGAATGCCAAGACAAAACGTACGGGGGAAACATCGTTATTCTCGGCAGCACACGGTGCGGCTCAGGGGGCTTCTAAAAGTTATGAAATGTATTTGGGTTTAACTAAGCTGCTGTTAGACAAAGGAGCGGATGTAAACGTTAAACTTAAATCGGGAAGTATGCTTAAAGATAACAAACCGTATCATGAGAAAATAGGAGAAACAGTTTTGCATCAAGTGGTTCGGAGTTATTCTGAAAAACATGCGACTGAGGTTTCTCAGCTACTCATAGCCAACGGAGCAAAGGTCAATGAACTTAATGGAAAAGGCCAAACTCCACTCGATGAAGCTTTGGTGAATGGGCGTAAAAAGACCGCTGAATTCCTCCGTAAACACGGAGCCAAGACGGATGAAGAATTAAAAGCTAAAGAGAAATGAAACAACTCCTCGGAATAATTACGGTCTTTGCGCTTGGGACGGTTGTTCTTCAGGCCGCCAAGGTGCCGATGAGTCCAAAAGAGCTGGAAAAAGAGTCGAGCCATATCGTCTCGGGCAAGGTTATTTCAGTGACTACTAAGGTGCAAAAGTCCAAGGTTGAGCGGGCCTTGGGCCTGCACCGCGACCGGGTGTACACCATTAAGCTGAAGGTGACATCGGTCTTGAAGGGAAACGGGGTGAAAGTGGATCAGGAAATCTTGATTGAGGCTTGGCAGCCCTCAACACGGATCCCGCCATTACCCGGGTTACAAGGTCATGAACCGGTTCCCAGACAAGGGGACGAGGTGAAAATGCACCTGTTGAAAAACAAAAAAGAAAAAGCCTACCAACCGCTTTTGCCTAACGGAATTGAGATTATAAAAAAGGCGAAGAAGTTAAAGTGAAGAGACAGATTATATCTTTTGTGATGCTGGTGTCGATTTGTGCCGCCAACGCGGAGGAAGCTTATCAAGTCACCGCCAAGGTATGGGAAGCGATGGGGCGTAAGGATTGGAATACCGCAATTACTTACGCTGACAGAGTGATTCGTATTTGGGGGCCACAGGCCAGACGTTCCAATAACCAGCTTAAAGGATATGCGCCAGCCAAGGAGGCTCAAAAATACGGTAGTCTAAACGAAGTGGGTCTTTCCCTTTTATTGAAAGGAGATGCCTTGAGTAAAAAGGGGGATAAAGCTGGTGCCAGAGCTTCCTATCAGTTGTTGATTAATCAATACGCCTATGCCCAAGTTTGGGATCCCAAAGGTTGGTTTTGGAGGCCTGCTGAAGAGGCTCGCAAAAAACTCGTTTCGATAAAAAAAGAGACGGCGCCGAATCTGAAAATGGCAAAGCCAAATTTCCCAATTGCAAGGTTGAAGCTGCCTGGAAAAAAGGGGATTTGTTTTTCCATGCGAGCTTCTGGTGAGCCGGGATCTGCTGAGGTGAACTTACCTAGATTGAAAAAGGTTAATCCCTACTGGAGTTATTCCTGGGGGTGGGATCAGGTGGCCGGTCAACCTTCGCAGGTGGAATTCGTCCCCATGGCTTGGGGTGCGTGGTCGACTGATGATTTAAGAAAAGGTCTGGCCGAAAAAGTTGTACCTCATATCAAGTCGGGGAAGGTGAAACGGTTACTGGGCTTCAATGAGCCGGATAAAAAAGAGCAGGCCAATATGCCTTATAAGAATGCATTAAAGTATTGGCCAATTCTCCAGTCCCTCAATGTGCCGCTTTGCAGTCCCGGCTGTGCGAACCCTGAAGGATTGAATGATGGAACGGTTCAAGGAGTGAACAGTTCTTGGATGGTTGATTTTATGAGGGAGGCCGACCGTTTGGGGTATCGGGTAGATTATGTGGGTGTGCATTGGTATGGCGGAACCGATGTAGCGGACTTCAAGATTAAGATGAGGCGTATTTATGAAAAGTATGGAAGAAGGCCTCTGTTGATTACTGAGTTTGCCCCGGCCGATTGGCAGGCCAAAACCCATTCCCAAAACCGGATGAAAGCACCCTACGTTTTGGCATTTATGAAGGAAGTGCTTCCGTGGCTGGAAAAGCAGAACTGGGTGGCAGGTTATGCCTGGTTTTCCTTTGAGCCACATGAGCCACACGGGCATACCTCCTCATTGTTTGATAAAAATGGAGATTTATCTCCTCTTGGTCGTTTCTACCAAAGTGTCACAACTCAAAACCCGAATGGAGATCAATCCATCAAAATTATAAAGTAAAAAAAGAGAACCAAGAATTAAAACCGAAATATAAAATGAAAAAGATAATATTTATTCTATTTACCCTTACTCTTGTTCTTTCCTCTTATGGATTTGAGAGAGAATACGTGAAGCGTGCGGTCCTTACAAAAGATCAAGAAAAAGAGGTAATTGCCCTGGCGCAAAAGTGTGGGATCAAGAAGGTTGCAAAGATCTCGACCCACAACATGTTCCCGACCCCGTTCCGTGGGATAAGTGTTCAAGGTGCTGAAGAGGTTAAAGGGCGTGAAGTATCCTATCAGGTTTTGAGCGTCAGTCACGGTGAATGGCTGCAGGAGGGAGCAAAGCCCGGTAAAGGTCAGGTGCAGTTGGGCGACTTCTGGGCGGGTAAGCCTTATGCACGTAAGCAAACTATTCTTAAGGTAAACAAAAAGGAATACCGGGTCGGATCTATAAACAAAATGAAACCTGAAGAATGTGAGACCATTTTGGGTATGTTTCTCAATGGGGAATTTGACCATACCCCTGTTGTTAGGGAAAAGAGCCTGAATCAGGTTGACTGGACAAAGCCCAGGCGTTTTTCAAAACGAGGTGAAAATATTTCCATAGGGTTTTTACACAAAGCCGGTCCCGGAGGAGGGTTTTTTGATCTTCAAGTGAAACTGGTGGGCAATGAGTTAACCATCGTCCAAATGTTTCAGGCGGTCCCCTAGTAATGATCGACATAGGTTCTGATGAATAGTTTTTCAGCATTTTTGCTGGTACTCGTTTCGCCGCTTTTTGCAAAGGAGTCACCGCCTAATGTTATTTTTTTTGCGGTAGATGATTTGTGCGATTGGGTTGGAGCAATGGGACATGCTCAGGCAAAGACGCCCAACATAGACAAATTGGCTGGCCGAGGGGTTTCCTTTAGCAATGCGCATTCTCCTGGAGTGTTTTGCACCCCATCAAGGAGTGCCATCTTTACCGGGCAATTTGCTTCCACCACAGGATGCTATGGGACTGAAATCTATTTCCATAACCACCCTGAATTACGTCCTATTCAAGTCAGCTTTGCAAAGGCGGGATATTCGACCTATGGGGCAGGAAAACTTTTTCATCATCAGGCCGGATACATTGATCAACGCGGCTGGTCTCAGTTTTTTCTGCGTAATGCTGATAATAAGCGAAAAGGTTGGCCGTTAGATTCGTGGGGCAGTGACACCCCGTTACCAAATCCATTTCCAAACAGTATCTACAACCGTGGGAGGCAAATTACTGGAGGGATGTTTCTAGAATGGGCGGGTCTTGCCAATAGTCAGGAAGAACAAATGGCTGATACCAAGCGCGTGAATTGGGCCTGCAGTTTATTGAAGCAAAAACATGATAAGCCTTTCTTTCTGGCTGTAGGGCTTTATGCGCCGCATTTCCCAAACTACGTGCCAAAAAAATATTTTGATTTATATGATGCCGATCGAATAAAGGCTCCGCCTTATAAGGAGGATGACCTTGATGATTTGCCTCCTCTTATAAAGCGCAAAAAGATAAACAGAAAGCGTCAACACCATGACCGGTTGGTTGAGTTGGGAGCTGTTGAAAAAGCCATTCATGGTTATCTTGCGGCTGTTTCCTATGCTGATGCGATGTTAGGTCGTTTGCTTGATGTATTGGAACAAAGTGCCTATGCAAAAAATACTGTTGTGGTTCTTTGGAGTGACCATGGTTTTCAGCATGGCCAGAAAGGTGATTGGGGTAAACATACCCTCTGGGAGCGCACCTCCAATGTGCCTTTTATCTGGGCAGGGCCGGGCGTTGCAAAGGGTAAGACTATTAATGCAACTGTTAGTCTTATTGATATGTATCCAACCTTTGTGGAGATGTGTGACTTGCCGCCCGTTCAAGGGTTGGAAGGGATTTCGCTGGCCTCTATATTAGAGAATCCTGGTAGGGCAACTGACCGTGATGTTTTTTTACCATATCTGGATCCGGGGGGGTATGCGATCGTTAACCAGAATTGGCGCTATATTCATTACAGTGATGGTACAGAGGAGTTATATGATGTACGTAACGACCCTCATGAATGGAATAATTTGGCAGGTAAGTCAAATTTGGAAGAAATCAAAAAGAAACTAAAAGCAAGCGCTCCAAAATCGTTTGCTCCAGTTGGGATATCAAGAAATCGACTCAGATTAATTAATGAAGGCGAGAGTTACAGGTGGGAACTCAAGCAGCGACCGCCACGCAAGAAGTAGAATTTTTATCTGAAAAGAATAATGATGAACCTAAAATATATTACGGTATTTTTACTGTCACTCAACTTTATATTGGGGGTTGGAGTTTCCGCCAAGGACGCGCCAACCAATATTATTTTCATTTTTGCCGATGATTGGGGGTGGGGTGATCTAAGTTGCCATGGTCATCCCTATGTCAAAACACCGAATATCGACCGGCTGGCAAGAGAGGGAACAGACTTTCACCGGTTTACTACTGCCAGTGGCGTGTGTTCCCCTAGTCGCACAGCGATCATGACCGGGCATTTCCCAGCTCGCTACAATATTGACGGGCACTTCGCCTGGGTGCCCAGTAATGCTAGGCGTAACATGCCTGATTGGCTGGATCCCAAGGCCCCGCTTTTATCGCGCTTCCTTAAAAGTGCTGGTTATGCGACTGCCCACTTTGGTAAATGGCACTTGGCCAATGACATGATCCCTGATGCACCTTTTCCCAGCGAATATGGGTTTGATGAATATGGAGCCTTCAATTGTTCCGGACCCCAGATGTATGTGCACGATGACGTCAAAAGCGCCATCCCTTTCATTGAGAAAAGCCATAAAACGGATAAACCCTTCTTTATCAACCTCTGGATTCATGAGCCACACACTCCCTTTCACGTTGACCCCAAGTTGCAAAAGCGCTTTGCTAATCTAGGGGAGAAGGATGCGATCTATGCGGCGACTCTTTTTCATGCCGACTTGAGGATAGGTCAATTGCTCGACGCCTTGGACCGGTTGAACTTGACCAATAATACACTGGTTGTTTTCAGTTCAGACAATGGACCTGCCCGCGGAGCTCCAGATACACCCTTGAGCCTCGGTTATGATTCCGCAACAGGACTGGGCTATGGAATAGCAGCGGCAAGGGGTATTACCGGAGGGCGCAAGGGATACAAGGCCGCCCTCTTTGAGGGTGGAGTAGGGGTGCCTTTTATTGTCCGTTGGCCCGGTAAGATTGCCGCCGGCAAGGTGGATAAAACCTCCATTTTTTCAGCGGTGGATTTACTGCCTACCTTTTGTGAAATTGCAGATGTAAAGTTACCGGCTTCCTACCGGCCTGATGGAGTCAGTCAGGTGGCGACCCTGAAAGGAAAAGGGAAAGTGCTTCGTGAAAAACCGCTCTTCTGGAAAACGGTTGCCCCTTGGCCAGCTCGTAAAACCAAGCCTGACCATTGGGTGTCTTATGCGGTGGTAAATAAAAACTGGAAATTGGTGGCTAACCGGGATGCCCAGTACGTCGAACTCTATGATTTGGTGACTGACCCGCTGGAAAAGAACGATCTCAAGGAGAAATTTCCAGACACGGTAAATCAACTCAAAAAAATGCTTACTAAATGGCAAGGTGCTCTGCCGGCCAAGCCCACTGGGAACGTGTTTTCAAATTTACGTAAAAAATAAAAAATTTTCAGTTCAGCTGTCGTAAAAAAGCATAATAAATACGCAAAAAAACGATTCTCTTTATTTGTTGTCTTGAATAGATCGGGGTAGCCTCTCACAGACTGGACGGAGGAAATTCATGAAACCCACAAATAAACTCATCCAAATTATTTTTGCCGCCACCCTGTTGATTGCTTTAACCCTGCCGGTTTCGGCTCAAGAAATGCCCGACCCAATGGATGAGTACGACTTGGTCAACCGGGAAGACCTTAAAGCTCTTTTTGCTAATGCAAAATTAGGGAAGGGTTTTGTGGCAGGAAAACCGTCCAGTGAATTAATTCGGGCTAAGGCCGTTGATAATAATTAGAAACAAAAATAGCACACAGCACGAATCCAATTAAATAGAAATTATGAAATTGAAAAAATGTCTTCCAAAAACACAAATCAAAATGAGGTCTAATTTTACTGTATTGTTTGTGAAGAAATGGTGATTTTGAATCCCAACATTGTCAGACCTTCTCAATCTATCTAACGCATTCTGAACCAATTCTGCAGCTGTTTCGCCGTGATAGAGCTCCCAATCCCAAGTATTGTTGTTGCAAACGCATCTAGAAATCATGTAATCGTTGAGAA
>CAJWKQ010000012.1 GCA_913041895.1 uncultured Verrucomicrobiales bacterium
GTGGTTTTCCTGTGAGCGCGTTGTGTAGGGCTCGGTGAAGACGATTAAGGCGTACAGGTTTGAAGAGTGTGCAGCTAATGCCCAGCGTGCGAAGTATGTCGGGGTCGACATTGTGCCGGCGTGTGGTAAGTAATACTATTTTTGATTGCTGATATTTAGGGTTAGCGTGTATTTCCTGTACTAGATCTAAACAATCCACGTCTTTCAAGGTTAGATCTATAAGGACTAGATTATACGCTTCATTTCCAGCCAAGATTACCTTAGCTGTAGTGCCTTTGCTTGCGCAGGCTGCCTTCATCCCCATGTATTCCGTGTATTGCGAAATGGAGTCACGAGCGAATTGGTTAGGGACAATAAGCAGGATGCTTTTGTCTTTGAGCTCTTCATTGCGGTAATTATCTTGATTGCCCGTTTCTTCAAGAACCGCTGTAAAATGAAATTCTGAGCCTTCGCCAGGCTTGCTATTTACCCACATGTTCCCATTCATCATTTCAGCTAGCTGCCTAGAGATTGATAGGCCGAGACCGGTTCCGCCGTATCGTCTAGTGATCGATCCATCCGCTTGGCGGAACGCGTCAAATATTTTCTCACTCATTTTATCACTTATCCCGATGCCTGTGTCTCGGACAGTGAACTGGAGTTTAACACCAGCACTTGTGCGTTCGACTATTTTCACAGATGTTTGGACTTCTCCTTCATCAGTGAATTTAACAGCGTTGCTGACAAGATTGAGGATTATTTGTCGCAGCCGTCCGGGGTCTCCTCGATATTGTCTGTCAATTTCGGTTGGTATGTGACAGTTGAGTTCAATATGGTTTGATTCGGCTCTAAGTGAGTGGAGCTCAACAGCTTCTTCGACCACTTGGCGAAGTGAAAAGTCGTTTTCTTCTAATTCCAAGCAGTCTGCTTCGATTTTTGATACGTCTAGAATATCATTTAAAATTTCAAGCAGTGCGTCAGCGCTGGTGCGCACCGTTTGAGCGTATTCGTGTTGTTCATCTGAGAGCTCGGAAGTAAGTAATAAATCGATCATTCCCATAATGCCATTCATGGGGGTTCGAATCTCATGACTCATTACGGCGAGAAACCTTGTTTTCATTTGAGCTGCCTCTAAGGCTAAATCTCTTGCTCGGGCCGTTTCCTGTTCGGCGAGTTTCAGGGCAGTGATATCACGTGAGATGCCGATAATGCCCGTAATAATGCCAGAGCGGTTAGAGAAAGGAACTTTTGTTACTGAGGCCCATATATCCCTGCCGTTTTCATCAGTCTGTTTTTCAACTTTGTTAACGATTGGTTTGCCTGTAAGGATGACTCTTTGTTCGTCTTCGTGAAAAATTTTTGCGTGATTGCTTGGGTGGAAATCGTAATCAGTTTTGCCAATTATCTCTTTAGGGGATGATAGTCCGAGGCGTTTAGCTAGAGCAGTACTGCCTTTAATAAAACGAGATTCAGTATCTTTAATATAGATTCGGTCTGGCACATTATCGAGGAGAGCACTAAGGAGATCTCTTTCTTGTGCAAGCTGCTCCTCCATCTGATGACGTTCGGTTACATCCCAAAACATACATTGAATTCCATTAATTTCTCCGGAAGAATCAAATAATGGAGTTTTTACTGTTTCAATATGAATATCGTGATCAGCTCCGCCTGCTCCTGTATGTATTTCGGTGGTTGCGTAAGTTTCGGAAGTTTGTACTACTCGTAGATCATCATTTCTGTATTTGTCTGCGAGGTGTTTAGGGGAAAGGTCGTAATCAGTTTTACCCAAAATTTCATCTAAGGGTTTATTTACTGTTTGGCAAAACTTCTGGTTAGCAAAAGTAAACTCTCCTTTCAGATTTTTTCGGACAATGTTTTGAGGAATTGACTCAACTAGTGAGTGGTAAAGAAGCTCTGAGTCGCGCAGAGCTTTACTAGTCCGCTTCTGTTCAGTAATATCAACGACCGTTCCTTCGTAATATAAGACCTCATCCTTTGTATTTTTAACAGCTCGGACGTTTTCTGATATCCAAATTATTTCTCCATCACGTCGTCGTGCTCGTGATTCAAAATTATGTATTACATCGGTTTTTTGTATCAGATCAATAAACTCGCCTCGTCGACCTGGGTCCTCGTACACGTCCTTTCCGATGTCGGAGAAGCAGTCAATTAGGTCATCGGGTGATTCGTAACCATAAATCTGAGCGAGCTTTGGGTTTGCTGATATGAATTTGCCGTCACTGGTGGTTTGGAAAATACCTTCTTGGACATTTTCGAATATACTACGATATTTTCCATCGCTTACCTCTTCTTTCGTCTGGTGTTTTTGATTAATATAATTTTCTTCCTGCAGAGAAATTCGCAGAATTTCTTCGATCTGTTTTACTATCAAGGTGAGGGCCGAGATTGTTGCGTCTGTAAGTTTTCCTGGTTTGTTGTTTGCAACCCATAATGTTCCTTTGCTTGAGTTATTTACTTTAACCGGAAAAGCCGCGTAGAAACGTATTTCGTCGAATAATTCCGATAAAAATATCTTCGTTCGGGGGTCTTGGTTAACATCTTCAATAATTAGGGGTTGGGTCGAATTCTTAGTGAGCTCATATAATGGGAGCATCTTACTGGAGTGCTGGATGTCTATCTCAAAAAACACAGACCGGTCCGGATATGTACCGGATTGATAGCTTAGTCCTGCAAATCGATTGCCAGTAATGATGCTCGATAATTCTACTAATCCTGAGAGCAAAAGAGTTAGTTCTTTTGGTGATGTGTTGTTTTCGCTCAATATACCTTCGCCAAATAATAGAATTCGTACCCTGCAGACTGAGTGAATACTCTCATCGACGCTTTTGCATGGCAAGGAAGCTCTGTTAATAACGTGATCCTAGTGTTCTTGACGGTGATTAAGCAAAGTCGTAGAAGTTGGTAGTGCTCACGCACGAAAGGAGGTTAATGTAATGAAACAATTTTTGGCTATTATATATCTAATGTCTTTGGCTGTTTTTCAAACAGGATGTTTGGGCGTGGTTGCGGCAGGGGCAGGGGCAGGTGGTGGATTATACGTTACTGGCGATTTGAAGGTTAGGTCTGAAAAGTCCGTTGATCAGGTAATGATGGCCATTGAGAAAACATGTGGTGATTTAAAGTTTAAGGTAGCCAAAAAAGAGTTAAGGCCTCTGAGGGGGCTTATTATTGCTGACGGTGATTTTGGTCGAGTAACGTTTGTCGCGAAAGCAAAGTCGACTGAATTAACGGATATCTCCATTAGGGTAGGCTTTGCAGGGGATAAAGGAGCTCAAGATTTTATATACAAAGAGCTTAAGCCTCAGCTATAGTCTGATTGCCTACATTCAGACAAAGGTAGTCTAGGTACTCCGTTAATTGTTTTTTCATTTCCGATCTATTTACAATGGAATCGATTAGCCCACGTTCCATTAGGAACTCTGCGGTTTGAAAGCCTTCTGGCAGTTCGCTTTGGGTTGTATCCTTAATTACACGAGGTCCTGCGAATCCAATCATTGCCTTTGGTTCTGAGATTATTATATCGCCTAGGCTAGCATAGCTTGCCATTACACCTGCCGTTGTTGGGTGCGTGAGGACGCTAATATAGGGAAGGCCTTTCCGTCCGTGGAATGCAATAGCTGCACTGGTTTTGGCTAGTTGCATCAGGCTGAACATCCCCTCGTACATACGGGCGCCGCCGCTGCTACTGATAATAATAGCTGGAAGATTGTTTTCAGTTGCCATTTCTATCATTCTCGTAATTTTTTCTCCTACCACAGACCCCATTGATCCGCCTAGAAACCCGAAGTCCATTACTCCTAGGGCAACTTTATGTTCTCCCATATTTCCAGCTCCCGTAATGACTGCATCCTTAAGGCCTGTCTTATCACGGTGTTTTTCTAGTTTTTCGGCATATGCGGCTGTGCCTGTGAATTCTAGAGTATCAACACTGGTCATGCTTTCATCAATCTCTAAGAAGGATCCTGGTTCTGTTAATGAATTAATACGAGTCCATGCTGAAATTGGAAAATGATGGTTGCAGTTACAGCAGACATTTAAATTTTCATCCAGCTCCCTATCAAAAATCATCTCACTGCAACTCGGGCACTTGGTCCATAGTCCTTGTGGAATTTCACGCTTTCGGTTTTTCCCTGGGTTAACAGGCTTTTTTTCAATTGTTTTTTCAACATCAACCGAAGGCGGCGTGACCGCTGGTTCGGATGTCTCTAAGCCCAGTGTTTTTTTAGGTGTTTCTCCCATCTTGGTATAAAACCCTCTAGGGCGAATATGTTGAACGAGTCAAACTGTTAAGAACAAGCATAATCTAGGGGCATTCCACGGGTTAATGTGAAAATTTCTACTGCTACTGCTCCGTTTTGAATCAGTGTCCTTGCACACTCATTCACAGTTGCGCCAGTTGTCATAACATCATCAACAATTAAAAACCGGCCATTATTTATTTTTTCTAGGCAAGTGAAGGCATCTTTAACATTTTTCGTACGCATGTTTTTTGTCAACATTGTTTGCGATTGCGTGGCTCTAGTTCGTTTTAGTAACTTGGTGTTAACTGGGGATTTAATGTAATGCGACGCAATATGGGCAATTGTTTCTGACTGATTTATGCCTCTTTCTCGTTGTTTTACCGGATAAAGTGGCACCGGGATAATGGCATGAGGTCGCGTGTTGAGATCTAGTTTTAATATATCATTAAGCCAAGTCTCAATAAGTGGCTCAAAGTACTCATGTTGGTTGTATTTTAATTGATGGACAATTGCTCTTGGTACGCCTTCCGCCATAAAAAGGGACCTAGCTTTAGAGAATTTCATTTTTAAGCAAAAATTACAGTTCGGGGCTGATTGGCGTTCATTACTACATGGTGTTCCACATTTGAGGCACCATGGAGCAGAAACCCTTTTAGTTTGTTTTCGGCAGCGCCTGCACACGTAGCCGTCATTAGTCGTTAAGACGTGTGATTCACAGAATTGGCAAACATTTGGGTAGAGCAACAGGTCAACCGGGAGCATCAAGGTTTTGGCTAGATTGCCTATCATTTGGCCTAATAATATACCATAGCATTACCGCTAGCAAGGGGGTCGCTATCCACCCATCGATTGTTTTATTGTCGCCCCACATGATATTGAAATTAACAGGTTTGGTCAGGAATCCATTGGTTTTTATGGCGATAATCCACCCGGCATGTACTCCAATAGCACAGTAGAGGTTTCCAGTTCTTTGAGTTACTGCGGCAAGGATAAATCCAGCAAGAACAAGATTGGCGTAGTGCGCTATCCAGAATGGGTCATTTGCAAAGTCATGTATGAATTGAGGGAAAGCAGTGAACCCACTCATCCACGAGATCTCTGTAACGGATGGCCTTTGGTCAATGAAGTGTACACTAGCAAATATAATTGCACTAATCATTGCGGCCATACGCCAATCCATGTCACGCCTTAATAGGCTAAAGAGCATCCCACGGAACAGTGTTTCCTCAATTATGCCAACAAGAATCGCAGCCAATAAAGTGTTTATCCAATGGTTGATCCATGTAGTTAATTGAGCATCAGGGCGAAATTCTCGCGCATCAAAAATAATGGAAAGAGCGGCAATCGCTGTAACAGAGGCCAATCCTATAAGAATTCCTTGAGCGATGATTGGTTCGTTTCCAGAGGGTTTGGCCCAGCCCAACTCCTTCCATGATTTTATGTGGGTTACTCGCCAGAGTATGCACAGTCCGGACAGTGCCAGGAGCATAAGGCATCGATTGTAATAGCGGTGAAAATCATCATGTGATTCAAGAAAGTTTAAAAAACTTAGTAGGGGGATGTCTGAAAAGACTCCCATCCAGACTATTGGAGAGATGATAGCTGCGCCAATGAAAACTCCAATGATATAAATAAGAATGGCAACAGTATTGCGCATGATCCTTAGGAGTGACTACACATTCATGAGCCTTAGGCCAAGAGATTTTTGTTGAATCAAATCTTTCTACATAGTTCGATCTCTGTCGCTTTTAATACTTATATGAGGTGATAATATCGAACTAGTTGAGAACAAAAAATTTGGAGATTACAGGTTGCTTGAGCGTATTGCTAAAGGCGGTCTGGCTACAATTTGGTTGGCTAGTAACTCCAATGGGGAAACCGTCGCGCTTAGAATCATGCACGACAATTTTAAATCCAGTTCGTCCGGGCCTAAGCTGTTTCAAAGAGGCTGCGAAGTTATGGAGGCCATGCCTAACCACCCTAATATCGTTCAGTTTTACTCAATGGGTAAGGAGTCGGGGCGTGAATATGCTGTTATAGAATATATTGAAGGACCGTGCCTTAGAGAGATGATGGTTCGCAAGGATCCTCGTCTTGAGGCCATTCTGAGTGATATTGTTGTTGAGATGGCAGGGGCAATCGAGCATGTGCATGACAACCGGTTTATGCATTTGGATATAAAGCCTGAGAACATTATAGTTAGTCGAGGCGGAAAGTCATATTTGTGTGACTTTGATACAGCTCACCGGATACCGGATAGGCCGTCCAAAATCGAAAAAAAATCGGGAACTCCATTTTATATGTCACCTGAATTGACGAATGGTTGGGCATTTGATCATCGGGCAGATATATATGCTTTTGGGGTTACTGTTTATGAGCTATTGACCGGTGTTAAGCCATTCGAGGGTCAAACGCAGAAAGCAATGTTGGCTAATCAGCTCAATCAACGTTATCGCATTCGTGAGTTAAGAAATTTTAATACTAATATTCCTATCAAGCTGGACGAATTGATCATTAAGTGTTTGGACTTCATTCCCGAGAAACGCCCTCCAAATATGACCATATTGGTTCGTGAGATACATCGCATCATGGGTGTCAGATGAATCGTGATGGGCTTGGTAGATATTGGTTTCTAGCTGGGTTGATTGTTCTTATTCCGATCGGACTTTTGGCGCCGGAGTTCGGTATTTCAATCAAGCAAAACAAATGGGCGGTTCCAGTTTGTGTTGGAGCTATGCTCGGAATTGCAGGCTTTACCATGGACACCTCGATGCTGGTGAAGCAGTCGATAAATATTCGTGCAATTGCTCCAGTTATTTTCTGTACATATATCCTGAGTCCAATCGTTGCATACGGTTTAGCACACTTGTTTACTCCTAAGGGAGATGTGCATTTTGTCACTGCTATGATGATAATGGCGGCGCAGGCCAGCAGTCTGGCTTCGGCCATTGCGCTGACTATGATGGCGGGGGGGAACAGGGAGCTGGCGTTGATTTGCACGCTTATATCTAATTCAACTACGGTGGTTCTCACCCCCTACATATTGAGGATATCAGTTGATGCAAATGTTGAATTCCAGGTTTACGAGATGATCTCCAAAATGTTTCTAGTTGTCTTGATTCCGGTCATAATAGGACAAATTTTAAGAAAATTTATTTGGGAAAAGGTCGAGTCTGTCATGCCGGCAATTAAATTAATTCCCCAGATGATCATCTTACTATTTGTGTACACTGGTTTTGCGTCCGGGGCTGGCCAGCTTATGACAGATGGATCTTTGGTGATAAGATTTTCAGCTGCCTGCATTCTGCTGCATTTAATTTTGCTCGTGTTCACCGTAATAATTTCAAATTTGTTAAAACTCGAATGGCCGGAAAAAACAGCTGTGATCTTTTGTGGTTCTCAAAAAACACTTCCTAATGGTATTTACATTTGGAACAACTTTTTCCAGTCCAACCCTTATGGGGCAGTGCCTTTGGTTTTATATCATTTATTTCAATTGGTATTGGCAATTTTGTTGGTTCCAAAATTCGAGAAATTCAATGGAGGAGATGGCAATGATGAGGAGTCGGAGCATTCGGCTCCAGTTGGATGCCTTGGTTCTGTGGAGGGAAAATAATTGCGCTCCTGAATATACGTAGTTAGTTTGCAGGTACCCAACGCTTATTTTAAATTTATTTATGAGCGAAAAAAAATCTGACGGTCACGGCAATCTGACCTACTATATCATCGGCGCAATTATTGCGGCAATTGCAACTGGCTATTTTGCGCCTGAAATAGCAGTCAAATTCGATGTCGGCGGCGAAGTCTTCCTCAGCCTTCTCATGATGATGGTGGTTCCGCTTGTGGTTATGTCCGTTATGAGTGGTATTCTTGGTTTAGGGGATGTACGCAAATTAGGTAAGCCTGGGGCTTATGCAATTGGTTACTATATGTGTACAACGGTCTTGGCAGTGTTGGTGGGGTTGATTGTTGTGAATATCATTAAGCCCGGGGTAAACAAGGACCTTGAAGGGCTACAGGTAAAGATTAAGAAGGTTGAAAAGGGTTCAGCAGAGTACGACCAGCTAAAAGTCGAGATCGACAAAAAGAAGAAGGAAATACAAGAAAAGATAAATAAGGCGGCGGCCAAAGACGAAAAAGCACGCAAAGCTCTGGAAGAAAGAAAAAGGCTTCAAGGGGACGGTTTGAAAAAACTTGAGGGCGAGTTGAAATATGCTCAAATACTTTATGATCGGGCTGAGTCAGATTTAAAGGAAAATTCTGACAGTGAAATACTAAAACAAGATTTCCAAATTGCGTCTTATAATCTTCAAGAGGCAAAAGATGCTATTGTTCGGGAAAAAGAATTTCTCGGCGTAAATAAAGAGCCGACAATTTGGGATATTATTCAGAACATGCTCAAGATGCTTGTAACTGATAATCTATTTAAGGCTGCTTCTAACATGAATCTACTGCCTTTAATTGTATTCAGTATTATTTTTGCTGCCATGTTGACGACTATGGGCGATAAAGTTTTTGCAATTAATAGGATGATAGGTCAGGGCAATGAGGCGTTAATGTCTTTTGTGATGCTGCTCATGAATATCGCACCCATCGGTATTTTCTGTTTGGTAGCCGGAAAGTTTGGTCATGCCAATTTAGAGGGGAAACTTGGAGAGATGGTTGGTCAGCAAGGTTATTATATTCTGACAATATTATTAGGCTTAGGGTTTCATGCATTTATAACTCTATTTGCAATATACTGGCTTTTCACAAAGAAGAATCCCTTCACATTTTTTAAGAATATGTCACAGGCAGTACTTACTGCTTTTTCCACGGCAAGTTCTTCTGCAACGCTGCCTGTAACTATGGAATGTGCGGTCGATAAGGCTGGCATTTCAAAAAAATCTACAAAATTCGTACTCCCTTTAGGGGCAACGATTAATATGGATGGTACAGCACTGTATGAAGCAGCGGCTGCTATATTCATCGCACAGATTTATGTAGCGTTTGATCCAACCATTGACATCACTCTAAAAGGCCAAATGATCATTGCTTTGACTGCAACTTTAGCAGCCATTGGGGCAGCAGGAATCCCTGAAGCTGGCTTGGTCACAATGATGATTGTGTTAACCGCAGCAAAACTTCCAGTGGAGGCGATTGGCTTAATCTTGATGGTTGATTGGTTGTTGGACAGGTTCCGTACCGCAGTTAATTGTTTCGGAGATTCAGTGGGAGCAGCCATTGTTGATGGCGTAATGAAAGAGGCTGATGGTGATGAACCTGAAGAAGGCGACTCTGATGATGAACTTGTACCTGAAGGCGCTGGGTCTTGAGATCTAGGCAACCAATTGCGGGATCACTTTAGCTCCTTCAACGCCCGTTAGGCGCTGGTCTAGGCCTAGGAAGCGGTAGGTAAGCCTTTCGTGGTCAATTCCCATTTGCTGCAGCAAGGTGGCATTAAGGTCATTGATATGGACCGGGTCTTTAACAATGTTATAGCTGTGGTCGTCAGTTTCCCCGTGCTCGTAACCCGCTTTAAATCCACCCCCAGCAATCCAAGTTGCAAAGCATCTGCTGTGATGGTCGCGTCCGTGATTGGTTTTAGTTAATTTACCTTGAGAATAGATGGTACGGCCAAATTCTCCACCGCATATAACAAGTGTTTCATCCAGCATTCCGCGTTGTTTAAGGTCTTTAACAAGTGCCGCAGCTGGCTGATCGATATCTTTGCATTGCTTGGGGAACTTACCCGGAAGTCCTCCGTGGTGGTCCCAGCCTCGGTGGAACAAATGAATGAAGGGTACGCCGCGCTCAGCCATTCGGCGGGCGAGGATGCAGTTGCGCGCAAAAGATCCTGCACGATTGGCGTCCGGCCCGTACAGGTCCATTATTCCTTTGGGCTCAGTAGACACATCCATGAGATCTGGAACGCTAGATTGCATTCTGAAGGCCATCTCATACTGCGAGATGCGCGTTTGAGTTTCCGGATCGCCAAATTCTTCGAACTGTTCCTGATTTATCTTGGATATTCCATCAAGCATTCGACGTCGTAGGTTGCGGTCAATTCCCTCAGGGTCTTTTAAGTAAAGAACGGGCTCTTTGCCGCTTCTGAGGTTTACACCTTGGTGTTTGCTCGGAAGGAAACCGCTGCTCCAGAGGCGGGAATAGAGGGCCTGATTGGCTGCTCCTGAGCCTCGTGAGATCATTACGATGTAAGAAGGCAGGTTTTTATTCGGGCTGCCTAGACCGTAACTAATCCATGATCCAAAACTGGGTTTGCCCAGCTGCTGTGTGCCGGTGAGAATATAGGTAATGGCAGGATCATGGTTGATTGCCTCTGAATGCATCGATTTAACGATGGTAATGTCATCAGCTATGCTTCCTATATGGGGTAGAGTTTCGTTGACCCATGTGCCGTGTGCGCCCATGCGTTTAAATTCAAACATGGGGGCGACACAGGGGAATGATTTCTGGCCGCTGGTCATCGTGGTGAGTCGTTGGCCGTTACGAACTGAATCGGGAAGCTCTTCGCCATGAAAGCCCCTCATGGCAGGCTTATAATCAAACATGTCTATATGACTGGGCCCACCGGAGAAGAATAACATAATGACGCGCTTTGCCTTGGGGGCAAAGTGCGGGACGCCTGACAATCCGCCATATGGATTTGTGTTTGGTGCGGCGATAGTTTTAGGCGCCATTAACGATCCGAGGGCTGCGCCGCCAAGGCATTTGGCTGCATTAAAAATAAGCTCTCTACGGGTTTGTAGAAGTCCGTTCTCGTATATAGGGTCCATGGTTTAGCTAGAGTCTTGTGATTACTTCATCCAAATTAAGCAACATGCTGGCAACTATTGTCCAGGCTGCGTGCTCTGCTGCATTTATCGATTCGTCACGTTTGGACTCGCCGATTGCTAGTAGCTTATTTGCAGCTTCAGTATTTTTACCAAAATTAGCATGTTCTTCGTTATATGCGCTTGTAAGAATCTGTAGAATGATTGGTTTTGGCTTTCTAGATGTAACCAAGCGGTAGGCGTATTCGACTCGTTCCTTTGGGCTTTTGCCTCCTTCTTTAATGATGCGCTGGGCTAAGTTCCGAGATGCTTCAGTGAATTGTGGATCATTTAGGGTGACCAAGGCTTGTAGAGGCGTGTTTGTGCGCGGTCTCTCCACCATGCACTTCTCACGGGTAGGAGCATCAAAAATTGTCATTGATGGTGCAGGGGCAGATCTTTTCCAGTAGGTGTACATGCTTTTGCGGTAAAGGTTTTCACCGGCATCCTGTTTGAAGCGGACATTACCGCTGAGACTGACTTCATTCCATAGGCCGGGTGGTTGATAGGGCTTAACCCCTGGGCCGCCAACTTTGTTTGCAAGTAGGCCGCTTACAGATAGAGCGTTATCGCGAATAAATTCGCCCTGAAGCCTGAACCTGGATCCTCTTGATAACAAACGGTTTTGTGGATCCTTGGCGTATAGGTCCTTATTCAATTTTGAGGATTGCCGGTAGGTGGCGCTCATCACCATTTGCTTAATTGTGCGTTTAATATTCCAGTCATTGTTTGCAAAGTCTGTCGCCAGCCAATCTAATAATTCCGGATGGGTTGGCCATTCGCCTTGTGTTCCAAAGTCTGAAACCGTGGAGACAATGCCTCTTCCAAAGAGAAGCGACCAATAACGATTAACAGCAACGCGTGCGGTAAGTGGGTGGTCGGGCTGAGTCAGCCACTGAGCGAGTCCAAGGCGGTTTGCAGGGGCATCCTTGGGCATGGTTGGCAAAAAGCTAGGCACATTCGCTTTAATTTCCTCTTCTTTATTTGGGTGCTCATAATGACCTCGTTCCAGCAGATATGTTGGCCTCATTTTTGGTAAATCACCCATTACCATAGTGGTGATCTTATTTTTACTGGCTTCACCTTTCTCTTTTTCAGCAGAGCTCTTTTCGGTCGTCAGTTTTTGAAAGTTTTTATCGATATTATTGAGATAATGGTTAAGCAATGTTGCTGTTTGCTTCGCATCGCGTTTATCAGGAGCAATTGCTAGAAGGGGCGCAATAGGGTCATTGCCCGCTAGCGAAGCTACTTCAGAAGCGCTCAGAGTACGGTTATAGATTCGGACATCATCTATTTCAATATTGTTGGCTTGAGCTGAGTTCGAACGTCTTCCTATTCGAAAATCATTGGGTGTTTGAATACTGCCATTGAGGCCGTCAGCTTCAATATTATGAGCTTCGAGTTTACCGTTTAAATATATTTTGGTGCCTGATGCCTTGCCTGACCCATCATAGGTCACAAAAATATGAGACCATTGTTTGGCTTTGGCTTTTGTCTTGCCCACCACTTTTACTGCATTTTCCTTCCATTTATGAATGATATGCGTGCCGGGTGCACCACCTTGAAGCCACAGATCAAAGCCACGGTAGGCGTTGGATTCGTTCATTTTGCTAAATATTGCCCCACTTGCATTGCCTGCGTCTGGTTTTACCCAGCAACCATAACTGAAGGGCTTATTCCATTCAGGTGGTTTGATTCCTTGAGCGTTAATGTAGCCATTGCCTTCTACACGAAACGCGCTGCCGAATTTGCCTTTTACCACTCGGCCCTTGCCTTCCCATTTAACTTCGTTCTTCTCATTTAGAAGGTCCGTTGACTTACGATCTGTAAATTCGTCCAATGGCAGATGTGCATATAGCCCTGCAGGCTCTTCAGGTTGTTCGCCAACTTTCTTGGCTGCTTCGATAGCCCATTTATCGAATGCTGTACTAGCCGTTTTCTTATATTCACTGATTTTCTTTTCTGCTTCTTTTAGTTTTATCTCAGCTGCTTGAATTCTAGCTAGTTTTTCATCGCTAACCACCTCGAGCATAGGTGGGGCATTGCCGCCACGAGTTTGTTTGCCGCTGTCTGAGTTATTGTTGAAGAACGCAAAAAACTGGTAATATTCCTTTTGTGAAATGGGGTCGTACTTATGGCTATGACATTGCGCACACTCAATACTCAGCCCTAAAAATACATTTCCAGTGGTTTTAACTCTGTCCACAACGTACTCAACGCGATACTCCTCAATAATTAACCCCCCCTCATCGGTTGTTCCATGGTTTCGATTAAACCCGGTGGCAATTTTTTGATCATTGCTGGCATTGGGAATCAAGTCACCGGCTAATTGTTCTGTAGCAAAATCTTTAAATGATTTATTAGTGTGATAGGCATCAATAACCCAATCGCGCCATGGCCACATTGTTCGGGGGCCGTCTGCATGGTGGACGCTGCTATCTCCGTACCGTGCTACATCCATCCAATGAAGGGTCATCCGTTCTGCAAAAGATTTTGATGCCAGCAACCGGTCGACAACGCTTTCATATGCCTTGGGGCTTTTGTCGTTTAAGAATGCGTCAATTTCCTGAAGTGTAGGTGGGAGGCCGGTAAGATCGAAGGTTGCTCTGCGGATGAGAATTTCTTTTGCGGCTTCAGGGGAGGGGGTAAGGCCATTTGCTTCCAACTGCTTTAGGGTGAAATTGTCGATAGGGTTGTAGCCCCACTTATTTATATTTTTAGGCAAGGCAGGCATCTGGGGGGAGGTAAATGCCCAATGACCTTCGTATTTAGCTCCCTGTTCAATCCATTTTTTTATTAGAGCAACTTGATGTGCGTTGAGGGATTTTTTGGTTTTTGGCGGAGGCATGCTCTCATCTTTGTCAGTTGAGGTAATGCGCGCCCATAATTCACTCTCCTCAGGTTTCCCGGGAATGATGACTTCCTTTTTAGCTTCTTCCTCAACATCTAGTCTTAGGTTAGCCTTTCGCCGGCCTTTGTCCGGTCCGTGACAAAGGAAGCAGTTGTTGGACAGAATTGGTCGTATATCGCGATTAAATTGAACAGTTTTGGGAAGTTCTTCGGCTGCAAGTGGATCAAACAGGAGGCTGATTAAGGTTGAAGCCAATATTGTACGGCTAAGAGACATAACATTATGACGTTACCAGAATCGTCTTATTCGGGCAATTAGAAGCTTATTGTTCTGTACCGTCGGTGAGAGCCTGAGGTTGCTCAAGCTTGAGACCGGTAATTTTATCCATAGGACGTTCCAGCGCTTTCGTTCGGGTAGAGCTCAATTCATCAAAATGTTTTTGGGTAGTCGATAGGGATTTGCCCATGGCGTCTACTTTATCGCTGTATTTTTCCCATTGCTCCGCAAATTGCTGTACCAGCTGCTGTAAATCACCTGCACGTTTTTCGACTGCAAAACTGGATACGGATTGGCGAACAAGTGACAGTATCGCGTACAAAGTTAAAGGCGAGCAGAGGACAATGCGTTTTTCCATGGCAAAGTCCATGAGCTCGTGGTCTTCCTGGTTAATGAAGCTATAGATGGATTCATTGGGGATAAAGATGAGTACGTAATCAACTGTTCCGCCTGCCGCATCGATATAGGAACGGCTGGCTACAGATTTTACGTGGCCACGGATATCATTTAGAAACTGTTTCTTTTCAGTTGCGCGTGTTGTTTCATCTTCAGCCAATAGAAACAGTTCGTAATGGGTGATTGGGAACTTCACATCCATATTCAGCCTTTTGCCTTTCGGCAGGTGAAAGGTGAAGTCAGGGCGATCTGCTCCTTCTGAGGACTGCTTCTCATAATTTTTGCCCTCAAGCATTCCTAGTAAATTCAGTATATCTTCGACCATGCGTTCACCCCATTGGCCGCGTGCCTGACTGCTGGAAAGGATGCGACGCAGTTGGTCGGTGGTGTCACTGAGATTCTCAATACGCTTCGTGGAATGTTCAACCTGACCGTGAAGGCGAGAAGTGCCTTCGTTGAGTTGTTTTATGGAAGTAGCAATATTCTTGAGGCTATTATCAATGAGCTCTTTTTTCTGGTTGAGCTGTTGGCCGGAGTTGTCCTCAAGTTTTTTGAATTCATTACGAGCTAAATCAAGAAACTGGCTTTGATTATCGGTAAGTGCCTGTCGCGAAAGATTGCTGAAGGCCTGTTCTAGTTCCGCCTCCATGCGTTGGCGTTCTTCAATTTCTTTTTGTTTAATTTTCCAAACTACAAATGCGCCTATAGCAAATCCGGCAACAAATAAAATGATGGGTAAAGCCACCTCCACGCACCAAGATTCCAGCGTGACCGGCCAAAAGGCAAGGTAATAGGATAGGGGAGTTATTTGCCCTCTGTGATCCGAATAAGGAATATCTGCCGGGTTTTATTGTCGGCAAGTCCGGGCACTAAAATCGCATCATTAGTACGATTCCAACGTGGAGCAGGGTCAATACGGATATCGCCTGAGTATGAACCTTTATCAAGGCCCTTGCTGAGACCGAAAGCACCATCAGTTTTTCGGTATATGGCGTAGAAGTTTTTGCTGTCTTTTTTGTATCCGTTTACAAACATCTGGCCATTGGGTGATAGGGATATATCGCCTTCAGGCTTAGGGAATAATTTTGGGGATCCTATTTTTCCAATAATCTTTTTTGAATCTACATCATAAAGGATTTGATCCTTATTTCGTCTGCCGATTAGTACGTTGCCTAGATCCCATTCAGGATGGCCCCCAATATGCCTTGAGTGGAGGGTTAAGTTACTGCCGTCGGTGTGAATGGAGCAGGGGATATTGATTTTATCACCATCTTGGCTGCTCCAGCCTGCCCGCACAAAAAAATAAAGGCGCGTCCCATCACGGTTAAGCAAGGTGTGATTAATAAATAGACCGCTATGATTTAATTTTGGGTTTTGTTTTAGGAGAAGCTCATGGAGGTCCCGAAAAGAAGCTAGAAGCTGCTTTTTGCCGGTTTTGATATCCACTTTAAAGACGCCGTCATTAGCTGGAGCTTTTTCTTCTTTGGACCAATCGAGAGCTTTAGGATAACCCGTGACTAGTCTGAGGCGGGCAAGTCGTCCGTAATTAAGCCCCATAAAAAAAGTACCATCGGCTGTCACCCCGCCATTGCCGATAGGAGTATCTTTAAAGCGATATTCACGAAGTCGTTTTTTTGTCTTTAGATCATAGAGGACGGTAAAAACCTTGCCTGTCTTGGGGTCGCGATCATTGAAAAAAAACTGGGTTTCGTCATGTTTGGGATGCCAGTAAAACATGGCGCCCTGTTGTGGATTCCAGCCGTATGTTTTATCGGTGGCGATGATTTTGTTCTGGTTTTGAGTATCGATAACACAAACGGCTGCGGCTTCATCAGGCTTGGGCATCCTGTTTATGTGGTCAATTTCAAGACAAAGAATATAGCGGCCACTGGCGTTCCAAGGAATGGTTTGGCACTGACCAATGTAGCCGAAGAAATGATGCTTGGAGCCTGAAGTAACCTGTTCGACTTTCAAGCTCAGCGTGGGCGGCAGCTCTATACAGAACATGTTATAAGGCAGGTAAAAGCTGGTCGCCAAAATCAATAGAATAACTGCCCTCACAGATGTAATTTTAATGATTCGATGTGTTGCGGGCAATGATTCCCTTTTTTATCGTCTACATTGACTAAAAATCCAGAGGTGAGTAGGGTGCCCTCGACCCCGCGGAGAGGTGGCGGAGTGGTCGAACGCGCTAGTTTGCTAAACTGGTTTACCTATAACGGGTAACGAGGGTTCGAATCCCTCCCTCTCCGCCATTTCTTTCCATGCCCACCAACGCCATTAAGGTTTTGATCGCTCAATCCGATGGATTGGTCATTACCGAGTTCATGTTGGGTGAAGGCATATATCTAATTGGGGCTGGCTCGAACTGTCAGATTCAAGTGGGTTCCATTGCCTCAGAACATGCACGATTGGAAGTCAAGGATGGCTTAATGTCCATTGAGGATATAGGTGGCCTAACTGCAGGGGGGGTATATCTGGATGGGGCGGCTGTTCTTGGCAAGTTACAGATCTATTCAGGGCAAACCATCCAGGTGGCCGACCGTTGGCTGCAATTGCAATCGATTTCAGCAGTCTCCTCAGGTGAAGAAGAGGGTTTGTTGGCTGGAAGATATCAGTTGATACGTCAAATTGGCAGAGGCGGCCGTGGGGAGGTGTGGCTGGTGAATGATCAACAGGTAAATCAGGAGCTTGCTGTAAAGCGCCTTCCCGGTGAACTCACCGGCGATGCGGTAGCGATGAATGATCTTTTGCGTGAGGTCGAAAAAAGCCGACACCTGAATCATCCCAACATTATCCGGATTTTTGACCTGATTCAGCCGGATGAGGAACCACCATTCCTTACTCTTGAATATATTGATGGTCAGGATTTAGCTTTGATGCGGCTTGCGCAGCCTGAGCAACTCTTTAAGTGGGAGAATCTTCGCCCATTAATGACACAGCTTTGCGATGCACTCGAATACGCACATCGAAGCAGAATCGTGCATCGTGATCTTAAGCCATCCAATATGCTCGTGGATCGCTCTGGCAATCTTAAGCTGGCTGACTTCGGCATTGCCGCTACCATGGCTGAAAGTTTGAGCCGTTCATCCATGCAGGGGAGTATAAGTGGGACATCGGTTTATATGAGCCCCCAGCAGATGAAAGGGGAGCTTCCGCGGGCCAGCGATGATCTTTATGCCTTGGGGGCCACTTTTTACGAACTATTAACCAGTCGGACGCCATTCTATTCTGGCGATATTGCCCACCAGTTGCTGCATGAAGAGCCTAAGCCCCTCTCGGAAAGGTTGTCTGAGCTAGGACTGCACAATGAGGTTCCTGATGCCGTTTGTGCGATGATTATGGCCTGTTTATCCAAGGATCCATCAAAGCGTCCGGCCAGCGCTATTGCCGTGGAAGAATGGATTGGCGGGGTTAAAACAGTAAGTGGAGTGCCTCCCACTTTACCCCTGACTCCGGAGACACTGGGTAAAGAAGCCTCACCAGTGCCCCCTCCGAAAGTGGTAAATCCTACTAATGTATCGAGACAAACTGTACATCAAAAAGTTTCTGAAGCGTGGGTCATGATTGAATCTCACGATAACAAATTATATCAGCCGTATATGAGTCTGGTGGCTTTGCTTGCGCTGGGTCTGGTCGCTAACATGTATTTTAATTTCTTGAAGGTAGATTTCCTGCTTTTCAACGAAAAACTGGGGCCGATCAGGGCGGTTGTAGTTGTGCTGGTGATGTGGATGGTGCTTTCAACGGTGGGGCAGTATGTGATAAAGCCTAAGCGTTACTTTTGTGGCGGATGCAATGGCAAGCTTAAGAACAATAAAAAAGGTTTGTGCCCGCATTGCGAGGTTGAGGTGAGTTAATTATTTTAGCACTCAACAATAATTTAAAGATGAATAAACGTGCATTAATCATGTTGGTTGCAGCGGCTGTATTTGCCGTTGGCTGCTCTTCTTTTAATCGGGATTGGGAAAAGGCTTCAGGTATTGACTTTAAGGGTGTTGAAGGCAGATGGATCGGTAGTTGGCATAGTGATTATAATCAACATAACGGTCCCTTGAGGTGTCTAATAACCAAAAACGATGGTGAGAATGATGTTTACCATACCCGCTTTCACGCAAAGTATAAACTGGGGTTTTTAACCATTAACTATCCCTATGATATGGATATGACCATTAAACAGAATAAAGGGATGTTTAATTTTAATGGGGAGGCAGATTTGGGGTGGCTTGCAGGAGGAGTTTATAAATATGATGGGAACGGATCGGTCGATAGCATTAAGATGAACTATCGTGCTAATATAGATTTTGGCACTTTCAAACTAGAGCGACCGAAAGATAATAAATAATGGATAATGAAGAAAACAGTGGCCAAAAGAAATGGTACGAAGGTATTAGTAAGTATCAGTGGTTGGTTCTCCTGATCGCATCGCTAGGTTGGGTTTTTGATATTTTTGAAGGCCAAATATTTGTGGCCTCGATGCGAGATGCCATGCCTCAGTTGCTCAACGTGGGGTCTGCTGATAATCCAGAAGTTGCTCGTTGGAGTAATTTTTCCTTCGCATCATTTTTACTAGGTGGAGCTTTTGGTGGGGTGCTTTTCGGGATAATGAGCGATCGGATCGGCCGTTCCAAAACTCTTATCTTTACTATCCTGTTTTATTCAGTTTTCACCGCATTAACGGCTTTGGCTTCAGAGGCATGGCATATGGTCGTGCTTAGGTTTCTTGTTGCTATGGGTGTTGGAGGCGAATGGGCAGTGGCGAGTGCTATGGTTGCTGAAGTTATGCCTAAACGTTCTCGTGCAGTGATGAGCTCTATATTCCATGCATCAAGTGTTTTTGGAACACTGCTTGCAGCGGCAGTAGGTTATTTCATTATTGCAGCCAAGCCATGGGGAGATAGCACATGGAAATTAGGGTTTCTTATCGGCATCCTGCCGGCTTTATTAACATTGTGGATTCGCTGGAAACTGCATGAACCTGAAAGATGGAAGAAAGCAAAAGAAACTGAGAAAGAGGATGAATCTCAAGCTACGGGTCGTTTATCAGAGATATTTAATAAAGAATATATCCGAGGCACGGTTCTGGGTGTTGCCTTGGCTACTATTGGTCTTGTTACTTTTTGGGGCTGTCACATCTATGGTAAAAATGCCCTGATGCGTTCTGCGCAGGCAAAGGCGTTGATAATCGAAAATATAGATCTTAAGCCGCCCACCAAAAAGGATGAGGAAAATGCTGAATCCTTTGAAAAAAGAAAAAGTGACTGGAAGCAGCAACGTAAAAATGCCCTAGATAAACATTCTGAAGCTATCAAGAAAGCAGAAATGAGTAGCATGGCTTTAAATACGATTGGCGGAGGTCTAGGGTTGGTGTTATTTGGGTCTATTTCCAACAGACTGGGACGTCGCGGCGCATTTATGCTTTATCATTTAGGAGCGTTTATAATGGCATTGCTGATGTTTATGGTGCTCATACCTAATGGCGCATCAACTACTGTTTTAACCATAGCCTTACCTGTATTTGGGTTTCTTACGTTAGGAATGCACGCGGGTTATGCAGTTTATTTCCCAGAGCTATACCCGACGCGTTTGCGTGGTACTGGAACCGGTTTTTGTTTTAATATGGGCCGCGTGGGCTCAGCTATATATTTACTTATTGTCGCAAAACTTGGCTGGCAGGCGGATCAAGCGTCCTTGTATATGGCGCCCGTATTTCTGTTGGGTGTTTGGGTTGCCTATATGGCTCCAGAAACAAAAGGGCAGGAGTTGCCTGAATAAATTATTCGAGCGCAAAATCCTTGGCTGCGAAGCTTGTTGTTCTCATTTCGTGTGAGCCATTGGCTCTGGTAAGCTCATACATGAATCTAATTTCATCTTTATGAAGTTGCGCATCTATATAGCGCAGTGATCCGGTTGCGTACGGGCTGGAGATGCAGGGCTCATCTGGTGTTAGAATTTCCCAGTTCTTTAAGTCGGTGGATACAGCCAAACCTGTGCGTTCTTCATAGTTTTGATGGTGTCCCTCGCTGCCATCATAGAAAGCATAGTATTTATCATTCAAGGGAAGAACACTGTTGATTCTGCGGCAATATTTGTCCCAGGCACTGTCGCCTTCAGGTTTAAGGATTACTCCCTGGTAATCCCAGTTGTCCAAATCTTCGGAGGTGGCAAGTGCCGTGGCGCTTATGCATTCACCTGTGTTAAATATATCCAAAGTGTCATGAGAGCTATCTTTTGTAGATGCAGTATCGATAGCTACGCTCATGAAAAGATGGTATTTTCCGTTTTCCGCCAATATCCACGGATCTTTAATGCCTTCCAAGCCAAGTTCGGTTGCCGTGAAGAGACGTTGTGTTTTTCCCGCATCAAGTGACTCAATATTGTCTGACTTGTTAACGGTGACGCACCATCTTCCATCTTCAGGGGCCACATAGCTTGTTAAATACCTAAAGACGCCATCACTGCCACGTCTTAATATACTTTTCTCAATGGATGCGGATTCGTAGGCATCCTTATGCACTGACCATACGTCCTCAAAAGTTTTAAAATCTGCGGTCTTGGCAATTCGTGATTCTCCGCCACGATCCGGCTCAATCCCTCGTGGGCGACGGATTCTGTAGCAAATGTAGCCGACTTGATCCGATTTATCCCAATACCAGCCTGGCGCGCCAGCCCAGTAGCCTTGTTCATCGCCAACGGGTTCTTTGGCTATGGTTCCATTTAAAAGGTTTTCAGTAATGGAGTGCTTGCTCATTTATTTTATGGTGACAGTTTTCTTTGTTCTAATTGACTCCTCAGCTGCGATTGCCAGAAGTGTGCCATCGATGGTGTTTTCTACGGAAGTTAAAGGAGACTTGCCCGCTTGCACAGCCTTGATAAATGCAGGATGTATTTCAGCAAAGCCTAAATGGCCGCCCCATCCGACGCCTCGCGTTGCCTTTACCGGAATAATTCGAGGCTCCTCTTTACGTTTCCCTTTTTTCCAATGGAGCAGGTTTAAATTATCAAGATCTGTCTGTAGTATTCCTTCTTCACCCACGACTCCCATTTCAAGGGTTTCTTTTGGTGGCTTGTGGGCAAATAAACTTAAATGGAGGGTTCCCTTTGCTCCATTGGCGTATTCCCAGCTTGCTGATGCGTGGTCGTGAACTTGATTTGGCCCCGAGATAACACGGTTTACAGCATTACTGCCAAAGGCGCTTACACGTTTGGGCCTGGATGCCATCCACCAATTCATCAGATCGAAATGATGACAGTTTTTATCGACCAAGCAGCCTCCGCTTTTTCGTCTATCCTGAATCCACTCACGACTTTTAGGCTGGAAGGGGCCCCTAAACTCTTTGCACCATGTCATTAAAGGAGTGCCGACTGCGCCCTGATTAATTAATTTTTTAATCTTTGTGAAGTAGGCCGAATAACGGAGCTCATGGCCTATCATTAGAACCCGGTCGCTCTTTTGGGTTGCTTTTAACAGTTGCGCGCATTCTTTGGCCGTTATGCCAACTGGCTTCTCCAGAAATACATGCTTTCCTGCTTTTAGGCAATTTAACGCAAGGGGGACATGGGTGAAATTAGGGGAGGATATTACAACTGCGTCTAAATCACTTTCGATAAGGTCTGACTCTTTCTTGAAGAGTTCCATGTCAGGGGAAATTTCTTGAGCCCTGCGAATACGCTCACGATTACTCGCGCATAAAGCCACAGCGACCGCTTGTTTTTTGCATTGTTGGTGGAAGACCTGTAAGTGGCTATAGCCCATAGCACCCACACCAATAAAACCCATGCGAACTTTTTTCGCCATGGCCGAACTCTGCCTAGGTCGCCGCATCGATTCAAGCCTGACATCTGAATAGATTGTCATTGAGTTGGAGCAGGGCAGGGGGTTCCTTTGTTAAGTGCCTTTTGTGACACATCTTGAATGCGCTAATTGTGCGGCGGAATATTCAGCAGGTGAAATACACGGATTGTGCACTAAATGTAATCGGCCACTGTGGGTGCGGTATGATTTAGAATTGATTCGAAGGGAGTTCCCTCAAAAAGCTTTATTCGGCAGGCCTCCCACACTCTGGCGTTATCTTGAGTTATTGCCGGTTGAAGATCCACTCAACATTGTTTCACTAACTGAAACAATAACCCCAATACTTCCTGTAAATCGTCTTGGCTCAGAATTTGGACTGCAAAACTTGATGATCAAGGATGAAAGCCGTCTGCCTACTGGCAGTTTCAAAGCTCGCGGTATGGCTATGGCTGTTACAATGGCTAAGGAGTTAGGCCTAAAGCGTCTTGCTGTGCCCACTGCAGGCAATGCTGGCGGCGCGCTCGCGGCTTATGCTGCAAGGGCTGGGCTTGAGAGCTGGGTTTTCATGCCGGAGGATACGCCAATTATAAATCAGAAAGAGTGCGTGCTTCATGGGGCGAATGTTTACTCTGTAAATGGATTAATCGATGATTGCGGTAAGCTGGTTGGTGAGGGCAAGAGTGAAATGGGTTGGTTTGATGTATCAACCTTGAAGGAACCATACCGGATTGAGGGGAAAAAGACCATGGGGCTCGAACTGGCCGAGCAATTTGATTGGGAATTGCCTGACTGGATATTATACCCAACAGGTGGTGGTACTGGCTTGATTGGGATGTGGAAGGCGTTCGGAGAGCTGGAGGCTTTAGGGTGGCTCAAGGGTGGCAAGAAGCCTAAAATGGTATCCTGTCAAAGTGATGGGTGTGACCCTATGGTGAGGGCTTTTGAATCAGGCGCGCGCCATGCTAAACGAGTGAATAATGCGTGTACTATCGCTAGTGGCCTGCGAGTGCCTAAAGCAGTCGGTGACTTTATGATTCTAGATGCCATTCGCGATAGTGGTGGTTTGGCAATGAGTTCGCCGGAGAATGAAATATCTAAGTGGATGCACCTCTCCAATTCGACAGAGGGGGTTGCAGTTTGCCCTGAGACCGCTGTTTGCCTTGGGGTTCTTGATCAGCTTGTGAGTCAGGTTAAGGTTAAACCCAATGAACGTGTGTTAGTATTTAATACAGGTGCAGCCCAGAAATATCCTGAAAGCGTGAATATTGAGCTGCCTAAGCTGGATCTGAGTCAGCCCGTGGATTGGGCGAGTCTTCCTTTGGTTTGAGTTGGGGGAAAAGGATTACATCACGAATGCTCTCTTGGCCAAGGAGCATGATGCAGAGTCTATCTATACCTATCCCGATACCGCCCGCGGGAGGCATGCCGTGTTCAAGCGCTGTTAGAAAGTCTTCATCCAGTTTTTGCTGTTCACCGCCTGCTTGTTGCTCGAGACGTTCGCGTTGTTCAATTGGATTATTTTGTTCGGTGTAGGCTGGGGCTATCTCCTGGCCGTTAATGCAGCACTCAAAAACTTCGACACAATCTGGATCTTCAGGGGATAGCTTAGCTAGAGGGACCAGCTCTTTAGGGAGATGTGTGACAAATGTTGGCTGAATGAGGGTGGGTTCAATAAGTTTTTCAAACACTGCGTTTGTTACTTCAAAATCCTCCTCTTCAGTATCTATTTCAATATTAAGTTCTTGGCGGGCACGTTCGCGTCGCTGCTCAGGCGTAAGATCAAACCAATTTTTGCCTGCCTTTTCACATATTAAATCTTTATATTTCGCGCATTTCCAGTCAGGGGTCAGATCTATGGTTTTGGTAATATTGCCTTCGTTATCTTTTTGTTCAACCTTTAGGGTTCCCAATACTTTTTCAGAGACATGGCAGATCATGGATTGGATGAGTTCCATCATGGTTTCATAATCCCCGTAAGCCTGATAGGCTTCCAGCATTGTGAACTCTGGATTATGCCGTCTGGAAATGCCTTCGTTCCGGAAATTGCGCCCAATTTCGAATACCCGGTCAATTCCTCCAACGAGAAGTCTTTTGAGGTAAAGTTCCAATGCTATACGTAAATAGAAATCTCTTCCGAAGGTATTGTGGTGGGTAACAAATGGGCGAGCAGCAGCGCCTCCGGGGATTGCCTGCATCATGGGGGTTTCAACTTCGACAAATCCTCTTTCATTCATGAAGTTTCGGATTTCTCTGATGATGGCGCTTCGCTTGAGAAAGGTTTCTTTTGCCTCATCGTTTGCCATTAAGTCCAAATACCGCTTGCGATAACGAACTTCTTGATCGGCCAGTCCATGCCATTTGCCGGGAGGAGGGCGGAGCGCCTTCGCCAGAACTACAAAGTCGCTAACTTTAACACTAATTTCTCCAGTCTTAGTGGTAAACAGGACTCCATTGGCACCTATAAAATCTGCAAGATCGAGGCTCTTGAATATTTTGAAAGCTTCATCCCCTATATCATTTTTTCGTATGAAAAGCTGTATAGAGCCGCTTGTATCTTTAATGTGTGCGAATGTGGTTTTTCCCATTTCACGCTTTGAAACCAATCGTCCTGCAATTGAAACAGGTTTTTCTTCGGAGTAGTTTTCCTTAGCTGTTGCGGCATCGTCACTAGGTGTGAACTTATTGGAAAAGGGATCAATACCAGCCTCGTTCAAAACGGTGAGATTGGTGCGTCGTTGCTCTATAAGTTGATTCGTGTCTTCCACGGGCAGCAAATCAATACGGATTAGAGGGTAAAGTGCAACCCTTTGTAGTTGAAACATTAGTAAATGACAGCAAAGTATGAGTGATGCGTGTTTTTATATCCTTGGGTTTTGCATTTTGGGTAAGCCTTACCGCTTGGGCGGAACTAGCAGGGAGTAGGCCTAATATTGTAATGATTATTGCTGATGATATGAGCTGGAATGATTGCAGCTTGTATGGAAACAAGGGCTTGCCAACACCGAATATAGACCGGCTCGCTGAAGGAGGTATGCGTTTTGATCAGGCATTTTTGACAATCAGCTCATGCAGTCCTAGCCGTGCGAGTATTATTACTGGCCGTTATCCACATCAGACTGACGCCGAAGAGCTTCACTGGCCTATTCCGGCTAATCAGATCACTTTTACAGAAAAACTGATGGAGGCCGGATATTGGACTGCCTCAGCAGGGAAATTCCATATGGGTGATGCTATGAAAAGTAGGTTCAATGTTGTCAAAGAGGCAGATATGAGTGGGTTTATAGTCTCTAAGCAAGGCAAGTTTGAAGAGTCAGCCAAAGGCGACGCTAAAAGTGGAGCGACTGAATGGGTGCAAACTTTACGCGAAAGACCAAAAGGGAAGCCGTTCTTTCTTTGGTTAGCTGCACTGGACCCTCATCGCCCTTACGACCAGAATATTCTCAAGAAACCTACGCGTTTAGAGGATGTGAAATTACCTCCGTATGTGCCGGATACTCTTGAGGTGCGAGCCGATTATGCTTTGTATTACGACGAAATCCGGAGGCTCGATCGGTTTGTTGGTGTGGTAATGACTGAATTGAAACAGCAAAAGGTGGATGATAACACGTTGGTCATGTTCATCAGCGATAACGGTCGGCCGATGCCTCGAGATAAGACCACTTTATACGATAGCGGAGTGCGTACTCCTTGGATCGTTCGATGGCCGGCCAAGGTGAAGCCCAACACTGTGAATTCCAACTTAGTAAGTTCGGTTGATATCGCCCGTACATTTATGGATTTGGCCGGAGCGAAATACGGTGAAACATTTGTTGGTAAAAGTTTTATGCCAATGCTTGAGGATACCAGGGTGTCTATTCGTTCATATGCTTTCGGCGAAAAAAACTGGCACGATTTTTCAGACCGATGCCGTTACGTAAGGGATAAAAGGTTTAAATATATCCGAAATTACTATGCTCATCTTCCCAATACTCCTTCTGCTGATGCATTGCGAAGCCCCGTATTCCGAACGATGCAAAAAATGAAGATTGAAAATACATTGAATACTGCACAATTGAATTGTTTTATTAAGCCAAGGCCAACCGAAGAGCTCTACGATATAGTCAGCGACCCCCATGAACTTGTGAATCTAGCAGGGAGGGCTAAATATGCCTCTGAAATAAGAAAGTTACGAAGCCAGCTAAAAGAATGGAAAAGGCGAACCAATGATGCGGAGCCTTTGTTTATTTCTTCTGATGAGTTTGACAGGGTAACCTGTCAGCCCCTGCCAGTACGTCGCCGGCCGCGTGATTCTAAATCTGAAATGATAAAAAAGTTTCTCGAGAAGAGAACGTCGGATTAATTGTCACATGAGAACCATGAAGACGAGTAGACCGCCAAGGAGAGCTCCTATTACAATTGCGATAATAACGTATGTTTTAACCCATTTGGAACTCTTGGCTTCAAAAGCTGATGCTCCTGATTCAATGGAACCAAAATCGCCCGGCTCGATTGCTATTGGAATATTGGAGATCACTGCAGTCTCCCTTTTAACGCTTTCCACTGCCTCAGGGTTGTCAACTAGCTGAAGATGGACATTTCCAGCCTGAAGAATATGGCCTGGAGATAAGGTCACTGGCTGCGTGATAGGTTGCTCCGACACAAAGCTCCCGTTTTGCGACCCTAAGTCTTGATATACTATTTGACCGTCTGTTACGGTAAACTGGCCGTGCTGTGCAGATATTGTCGAGTCTGGGATAACTATATTACTCTCGTCAGCGGATCCAAGAATATGGGTACCGTTTGGCAGCTCAAAGGGGCCGCCTTGCATTCCTTCGGTTATTATGTAGAGCAGCGTGGCCATGCCTCAAACAACGCTACCTACCTTTCGGTCGGGCAATTGAATGTTACTATCTACCTGCAGTATGTCAAGCTACGCTTGTGTCACGGTTTCTTTGAAATCTGAAAACAGAGATCTCGAATCATGGGGTCCTGGCGAGGCTTCAGGGTGATACTGAACGCTGGAGATAGGTTTGGTCTTGTGCCTCAGTCCTTCTACGGTTTCATCATTAAGATTGATGCGGTTCACCAAAACATCGTTATTGAGAGCGTTAGCGTCTATAGCAAAGCCGTGGTTCTGGGATGTTATTTCGATCCGACCGGATTCTAATTCTTTTACTGGTTGATTTGCCCCTCGGTGGCCAAATTTTAATTTGTAGGTTTTGGCACCCAGAGCCTGACCTAGGATTTGGTGGCCTAAGCAAATTCCAAATGTTGGCAGTCCGTAGTCAATTAACTCTTTAACATTTTTAACAGCGTAGTCCATGGAGGCTGGATCGCCGGGGCCATTTGAAAGAAAAAGTCCCGCTGGTTTATAGGATAAGGCTTCTTTTGCGGTAGTTGTAGCGGGGACGATATGACTATCAAATCCGTGTCTTCGGAGGCATCTCAAGATATTATATTTCACCCCAAAATCATAAACAACGATCGGAATGTTCGCAGTGGGTAGGGACTTTATTAGGGGGTTAGTTTTGTTGCCTTGGGGAAGGGAGAATTCTTCATTGGTTTCATCGTGTTCATTCCATCGAAACGCTTTTTCATGAGTGACTAATTTTGCATAGTCTGTGCCGAGCATTCCGTGCCAATCGATTGCACGATTGATGGCTTCTTCTTTTGATGTTTGATCGGTGCAGATTATTCCATTCAATGCCCCCCTTGAGCGTAATTTTTTTGTGAGTGCACGAGTATCTATGCCTTCAATGCCTGGGATCCCGTGTTTTTTGAGATATTCATCGAGTGACCCGGTGGCTCTCCAGTTGCTAGTTACTGTAGATAATTCTCTAATGGCAAATCCAGCAACATGAGGTTGGTAAGACTCTATATCCTCAGTATTAACTCCGTAATTTCCGATTTCAGGATAAGTCATCGTTACTATTTGCCCCTTGTAAGAGGGATCTGTGAGAATCTCCTGATACCCTGTCATGGAAGTGTTAAAGCACACTTCACCAGAGGAGTTGGTTTCTGCACCAAATGAATTGCCTTGAAAAACAGTTCCGTCTTCTAGAGCAAGGATCGCCATTAACTTGGCCACGAAGCCGACGGATACTAAGAGGAGACCGCACAGCGGTCAAGCGGACACACAAAAAGTAAGGGACAGTTATTGGAATCGATGGTGAATAACCAATCGTTCCATTAGGTGCGGTGGTAAAATTATGCGTTTGCCTCACTCAAGCGATTAATGACATTGCCGCCAACTATGGTTAGCGTGGGCCTGCCTTTGAGGGCCCAGTCATTAAATGGAGTATTGGAGCTTTTACTTGGGCTGCTTTCAACATCAAAGACCCATTGAATATCCGGATCAAATACCGTTATGTCCGCATCTGCGCCAATTGTAAGGGTGCCTTTTGTGAGATTGAGTAATTTAGCAGGATTTATGGTGTACTTAGCAATCAGATCGCTTAATGAGAGGTGTTTGCCATGATATAGCTGGGTTAATGATAGGGCTAGTTCTGTTTCCAGCCCAGTGATTCCAAAAGGTGCATAATCAAATTCCACATCCTTCTCATGAGCACAGTGGGGTGCGTGGTCGCTGGCAAGGATTTCAAGGGTGTTATCGGCAAGCCCCTCGATAATTGCAGTGCGGTCATCTGCTGAACGCAGTGGTGGGTTCATCTTAAAACGAGTGTCAAAGGATGCCCATTGTGTTCTTTGTGATTCTTTTTGCAGTTCGCGTCCGTCTTCAGCCCAGAAATGTTCACTGCCCCCTATCGCTGCATCGGTGAGAGTGAAATGGTGAGGGCATGCTTCACCAGAGATACAAACTCCATTTTGCTTGGCACGCCGGATGAGTTCAACGGATTTTGCGCTACTGATATGTTGACAGTGAATATGAGTGCCGGTGAGTTGAGCTAGTTCGATATTTCTAGATACAATTAAATCTTCTCCGGCAGCCGGCCAACCTTTTAATCCTAGATTAGTACTCCAATACCCTTCATGCATGACTCCGTCAGTCACCATTGAGTAGTCTTGGCAGTGGTCCATAACAGGCAGGCCGAACATGCCTGCGTATTCCAGGGCACGCCGCATCAGTTCGTTATTTTGTACGCAGTGGCCATCATCGGTGATAGCAACCACCCCCGCATCCTTTAAGGAGCCAATTGGCGCTAATTCTTTCCCTGCAATGCCTACTGTAATGGCTCCGGCTATATAGACATTTACTAATGCCTCATGCTGAGCCTTGTCTTGTATCAATTTGACCGTAGATGGGGTGTCAATGGCAGGGGAGGTATTAGGCATGCAGACGACTGAGGTGAATCCCCCCATAGCCGCAGCTGATGAACCTGATGCAATGTCTTCCTTAGCCGTTTGGCCTGGTTCTCTAAAGTGAACGTGTAGATCGATTAGTCCAGGGCAAACTACTTGTCCGGAGCAATCAATGATCTCGGCATCGTCAGTTGGTTTTAAATCTTTGCCCAGTGAATGTATTTTGCCATTGGAAAGAAGAACGTCGACGTTTTCATCGCGGGTATTGGCCGGGTCTATCACACGCCCGCCCTGAAGCAGCACTTGGCTCATCGCCCACATCATAACCGCTGACGGATTGACAAGGCAAGCGAACAGGCTAGAGTGCGCCCAGTTTGCGGGTGTCGTATAATGGTATTACCTTAGCCTTCCAAGCTAATGATGTTGGTTCGATTCCTACTACTCGCTCCATTCCCCGATAACTCAGTTGGTAGAGTGGTTGGCTGTTAACCAATTTGTCGCTGGTTCGAGTCCAGCTCGGGGAGCCATTTATAATCGTCTAATCATGAAAGGATAGACATGGATACGTTAAAAACAATAGTGAAATGGATTTCTGCATTTATTCTGATTATATTGGGATTTGCATTACTCAAACCTTATGGTGTTCTTTTTGCAGGACTTGCTTGTTTCATGTGTGCATGGATCATTATAATGGGTACTGGCCCAACAAAGAGTTTCTTAGAATCCAGAGTCGATTCTCTTGAAAGAATGGTTCAAAATATTATTTTCAAAAAAGTTTGAAAATAATTTGACATTCGGCACTTCTTATGATATACTATAATCTGAGTGAGTGAGAAATAACCCTTTTCGGAGATTGATTATGAGTACAGATATGAGAGTTGCGGAAACAATTTTGAGTCAATTGGGCGGAAATCGTTTTCGTGTCATGACAGGTGCAAAAAACTTTGCAGCTACTGATAATTCCCTGAGAATGAGAATTGGACGAAACAAAACCAATGCAAATTACATGGAAGTATCTTTGAATATGCTTGACCTTTATGACATTACTTTTGCCAAAGTTACTAAGATGGGTGAGATGAAGTCGGTCAAGACCTACGAAAATGTTTACAACGATATGTTGGTTGAGATTTTTGAATCTCATACTGGAATGTACACTTCATTATAGGAGATTATTATGGGTATGGTGAAAAAAGAATTTGTCGAACACGAAATTGGTCTGGAAGAAGTTCGAGCCGGACTTGATTGGTTGTGTATGTATGGTAAGAAGTCGTTCCAAGACCATACTGGTGAGTGGGTCGAGGTTCGTTGTGCTGGTCAACCTAACTTTTTTGATGCCAACATAGAGCCAATTGCTCACGAAATAGAAAAATTTTAATTGAAAAAAACTTGACATTCCTTTCATAGTTTGATATAATAATTATGAAAGGTGAGAAAAGGTAGATATGAAAATGTCTGAATTAAAAAAACTTGATGCTGTCCTTCGGATGACTCGTTTCTCTACTAAGAGAAAAGGTTGTGAGAAGAAGCGTCTTTCAAAGAGAGCTTGTCGTGGCAAAATTATTGTCTAGTATAGAAGCAGTTGTCGAGTGGGCATTTAAATGGTTCATCGTTTACTTGATAATCGGTGAAATCCTTTTCATTTCTGTAGGATATGTTCTTCCTACTTTCATTTATTAATGGAGATTTGATATGGAACTTTTTTTAGGTATTTTGGGTGCAGTCGGTTTTATGACTGTTGTGTTGATCTGGTCTTGGATCGTAATGTCGTAATGGAGATTTGATATGAAAATGTGGCTTGAAGAGATTGGTACGGCGGTACTATTATTTGGTTTGATGTACTTGGTTGCAGTAATTATGTTTTCACTTTGATATAGGAGTTTGTTATGAGTATGAGTAAAGTTGCGTGTGAGAAATTGTTAGAGAGAGCCCATCTGATGGGTATGGATGCTGGTCGTGCTAGCACTCCAACTCCGATGATTGTCGGAAGTCCAAGCACTCCCTTTGGGAGTGACATTGATTATTCCAAGAAAACTTATTTCGTGGAAGGTGGTGCTTGTGGATTTGCAGGAGTAGTTATTAAACCTGCTCGTGGTAAGTTTGTTTCTTATCTCAGGAGTATCGGAATGGGATACAAACATTATTATGGTGGATACTATGTTCCTGTTCGTGAATTTGGTCAATCCCTTGCTCGTAAAGAGGCCTATGCAGAAGCATATGCAAAGGTTCTGAGTGAAGAAGGTATGAGTTGTTATGTCGATTCAAGAATGGACTAAAATGTATAATGATGTATATAACTATCTGTTTGCGAAGATGTGTCAATTTTTGAGATGGATAGATTTTCCTGAAGCAGGCTGGATATGGCTCGATCAAAACATTTTTAATGGAGCATTATGAAAAGACACAATGTTGCACCTGGCTGTTATTTTGAACCAGACGAATCGGAAGTTCTTATAGATCCGATTGTAGGAAAGAAGTCTGGTACGATATCAGAAGAGCCAAAACTGTATAGAAGGAAATCGATTCTGGATGATATTCCAGATGACTTTGAAGCTCGGATGATGGGATTCAAACCTGCAGCTCGAAAAGTTGAAAAGACGGATGTGAAACTTCCTGACGGCTTTGCGGTTTCAGTTGCATATAACAAGTCAGGATATCAAGTTGTTCCCAAAGAAGATTTGAAAACATGAAACATCAATATACAATAGAACTATTATTTCATTTCAATTGTAGCACTTGTAATAATTGGTGGAGTTATGCTTCTACTCCCAATTGTTTGTCGGGAAGTATTGAGTATAATTCTCTTCCAGAGAATATTGATTACTACTGCCCACATTGTGGTGTTGCAGAAAAAGTTGAAGTGAAAGAAGGATTTTTAAATAAAAAAACTTGACATCTTGAGTCAAATTTGATATACTATTCTTGTGAGTGAGAGAGATAACCCAAACGGAGTTTGTGATGGAAAAAGAATTGATTGGTTGGTTTGATGCTAGTATGTCCGATGAGGATATTATTGAAATGATCGAGGAGATCGAGGCAGAAGAAGAAGCTCGTCTAGAACTTGAAGATCACGCAATGAATAATGAGGTGTAATATGTCTGGAAATATACATAGAATTTTCTCAATGAGTACAGAAGAAATCATCAGAAATAGAATGAACAGGGCAATGTCCTCTAAGGGTAAAACCTTTTTCTGGAATCCTACAAGTAAGTTTCATGTCAAACGTAAAATCAAAGATGTTCGTTTGACTTTTGGTGGTAATGTTGAATTAACTTTTTTTGCCCCACTTCCTAGTAAGACAAGTAGGTTGTTTACTATTGAACCTACTTTGGATTGCATGGATTCTTTTTGTATTGCAGACTAATGGTCATTCATATTGGTGACTTGGTTCGGCTGTCTGGAAAAACCAGACACGGCAAGAATCGTATTAGAGAACATGGAGATCTCGCAGAAGTTGCTCACATTGATGGAGTCTTAAATGCATTGAAGAAATTCTGTGTCATACATAAACATGGAGACTCTTGGAGATGGATTGATCTTCCAGAAGATGAGCATATGAATTGGGAGATGGTTGAGAAAAACGATAAATGTCATTTTGATA
>CAJWKQ010000013.1 GCA_913041895.1 uncultured Verrucomicrobiales bacterium
CGAGCAAACTCATCATAAGGAGTATTCATTTTAACCTCATTACGAATCCATTCTCGAAAGGCTTTTGCGCCTTCAGCTCCCAGGAACTTCCGGTTTACCTGAAGTAGGTCAGCCCATTTGTTCGCCCAGTGGTCAACGTAATCGTCATTACCGATAAGTTGGTCGATTAATTCATCGCGTTTGATCCGTGTGTCCCTTTTGTCAGCAAGAAATTTCTTAACAACTTCTGAGCTGGGAGGTAGTCCTGTAAGGTCAAGATGAACTCGGCGGATGAAATCTGCATCGCTGCAAAGCCCAGAGGGTTCTATTTTCATACGCTTCCACTTATCCGCCGTGAACGTATCAATTTGACTCCACATTTCAGGCTTTTTCCACGTGAAGCCAGTTCGGTCGCCCATCGCAGTAACTGTCGTTGCTGCATAAGCCCCTTCAAATCTTGCAAGGATAGCTGCTTCGCCTCGTCTTTCGACAGTGACTAGTCCGCCTTTATCTGTTTTGGCAACGTCGGTGTTTCCGCTTTCAATAAATGATTCAGCTGTAACGTCACGTTTTGCACCATTGGAGTAGTTGGCAATTATACGCATTTGCTGTTTGCCTCCAATATTCTGAATGACTGGGTTTTGAGGGGATAGCACAATCGAGGCAACACGGTCGGATTTGAGATCAAGCTTTGCCCCATTGGCAATCCAATCGTGGAGTACCTGATAATATTTTGATCCAGGTTTAGTCACTTGGCCGCCTTCGTGAGGAACAGCTCCCGTTGCCTTTAATAGCATCAGGCTATCAGCAGGGGATGCAATATTGACCCGCCTACTAGCTAGTTCATCGGTGAAGGCGCGCACATCATAAATTGGATCGTATCCGCGAAGGGATAGTTTAAACCCGTTTTTCCCATCCTTAGAGCCATGACAGGTTCCTGCGTTGCACCCCAATTTTGACAGGACTGGCATGACGTCCTGCACGTAATCTATCTGTTTCTTTATCGAAATCCCTTTTACAGTGATGGGTGCATTAGCCCTAAGACCGTCAATTTCTACATTTATGGTACCTTTGCCGTCTTTTAAGGGTGTGATTTTGCCGCGAAGGGAAGCGGCTGCTACCGAACCTTTTGTTGTTATTTTCACAATGCGGGTTACATCTGCTCTTGCTCCATTGTCTAGTTCGGCAGTAATAAGGATTTGGGCATAATCACTAGAGCCAGAGAGTTCAATATGCTTTGGCTCGATTGTAATTTTGCTCAGTTTGAACCCTTTTGGAAGGGATTCTGAATTGGCGGTCTCTTTTGAGATCGAGGTTTCATTCTGAGCTATAGTTTTTTGTTTTTCTGGTTTGCTTAGAGGTACAGGGAGGAATTTTTTGATTTCTTTTCCGTTGACGGCATTGAGTAATCTTATGTGTCCATCACTGCCAGTAGCGGCTAGGGTTTTGCCGTCGGGGCTAAAAGCTAAGGCGTATATGCCGGAATCAGAGATATCTACTTTTGCGATTTCTTTTACTCCGTTTGTAAGAAATTTATCCAGCTTTTGAATTTCTCCTGAGTTTCGGTCTCGGGTCCTTTTGGCTTGAATTTTCTTTATGTCATCGGGAATTTTCTCTGGAACGTTGGCGGCAAAAATAGCTATTTGCCCTTTTCCATCAAGACTGCTTCCAGCGGCAAAGGCAGTGCCTGCCTTGTTGAAGCGTACATCAAAGACGCGGCCTGTCATTTCTGGGAATTTTTTCAGCAAATTAGCATTGTCACCGATTACTCGCTTGGTTTGCCTAAATATACGGAAGAGCTGTGGTGCTCCATCTGATCCTCCGACCAGAATATGTTCATGTTTAGGGTGGCGGTCGATAGCGGCTATACCTCCTTTGAGGGCTTTTGGGGTGATAGAGGTGATATTATCAATAAATCTTGAATCGGCAAAAACTGTTAGCTTTGCTGTCATATCCCTGCCGACGGAAATAAGGTGTTTGCCTTCTATATCAAATGCGGTGCCGAGAACCCAATCGGTGTGAGCTCCTTGATAAAAGATCTGAGACCCGGTTTTTGCGTCAATAGCACGTGCAGTATTGTCGCCGCAGCCAAAGGCTATCGATTTTCCGTCTGGTGACCAGGTTGCGCCATAGGCAGTATCAAAGGTCACTGGGTGAGACATTACCAAGGAACGATTTTCAATATTCCAGACTTGGACTTCACCCATACGGCCTGGCTTACCCCCGGTCACGGCCAGTTTTATTCCATCCGGTGAAAAACGAACTGATTCTATTCTTTCACTTAATCCGACAAGCCGAGCGACCAATCCTGATCCGTCTGATTTGTGCAAGAGCACCTCATGGAACCCGGCGATTGCAAGTAGTTTTCCATCAGGTGAGTAATCGATTGATGTGATAACTGGAGGCAGTGTGTACACGGGGGGATTTTCTGCAGTGTACTTTTGCCCTGCCCCTTCTGGTGTGTCATCTTTGGCCCCCTGGCTAATCCATTTTTTAATAAGTTCAATTTCAGCTGAATGGAGAGGCTTCTTTCCTCGAGGCATGGCGGCTTTGCCATTTTCTTCTGGTGTGATCAGTTCGACTATCGAACTTTCAGTTATTTTGTTGGGGACAATGGCTGGCCCCTCTTCATCACCGCCCGCCAAAAGACTTGAGAAGTCGGTCATAATATATCCGCCCTTGTCCTTGGCAGGTTGATGGCATCCCTGACAGTGGGCCTGAAAGATAGGGCGGATTTGTTTGAAATAACTTATTTGGCCAGTGTTCTTCTGTTCTTTATCCTCGGCTGAAATACTGAAGAAATGACCAGTCAAAATGACCGCTAAAAAAGTGCATGATACGCGCTTCCACATAGACCAATAATTTTAGTTTTTATGACGCGTTAGAGCAAACGCAATTCACAAGAATTTGCTCGTTTTTTTATTTTAAACGAAGAATCAGCATATTTTTCGATTCTTGTGCTTAGTGGAATTTTTCTCGTGTGTTTTCTCCAAATTTTTTTGCTCCATTATCCAGTTGCTTAAGTAACTCTTCAGTAGAGAGTCCGGATATATTTCTTGCTGCAGGAATAACCGTTTCACACTCATTTCGATCCATGAATTGCGATGCTTCGAGGAGCTCCATTTCATCTTCTTTGGGGATTGCCAAAAAGCCATGCTTATCAGCGTGGATCAATTGGCCAGGTTGAATCTTTCGGCCAAAAATTTCCACTTCGCAATTCCAGCTTACAGGGCACCAATGGGCATGGCCTACACATAGTCGTGAAGCCAACGCCTTGAATCCGGCATTGGTCATTTCATCGAGATCACGAATACAGCCATCAGTGATGGTTCCCACACAGCCAAGAGCGCGGTGAGTGTTGCTATTTACCTCGCCCCATGTAGACCCAACAAAATTTGGTTTATTTAAATCCTGTACAACGACAATTTTGGGTCCCGATATGCTGGTAACATACTCCCGGTACGCTCTGGAATCATACGTTTCCTTATGTGTAGGGTTGCTGGGTTCAATAATCATGGTGACAGCATAGCCAACCATTGGCCCCATCTGAGGCATGAAATCAGTGGTAGGTTCTAGATTAAAAGCATCAGCGGCTATATTGGATTGGGTAATCTGTTCCCAGCCATTGTAAATGGTGGGGGTATTCCAGCGTTTGAGCTGAAGAAGTTCAGAGTGTGAGAGATTGCTCATGTGCCCAAAGCATAATGAGCCGATTTAAAATGGCTACTTCGTTATTGTGGGCCGGCCGAACAAATAGGTTCAGCAGTATCTCCAATGAATTGTTTGAAATTTTCATTAAACATAGTGGCAAGCTCCTGTGCCTGGCGGTCGTAGTCCTGAGGATTGTCCCACGTATCTCGTGGATTGAGGATTTCAGACGGAATGCCCGGGCAGGTTTGAGGAATTGAAAAACCGAAAAGAGGGTCAACTGTGTATTCAACATTATCCAGTTGGCCGGTAAGAGCTGAGTTCAGCAGGGCTCGTGTCCATTGTATCTTAATGCGTGAACTCTGGGTGGCCCCCCCGGCGATCCAGCCAGTATTTAGCAGCCAGCATTGAGAATGATGTTGGGCAATTTTTCCTGATAGCAACTCGGCATAAACGCCGGGATGGCGGGGCATAAAAGGTGCCCCATAACAAGCCGAGAAAGTTGCTGTAGGTTGGTTAATGTTCATTTCGGTTCCGGCAACCTTAGCTGTGTAACCGCTGATAAAATGGTAGGCTGCCTGTTCGGGCGTAAGCTCGGATATGGGGGGGAGCACTCCAAAAGCATCACAGGTTAGAAGTACTATATTCTGAGGGTGTCCAGCCATGCCATTAGCCTCCCGGTTTTCAATATATTCCAGAGGGTAAGCAGCTCGTGTATTAGCAGTTAGGGAATTGTCAGTGAAGTCAGGAATGCCATTACTCTTTAGGATTACATTTTCCATGATGGTGCCCGGCATTCTTGTTGTGGCAAAAATTGCTGGCTCATCCTCTTCATTAAGGTTTATCAGTTTTGCATAACAGCCGCCCTCGAAATTAAAGATTCCCCTGTCAGTCCAGCCATGTTCATCGTCACCAACAAGGCGGCGGTTAGGGTCGGTTGATAGGGTTGTTTTTCCGGTTCCAGATAATCCGAAGAAAATGGCAGTGTTCTCTCCGGTGGTATTGCATGAACAGTGCATGGGTAATTGGCCGGATTCTGGAAGTAGATAGTTCATGATGGAGAAAATTGCTTTTTTGATTTCTCCTGCATATTGAGTGCCTCCAATCAGTACGATCTTATGTTCAAGAGATAGGAGGATAAACGCATTTGAATCAATTCCATCAATGCTATCGGGGTCAGCCAAAAGGTGGGGTGCGTGAAGGATGGTGTATTCAGGTTCGTGCTGAACTAATTCACGTGCAGTTGGGCGTATGAATAAAGTGCGGGCGAAAGCGGCATGCCATGCCGTTTCAGTAACTACGCGCAGCGATATGCGGTGGTTTTGGTCCGCGCCACAAAAGAGATCCTGGACATAGAGCTCGTCTCTGTTAGAGAGGAACCATTCCACGTGGCCGAGCATTTTATTGAAGAGTTCGGGTGTGCAAGGCTGGTTTACGTCTCCCCACCAGACAGTGTTTTCGCTTACCTTATCGCGAACAATAAATTTATCCTTAGGGGAGCGCCCGGTGCGGGCTCCTGTATTGGCGGTGAGCACGCCATGTTTTGAGAATGCTCCATCTCCTCTGCGTAACGCATGCTGCTGCAGTTCGGGGACCTCATAGTTCCAGCGAACTAAGCCGCGTGGCTCAAGGCCGTGTTCATCTAATCCTATTGGCCCATGTAGATCAGCCGTGCCGAGTTTTGGCAGTGGAAAATCCGTTTCAGGAATTTTTGCGGTAATCAACGAGTCGTCCCCCAGATGAAAATGTGGCATAATCGGTGGATTTTTTCAAATCAAATGCATGAAGCAGACAGTGAGATTATTGGTATATCTATATTGCCAATTTGTTTGCACATCAACATGACCTCCCTTAGTTTGTCCGCCCTTCGAAATGTTGACTCTTGAAAAATATACAATTGGAGTGGGTGATCGGTTCGCTCATCAGGCAAAGGCGCAATTGCAGGCATGCGTAAAACTTGCTGAGGAAGGGGTGGATGTGGTGCCCGTTTGGAACAAATCCAATCGCGAGCATAGCTTTATCGGTTCAGAGCCTCAAAGCGTTTATGATGCAGCGAAATTAGCCGTGGATGCGCTTGCTTGGGGTAAAGGCTGGCACGTTGATGCTGATCACATCAATTTGGATACAGTCGACAAATACCTCGGCTCGTCTGATTTCTTTACCATCGACGTGGCCGATTATATTGGTCAGAGCGTTGAGGGTGATGTTGTGGCAGCGTTCGTGGGAAAACACCCTGAACTGGTTGGTACGGTTGCCATTGAAGGTATTGATGAACCCTTTGAGATCACTGCTGAGTATGTTGAGGAGGTCGCAGGAAAGTATCTGGGTGCGTCGGCCGAGGCGGCAAGGATTTATCGCCATATTGAATCCAAAAAGGATGGATTCATTGCAGAGGTGTCTATGGATGAGACTGATGCGCCACAGACCCCACCGGAGCTGTTAATTATTCTGGCTGCATTGGCGGATGAGGGAGTCAGGCTGCAGACCATTGCGCCGAAATTTACCGGCCGCTTTAACAAAGGCGTTGATTATGTGGGGGATCTGGCGCAGTTCGAGAAGGAGTTTAACGATGATTTGGCTGTTATCGCCCATGCCATTGCGAAGTATGGGTTGCCTGAAAATCTTAAACTGAGCGTCCACAGTGGCAGTGACAAGTTTTCGATTTACCCGATTATCGGTACAGCCATCCGTCGTTCCGGTGCCGGGGTGCACGTGAAGACAGCTGGTACTACGTGGCTGGAAGAACTGATCGGTTTGGCTGAGGCTGGAGGCGATGGGTTGGTGTTGTCCAAGGAGATTTATGCCAAAGCGTTGGATAACGTGGACGCGCTCTGTGCGCCATACGCATCAGTGATCGATATAGATGCTGACAAGCTGCCCAATGCTCAGGAGGTTGATGGCTGGAGTGGGGAGCAATATGCAAATGCCTTGCGACATGTTCAGGAGCATCCTGAATTCAATATGCATTTTCGCCAGCTCCTGCATATTTCCTTTAAGCTTGCGGCTAAGGAAGGAGCCCGCTACACCGAACTCTTGAAGGCTAATGAGGAGGTTGTGGCTAAAAATGTTACTGAGAATATTTACGACCGCCACTTTAAACGCCTATTTGTTGAATCATGAGTATTAAATCTGCAGTTACCATTTCGCTGGTGAAAGAGGCTGAAGGCGGTCCTTTTGTATTCTGGCACGATCTTGCAACCGGGTGCGCGAAGGCGGCGGAACTTGGTTATGATGCTGTTGAGGTTTTTGCGTCCAATGCTAGTGCTATACCGGTTGACGAGCTCCGCCAGCTTACTGATCAACACAATCTTCAGGTGGCCGCTGTCGGGACTGGAGGGGGCTGGGTCATTCATAAGTGGCACCTCTGCCAACCAGATGCCGCCTCGCGTGAGAATGCGAAAGATTTTATCAAGGGGATTATCGATTCGGGGGCTCAGCTGGGCGCACCTGCCATCATCGGTTCAATGCAGGGGCGGTTTGAGGGAGAGGTTACTAAGGAGCAAGCGCATGAGTATTTGCGGGAGGCACTCAATGAGCTTGGTCAGCATGCCAAAGGTGCTGGAGTGCCCCTGATTTATGAGCCGCTGAATCGTTATGAGAGTAATCTCCTTAACCGAGCAGAGGATGTGGTTCCTTTCCTTGGGACCCTTGATACTGATAACATCGAAATTTTGGCGGACTTGTTCCATATGAATATTGAGGAAGCAAGTATTGCTGATGGTCTACGAGCTTATGGTTCCCATATTGGGCACGTACATTTTGTGGATAGTAACCGCCGACCGGCCGGTTGTGGGCACATGGAATATGCTACAATTGCAACGGCGCTTAAGGAGGTTGGTTATGCCAAGTATGCCTCGGCTGAGGCTTTTCCGTGGCCCGATTCGGATGCAGCGGCCAAAACAACAATTAATGCTTTTAAGCAATATTTAACCTGAGGAAAAAATGGAACGACGCAAGTTGGGCAACACAGATCTGGAGCTGCCTGTAATATCGTATGGCGCTTCATCACTGGGGCAGGAGTTTAGAAGGGTAACAATCGATGAGGCCCTACAATCCTGCCGCGTGGCTTTGGAGTTGGGCATGAATTTCATCGATACCTCGCCTTTTTATGGGCGAGGGATGAGCGAGGTGCTACTGGGTCAGGTATTGCGTGATTTGCCACGGGAGGATTTTATCCTGGGCACTAAGCTGGGACGTTATGATCTGGATCATTTTGATTTTTCTGCCAAGCGAGTGGCCGAAAGCATTGATGTGAGTCTGCACCGCATGGGCGTTGATCATCTGGATATTGTTCTCTGTCACGATATCGAGTTTGTGGAGATGCAGCAGATTGTAGATGAAACAATTCCAGCCATCCAAAAGATTCGTGATCAGGGTAAAGTGCGCTACATCGGTTTCTCCGGTTATCCGATGAAGGTATTCCCATTCATTATTGATCAGATTGATGTGGATGTTGTCCTTTCCTATAATAATTATCATTTGCAGAATACGCGTTTTGCTGAACTTTTCCCGTACCTCAAGGGAAAAGGCGTGGGTATCATGAATGCCGGACCATTTTGTGCGCGCTTGCTGACCAATGCAGTACTACCCGAATGGCACAAGGAGCCACAGGAGGTGCGCGAGGCCTGCAAGAAGGCAGCTGAGCTTTGTGAGAGTCGAGGCGTTGATATTGCGCAATTGGCTGTTCAGTACTGCGTGGCTCATGAGGATATCACCACTACCGTCGCTGGAAGTGCTAACCCTCAGAACGTACGTAATTGGGCTAAGTGGGCTGAATCACCCATGGATGAGGAGCTGCTAGGTGAAGTGCTCGCCATTATTGAACCCATCAAGGATATCGGCCATATCGAGGGCTTACCTGAAAATAATTAACTTATAATGAGAGCAATCAGACTCGAGAAGCCGGAACATTTTGCTGCGGTTGAGGTAGATGAACCCGACAAGCCCGGCGCGGGTGAGGCTTTGGTGGAGGTGCATCGAGTGGGGATTTGTGGCACCGATGTGTCTGGTTATTTAGGTAAAATGCCTTTCTTTACCTACCCGGTTATTCCAGGCCATGAACTGGGAGTTCAGGTGCTGGAGGTGGGTGAAGGAGTGGGTAATGTAAGGGAAGGGGATCACTGCTCCATCGAGCCTTACATGAACTGCGGTGATTGTTATGCTTGTAGGAAAGGCGCTACCAATTGCTGTGAGTCACTGGAGGTCATTGGTGTCCATAAGAATGGGGGGATGTGCGAGCGCTTCATCCTGCCTGCCCGTAAATTGCACCCCTCAACAAAGTTAACGATGGAGCAATTGGCTTTGGTGGAGACGCTTGCAATTGGATGCAATTGCATAAATCGTTCTGACACGCGGAAAGGAGATAAAGTTTTGGTTATTGGTGCCGGCCCAATTGGTATGGCAGCTATTGAATTCTTAAAGGTGGCCAAGGCAGAAATAACTGTGATGGACATGAATGAAGCGCGCCTGAAGTTTTGTAAAGAGAAGCTAGGGGTGAATCATACGGTGGTATTTAAGAATGATGGTGCGGAAGTTGACCGGCTGCGTGAGGTAAATGGAGGTGATTTGCCTATCACTGTAATCGATGCGACCGGAAGCCATATCTCGATGTCCAATGCATTTCAGTATGTCTCCTTCACGGGGCAGGTTTTATATGTGGGCATTACCACTCAGGAATTAAGCTTTAAACATGTGTCCATTCATCGGCCTGAGCTCACTATAAAGGCCAGTCGTAATGCAGTGCCCACAGATTTCTCAAGAATTATCAGTTTGATAGAGGAAGGCGTGATAAACACTGATCCATGGCTTTCACATCAGGCAAGTTACGATGATTTTATTGGTGAATTCACTAATTGGCTCAAGCCTGAGACCGGTGTTATCAAGGCCGTTCTCCATATGAATTAGTTACGGATTATTTGAAACTACCCGCACCAAAATTGCGTACAAAAGAACATACATTATGATTAAACCATCTCTTATTTTAATCCTTTGTTTTAACTTTGTGTTTTCAACTGTTGGTGCTGATGAAAAGGCCAAGTGGAAAAACACCCGAAACTACAAGATTCTTAAGCCTAAGAATTATGATCCGAAGAAAAAATATCCCCTAATTTTGTCGCTGCACGGGTTTACCTCTAATGGCCGTGGTCAGGCTGGCTTTTTTCCTTTAGCGGATCTTGCGGAAAAATATGGTTTCCTTTATTGCTTTCCAAGTGGATTGGATCGGAGCTGGAATGCCACCAATGCCTGCTGTGATTGGACCAATAAGAATGATGATTCGACTTATCTTAGAAACCTGATCCTTTGGGCTCAAAAAGAATACAGCATCGACAAGAAAAGGGTTTACCTTACCGGCTTATCTAATGGTGGCTTCATGAGTTACCGGATGGCGCAGGATCATGCCGATTTGGTCACTGCAATCGCACCTTTCGCTGGTGTGGGTTATAAAAAATGGCCTAAACAGCCTTCGGAACCGGTTAGTGTGTTGCATGTCCACGGGACCAAGGATAGTACGATCAAGTGGAAAGGCGGGTCTATTGGGCTCCGTGCCTACCCATCCGCTGAGCAAAACTTTGAAAACTGGCGAAAGTTTAACAAATGCGAAAAAGAAATCGATGCGAGTAAGGAGAAAATTGATTTGGCAAGAAAAGTGGCCGGTAGTGAAACCTCGGTAAAGCGTTTCACTAATAAGGATGGGAGTGTGGTGTCGGAGTTATGGCGTGTGGAAAATGGTGGGCATGTTACTCCGCCATCCCCTGCAGCCAGAGAACGTATTGTTAAATGGCTTCTCGCGCGGTCTAAAAAATAATTAATTTTTCAGGTTTACAGACCAATTATCGTGCAGCTTTTTCAGGCGTTGGGTGATTTCGGGATGGTCTGGTGCGAGATTTTTCATTTCGTTAACATTCTGTTTTAGATTTACCAAAAACAGTTTATCCTTTGCCGTTATTGGCGCTTTGTTGCTCGTGTCTTGTGGGTTACCTATTAGTTTCCAATCGCCTTCGCGTACGGCCCACCTAGGATTTTTCCCGCGTCCTATTTGCCAATGAAGCACTTTATGAGGAGAGTTTGCGGTATTATCTTTAATTACATTGGTTAGGTTGAGGCCATCAATGTCCTTATTTAATATTTTGATCCCAGTCAGTTGAGCTAGAGTAGGAAGCCAGTCACAACTGTGGGCGACCTGATCTCTTACTGCTCCTTCTGGCAAATTGCTAGGCCAACTAATAATTGCAGGTACGCGTATGCCTCCTTCAAACATGGAGAATTTAGCCCCTCGATAGGGGCCTGAACTGCCTCCTCCAAAATGAGCGCGTTCCTCATGGCTGTGACCGTGATCACTTTGGAAAACGATGATCGTATCTTCACGTAGTTTCAGGCGATCCAGTGTAGTTAGGAGGTTGCCGATGGTTTCATCCTGCGTTGAGAGGAACGCTGCGTACAGGTTGCGAGGGTAGGGTAGATTTGCATAATGCTTCAGCCACTTGGCGTATCCCTGATATGGATAGTGAGGCGTGTTTAGTGCATAATACATGAAAAACGGTTTGTCCCTGTTTTCCTCGATAAATTTACTGGCTTCATCGGCCATCATTTGAGGGAAGTATTTACCGTCTTCAAAAATCTCTTTTCCATTGCGCCAAAGATCATGCCGGTTAGGTCCTTGCCAGTAGAAAAAGTGTGAGTAGTTGTCTATACAGCCACCCATATGACCGAAAGAATAATCGAAACCCTGACCATTGGGCATTGTCTCAGGAGTATAGCCCAAGTGCCATTTGCCAATGTGGGCAGTGACATATCCGGCAGCCTTGAAAGTTTCGGCAATGGTAACTTCTTCTGGTGCTAAACCTGCTCGTCCCTTGGTGGACCCTGCATTACCGGGCATTCCTGCTCTAACAGGATAGCGGCCGGTAAGTAATCCGGCTCGAGATGGTGAACAGACGGGCGCTGCGGCGTAAAACTGAGTAAAGCGTACACCTTTTTTAGCGAGTGAATCCATGTGTGGTGTGGCGAGGTCGGTTGACCCATAACAATTCAAGTCTACCGATCCTTGGTCATCAGTAAATATGATGATCACATTAGGTTTTTTTTCAGCTCCAATACAGCTTAGGATACCAATAAAAAAGACCGATAAAATAGTGGTTCGCATAGGCGGGTTCTAAACTGCCGGGGCATATGAGCAATAAAAAAAGCGCCCGGCCTTTCGGTGGGCGCGTAAACAGAAATTTCTCTTAAGCTGCGATTGCTTTTACTGATGCAGAGTACCGGCTTTTGCGCCGAGCAGCAGCGCGTTTGTGGATCACGCCCACCTTGGCGGCCTTGTCCAATGCACTATGAAGCTCCTTCAGGGTCTGTGTGGCCTTGGCGGCGTCCTTTGCTTCAGTTGCCTTCCGTAGGGTGCGCCGTAGATTGGTGATGCGATCGCGCGCACGTTCATTGTGGGCAGTTTTGCGGGCAGTTTTGCGGGAAAGATAGTTGCGCCTCCATTCGAGTTTTTCCTCAGGTTTGAGGTCAGAGACTTTTTTGATGTTAATTTTTACCTTATTTGCCATTTAAAAAAGGGGAGCGGGAGACTACCCGAATGAGTGGATGTGTCAACGGCTATTCTGCGGTATTCAGAGTATTTGAGACAATTTCCCAAATTTTGGTCTCCACGGCCTCTATGGAAAGATCAGCATCGATGGGGTGGATTCGTTCAGGATACTTTTGGGCTAGGTTCCGGTATCCACGTTCTACCCGTTCAAAAAATGCACGATCGGCTTGCTCAAAACGGTCGGTGCCCATTCGTCGAGCCAGACGTTCTTCACTGGTTTCCAATGGGACTTGTAGTAAAAGTGTTAAATTCGGGCGCGTGTCTCCTACTGCAAAGTCAATCACCCGTTGCACCTCTTCTAGGTTAAGGCCGCGACCAATTCCTTGATAAACGGTGGTGGAATCGTAAAACCGATCACATAGGACGATTTCTCCGGACTCAAGAGCAGGACGAATCACCTCGCGTACGAGTTGGGCACGGCTTGCATTCATGAGGAGCAGCTCTGTTTCGGCAGTCAGGCTATCAGGCCCATGTTTGAGGAGTTGGCGTATGGGTTCTCCGCAATCAGTGCCCCCTGGTTCACGCAATGTATGCACTGTATGGCCTTCGGTTTCCAAGCGGGCGGCCAGTTTTTTAATGTGCGTGGATTTGCCACAGCCTTCGGTGCCTTCGAATGTGATGAAAAATCCACTCATTATTCTATAGACGTTTAAGGCGTGGCCCTTCTGCAGTGTCTTCAATGGTCCAGCCTTTGGAAGCTAGCTCGTCGCGGATCGCGTCTGCTCGTGAAAAATCCTTGGCCTCTCGGGCTTGGGTGCGTTCTTTCATGAGTTCAGCCAGTTCAGCTGGAGCTTCTTCTTGGTCTACGCTTACACCCAGTACCGTATCAATAAGTTCCCAAGCGGCCAATTCGGCTGCTGCAGTCTCTGCATCCATTGAGTTATCAGCAAGTTTGCGGTTGCAGTCGCGGACCCAGTCAAACACCACACCCCATGCGCTTGAGACGTTGAGGTTATCATCCAGTGCAGTGGTAAATTTTGTAATCACTTCAGTAGCCGGGTCTGTCTGAGTATTAGCGGCAACTCCGCGTAGTTTGGTTACACATTCATTAATCCGGTTCAGGGCGGTACGCGCGCCGGCCAGTCCATCCAGGGTAAAATTGAAGGTTTCGCGGTAATGGGCGCTAATCATCAGCTGACGGATCTCGTGGCCGTTATAGCCTTTATCAAGGAGATCTCGCAGGGTGTAGAAATTACCCAGACTTTTACTCATCTTCTTTCCCTCCACCAAAAGGTGCGCACCGTGCAGCCAATACTTTACAAAGGGTTTGCCCTCCTCCTGAACGTTTGCTCCCTCGCTTTGGGCGATTTCATCCTCGTGATGCGGAAAGGCTAGGTCTTCGCCGCCAAGGTGAAGATCAAAACTCGTCCCCAGTATTTTCATACTCATGGCACTGCATTCGATGTGCCAGCCGGGGCGACCTTCGCCCCATGGGCTGGGCCAGTACACTTCTCCATCTTCATTCACTCGGGTTTTCCAGAGGGCAAAATCTGCAACGGATTCCTTTTCATACTCATCATCGCTTACGCGTTTGCCTTGGCGCATTTCTTCAAAATTGAGTTTCACGAGCCGCCCGTATTGGCAGCCGCAGCCCTGATATTTTTCGATGGAAAAATAGATCGATTTATCAGGTGCTTGATAGGCGATACCTCGCTCCATGAGCTTACTGATTAAATCGATCATTTCAGGGATATGATCGGTGGCCTTGGGTATGTGATGTGGATCGACGCAATTAAGGATTTTAAGGTCTTCAAAAAATGCGTCTTGGTATCTGGCGGTGTATTCACCCAGAGTGGTCTTTTGTTCAGCTACACGTTGGATAATTTTATCCTCCACATCGGTAATATTCATTACGTGCGTGACTTCGTAGCCTCTAAAATCGAGATAACGACGAACTAGATCGGCGAAGACAAAGGTGCGGAAATTACCGATGTGAGCAAAGTCATACACTGTGGGGCCGCAGCAATACATTCCCACCTTTTTTCCTGTTGGGTCGAATGGGATAAAAGGTTCTACTTTGCGGCTAATTGTATTGTGCAAACTCAGTGCCATGCGCAGCGCAACCTAGCGGTAGTGAGGCAAAAGCAAAAGCGAAATTGAGTCGCTCTTAAAAGGAAAGAGCACCCTTAAAACAAAAATTAGGCAATTTAATTAGGCCGGTTCAATTAATAACTCCAACAAACATATCAAGGTACACTCGCAAGGCCCATTCAGTTGGGTTTTCATTATGAACTGTGCCAGATAATTTTGGTTAGACAGTAAATGTCTAACACTTATGAGATTATGGCTCAAGTGTTTGAATACGAACCAAGGAGAATAAAATGTATAACGGACTAAATAAACAAATGGAGCTAAGTTTTAATTCACAGGGTATCATTGGCCGATCGCAACCACTTCGCCGTCGCCGCCGGCGTTTGCCGCAGGCCGGCTGGTGGTTTGACCAGATCCGCAGCATGATTGGTGCTGATGAGGTTCATCCCGTTTCTCGACCCGTTCAAACCCGTTTCCAGTTTCCTCCTCGTCATAAAGTGTGTAATTCGGCCTAAAACAGCCCAATACAACTGTTTTTGAGGTTTGCATGGAGAATGGCTTTCGCGGTAGAACTCGCCATCCGCTCAGGCGGGATGGATGAGTAAGAGCTTGGTGGAAATCTATGACACCACTTTGCGTGATGGAACGCAGGGTGAAGGGGTGAGTTTTTCAGTCGCCGACAAACTGCGCGTAGCTGAAAAACTCGATGCCTTTGGTGTGCATTATGTGGAAGGTGGGTGGCCGGGCAGTAACCCCAAGGATATTGAATTTTTCAAGCAGGCTGCCAAGCGTAAGTGGAAGAATGTGCAGATTGCTGCCTTTGGTTCTACACGTCGCAAGAAGGTTGAGGCCAAGGATGATCCTCAGGTAAAGCTACTGATTGATGCTAAAACACCGGTGGTAACCATTTTTGGAAAGACATGGCTCTTGCATGTAAAGGAAGTGCTGCGGACTACACCCAAGGAAAATCTAGCTATGATTGGGGATACCATTGCGTTCCTAAAGAAAAAGGGGCGTAAGGTGATTTATGATGCAGAGCATGCTTTGGATGGTTTCAAGGATGATCCGGAATATGCAATGGCAACTTGGAAGGCGGCTGAGCAGGCCGGTGCGGACTTTGTTGTATTATGTGATACCAATGGAGGAACGTTACCCAGTGAAGTAGCTGAAATTACGGCAACAGCCCGCAGGGAGCTTTCGTGTCCGATTGGCATCCACACCCATAACGATATCGGTTTGGCCGTTGCCAACTCAATAGCGGCAGTGGAACAAGGGGCAACCCAAGTGCAGGGAACCATAAATGGATATGGTGAACGAACCGGCAACTGTAATCTAACCAGTGCTATTCCAAATATAACACTAAAGATGGGCAGGCGCTCTATTCCCAAGGCCCGCATCAAGAAGTTGGCGGATCTATCGCGTTTTGTTGATGAGGTTGCCAATTTGATTCCTGATCGGCGTCAGCCGTGGGTGGGTGGTACCGCCTTTGCACACAAGGGAGGTATGCATGTGAATGCAGTGCAAAAGATTGCCCATAGTTTTGAGCACGCCAACCCGGATTCGGTGGGTAATCGGAGGCGGATTTTGGTGAGTGATCTGGCGGGTCGCAGTAACATTGTGATGAAAGCCCAGGAGATGGGTATACGTGTTGACAATGATGCTCCTGAGCTAAAGGCAATCCTTACTAAAGTTAAGGAGCAGGAGCATCTGGGTTATGATTATGAAGGGGCAGAGGGATCTTTGGCGCTATTGATCCGAAAGGCGCTTGGCCGCGTGGAGCCGGCGTTCCACTTGGAGGCTTATCATGTTTCTGCTCGCGGCGACAGTACTGAACATGTATGTGAGGCAACAGTAAAGGTATCAGTGGGAGGAAAATCTGCCCACACTGTGGCTGATGGCGACGGGCCGGTTAATGCACTGGATCAAGCTTTACGCAATGCATTGCGAGGCTTTTACCCGGTGTTGAAGCAAGTGAAGTTAACCGACTACAAGGTGCGTATTTTAAATTCCTCTCGCGGATTCGGAACTGCCGCCAAGACGCGTGTCCTAATCGAATCAACAGATGGCAAGGATCGTTGGTATACGGTGGGTGTAAATGAAAATATCATTGATGCTAGCCTACAGGCTTTGCTCGACAGTATTGAATTTCGCCTGTTGAAGAAATAACACTCTTTAAAGGTATCTTTAATTTCAAGATCTATGGCCGAAATCCCAAAGGCATACGAACCGCAGGCAGTTGAGGACAAGTGGTATGCTTTCTGGGAGGAGAACGCTTGTTTTTTGGCGGACCCAGATCGTGTTACCGATAAGCGTCCGGCTTATTCCATAGTCATCCCACCCCCCAATGTAACCGGTGTTCTCCACATGGGGCATGTGTTAAATAATACCATTCAGGATATTCTCGCCCGAAAGGCGCGAATGGACGGCAAGGAGGTATTGTGGTTGCCGGGTACAGATCATGCCGGCATCGCCACCCAAAGCGTCGTGGAGCGCAAATTACGCAGTGATGGTGTGATGAAGCATCGTGATGACCTTGGCCGGGAGAATCTTCTAGAGCACATATGGGAATGGAAGGAGAAACATGGCGGAATAATCATTGAACAACTTAAGAAACTTGGAGCTTCCTGTGATTGGTCGCGTCTGCGTTTTACGATGGATGAGGAATACACAAAATGCGTGCAGCGTGTGTTTGTGGATCTCTACGAGAAAGGTTTAATCTACCGTGGTAAGCGGATGGTGAACTGGTGTCCCAAGTCCCTGACGGCTCTTTCTGATGAGGAAGTCATTATGAAGGAGCAGAATAGCCAGCTATATTATTTCAAGGTGCAGGTTGTTGAGGAATCAGAAACGTGGCTTGAGATTGCGACTACTCGCCCAGAAACCATCCCTGGCGACACGGCCATCGCCGTAAACCCGAAGGATCCGCGCTACGGCAAGCTCATTGGTAAACACGCTGTGCGGCCCTTGCCGGTAGAGAATCAGGCGCATCTGCCGATCGTGGCCGATGAACACATCGATATCGAATTCGGCACCGGCGTGCTGAAGGTGACGCCGGCGCACGACAAGGCGGACTTTGAGATCGGCCAGCGCGCCGGCGTAGAAGCCATTGAGGTGATCACGGCCGATGGCAAAATGAACGACCTCGCCGGCAGGGATTTGGCCGGCTTGGATCGTTTTGAGGCCCGCAAAGCCGCTGCCGTAAAACTTGAGGAAATGGGCGCGCTGCTCAAGACGGAGGATTACAAAAATAACGTTGGCTTCAGTGAGCGTGCCGATGTGCCGATTGAGCCACGCCTGTCGGAGCAGTGGTTCCTGAAATACCCCAGCCAGCATCAGTCCCGCGACTGCGTCTCCAATGGGGATATGAAATTTTATCCGGAGCGTTGGGCCAAGACTTATGACTACTGGATGGGCGGGCTTCAGGATTGGTGTATTAGTCGTCAGCTCTGGTGGGGGCACCGAATTCCTGTGTGGTATCGTGGCGAGGAGATTTTTTGTGGATTAAATGCCCCTGAGGGGGATGGTTGGGAACAGGATCCTGACGTGCTAGATACTTGGTGCAGTTCCTGGTTGTGGCCCTTCGCTACTATGGGTTGGCCTGAAGAGACCAATACACTTAAGAAGTTTTATCCAACCACTGATCTAGTGACCGGTCCTGACATCATTTTCTTCTGGGTTGCTCGCATGATTATGGCCGGTTACGAGTACCGTGGTGAGCTTCCGTTCAGAAATGTTTATTTTACGGGTATTATTCGTGATAAAAAGGGCCGTAAAATGTCCAAGAGCTTGGGTAATTCGCCTGACCCCCTGGAGTTAATCGCTAAGTACGGGGCTGATGCGTTGCGCTTTGGCACCATGCGCAGTGCTCCGCAAGGCTTGGATGTGCTCTTTGATGAGAAGGACGTGGAGTTGGGGCGTAATTTTGCCAATAAGTTGTGGAATGCATGTCGTTTCCGTCAGATGCAAGGAGGCGAATCAGAAGGTGAGATAGACCCGACGCTGCTAACAAGTGACGATAAATGGATTCTTTTAAGGCTCAATCAGTCTATCACCGAGGTTACCGCTGCATTTGAATCATACCGATTCACTGATGCTACGGGAGCTTTATATAGGTTTTTCTGGAGTGAGTTTTGCGACTGGTACGTGGAATCCTGTAAGGCCACTTTTTTTGGAGAGGATGCCGCCCGCAAAGCAAATGTTTTGGCAGTGTTTGATTTCGTTATGGGGCATGCATTACGATTGTTTCACCCGTTCATGCCTTTTATTACCGAGGAGCTTTGGCATGGGTTAGGGTATTCCGAAGAGATGCCTGAGGATCAAGGCGGTAAGACGATTATGTCTGCACATTGGCCTAAAGAATTTGATAATGATTTTAAGTCGCATTATGGATTGGAGGATACGGTAGATACATTGATTGCAGCTAAGCATGAGTTAGTGGTTGGAGGTCGTAATTTACGCGCTATTGGCAATATCCCTTTTGCTAAGAAAGTGGATTACATCATTAAGCCAGCTGCAAATTTAGATCCATATGAAATTGAAGTGATGCAAAGTTTGCTCAATGCAGGATCTCTGCAGGTTGACAAAGGTTATTCTCCACGCAGAGGAACTCCAGCGGCTCGGTCGGCAATAGGAGAATTGTATCTTCCGTTGGATGGGCTCATTGATGTTGAGGCGGAGAAAGAACGACTGGAGTCCCAATTGAAAAAAATTTCCAAGGAAATTGAAAAGATATCGGCAAAGCTCAGTAACCCAAAATTTACCGAGCGCGCGCCTGAGGATGTGTTACAGGAAGCTAAAGAACGATTGTCTGATTGGCGCGAAAAAGAAAAGCAAACGCGTGAATCTATAGAATATCTTTCGGAGGGCTGATGAAAAGACCTGATGTAAGTGCAGCATTAAAATGTGCTGAAACTGTTTCACGGAAGGTTGGGGTATTCTTGAAAGGAAAACTTCGGTCTCACAAGCGAATCAATCAACAAACCGCGCACGATATCAAACTGGAGTTGGACGAACGCAGCCAACGGATGATTGAGAGGGAATTGCGAAGAGTCTTTCCCAAGATTGCCATCCTTGGTGAAGAAGGGATTGTCGGAGACCCTGAATCGGAGTGGCGTTGGGTGGTTGATCCAATAGATGGCACAGTCAATTTCAGTCGCGGATTACCTCATGCTTGTGTATCAATCGCCTTACAACAACGGCTTCCTGAATCCAGTGGTCATTGGGATGATTATGTCACAGAAATAGGGGTTATTTATGATCCCTTCTTGGATGAAATGTGGACAGCCAAAAGCGGGGGAAAAGCCAAATTGAATGGGCGTGTTATCAAGGTGAGTGAGACAGATAACCTGGAGAGCTCAGTGGTCTCAATTGGTTTTGCAAAGAGCAAGGCAACAATGAAGAGAAACCTGCCGTTATTTGCCCGTCTCTATCAACGTGTTTTAAAAGTAAGGTTATTGGGTAGCGCGGCCTTGGCAATGACCTGGACAGCGGCAGGCCGTCTTGATGCATACAGAGAAAATGGTATTCACCTATGGGATATTGCTGCTGGTGGCCTTATCTTGGAATGCGCTGGTGGTGAATTCTGGAGGCGGCCTTTGAGAAAAAAGTACACTTATGAATTAATTGCCACTAACGGGCGTTTGCGTAAGCGAATTGAAAAACTGATTTAGGCATAGCACGCCTTTACAAAGGCCCGAAACGGTTTGAGAAATTCAGGGTGACGCTCCCAGAGGCGCTCAGGGTGAAATTGCATACCCAAAAGAAATGGTCGGGTCCTTGCCTCTTCTTTAGTCAGCTCAATGGCTTCCACAATGCCATCACTTGTAGTGGCAGTAGCACGAAGCATTGGGGCTAGTTTTCCAGTAGCTTGATGATGGGCTGTATTTACCTTCATTGATTTTCTTTTGAAAATACGGTGCATCAGGCTGCCGGGCTCAATGGTAATTTGATGGGTGAGTCGGTGGGATTGCGCTTTACGTCTATGATTAAGTGAGTTCGGTTGTTCCAGATCAATATCAGTTATAAGGCCGCCTCCGAGTGCGACATTCAATACCTGAGGCCCACGGCAAATAGCCAATAGCGGTTTATTTTGTTTCAGAGCCTGTTCGATTAATAGGAATTCTGAGAGATCTCTTTCTAGGTCGATACCGGTGGCGGTTGCTTTAATTTGCTTTGAAAGGCTTGGATCATACAGATCTGGCTGTAGGTCATGTCCCCCCGTGAGCATTACGCCATCACAGCGGGTGACCATAGCCGTAATTAGTTTTTGGTCTGCCAGATTTGGCATGAGGACGGGGGCGCCGCCGGCTTGGGCAATTGTGCGGGTGTAGCAACGCGAGAGGCTGGTGGAATCGTCGCTGAACTCTGCCCCCTTGGGGGTGTTCATAGTTGAGGTCAATATGACTGGAGCACCACTCACGGTTTTGCTTCAGGGTAGTGCTCTTTAATTTTGCTAATTAGCCTGTCTTCCTCAATTTCTGGAATCAGGTTTCTTTGTATCCGCCGTCTTATTGAATTAAGGAGTTCCAGCCAGTCTTCCAATTCAGGGTTTTCATAGGGTCTCCAAGAGTCAAATTTGGCCAAGCGGATGCGGAAACTCCATTGACTGCCCATTTTCCGCGCTGATACTTGGATTTTATCTCCATCCTCATTGCGCCGTTTCCAGCCGATTTCACCTTTGTGGGCCATGGATTATTCGGGGAGCTGAATGCTGGCCACAGCGTGTGCAGCCATACCTTCACCTCGCCCAACAAACCCCATTGTTTCATTGGTCGTAGCTTTAATACCAATATCCTTGGGCTTTGCGCCGAGTGCAGAGGCAATATTGTTTTTCATGGCAGGTATATGTGGCGCAATTTTAGGGGCTTCGGCAATTAACATCGCATCAACATTAATGAGTTGCCCGTTTTGTTTTTTAATTTGGCTTGCTGCCTCCTGGAGGAAAATCTTACTTGGAGCGTCTTTCCATTGAGGATCACTTGGGGGGAAAAAAGATCCGATATCTCCCTGACCCAAGGCGCCCAGTATTGCGTCACATATGGCGTGCATCAATACGTCAGCATCGGAATGCCCATCAAGACCGGTCTTATGCGGAATTTCTACTCCTCCCAGAATTAATGGTCTGCCTTCTTTTAATTGATGGACATCGTATCCCAATCCTACGCGATTCATTGTATTCAGTGTATGTGATGAAAGGGGGAAGGCTCAATACTTACCGTCACGCACTTCAAAATGTGTTGGCTTGCCCAAGCTGCGGCCTTCGTGGGTGGTCCAATATGCGGTCCATTGCAGCATCGTTTCCAGTTCTACGGTTAGTGGGCCGAAGGCGTCGATGGATTGGGCGGGATCGCTTAGCCAGGCAGTATCCGCTTCGGTGCCAGTGAATTGTGCTTCACAATCCATTAGCTCACCGAGTCGTGTGGCGACAGTGCGGACGGCAATTGTTTCCGGTGCGGTGAGATTGAGCACTCGGTGCGGGTTGGCGCAAAGATCGAGGCTGCGAAGGATACGTTCGTTGGCTTCGCCTTGCCAAATGCAGTTGAAATGGCCCATGCCAAGGTCGATCGGCTGACCCAGATAAATCTTTTGGGCAATGTCATGCAGCACGCCGTAGCGGAGATCAATCGCGTAATTAAGCCGCACGAGGGTGAGTGGCGTTTGGTGTTGCGTGGCGTGGTATTCAAACAAGCGCTCGCGGGCGAGGCAGGCAGCGGCGTATTCGCCGGGTGGATTGAGCGGGCTGTCCTCGGTGGCGCCACCGCTATCCACAGGGACAAGCGGATACACACAGCCAGTGGAGAGCGCCACAATGCTGGCGGAACGATAACGATTAGCGGTGAGCGAGGGCACGAGAGTGTTCATGGCCCAAGTGAGGCCGGGGTTTGCCTCGGTGCCGAATTTTTGACCGACGAGGTAGATGACGTTTTCACTATCGGGCAGGTCCATCCACTGATTGCGATCAAGCAGATCCGCGGTGCGGGTTTGCACGCCGTTGTTTTCCAGCCATTGCCGGGTAGCGGTGTTGGAGTACCTGCTAACGGCAATTACTTCCAATGGGTGCCCGGCTAAATCTGCTGCGTGTTTGGCGAGAACTGCAAGGGTGGGGCCCATCTTACCGCCAGCTCCAAGTATGACAAGTGGGCTGCTAACTTGCGTGATAAAGTCGCGTAAAGCGTCGGAGGGCTGTGTAAGAATTGAGTCTAGCTGTGCCTCATCTTTTATGATTTTGGGCAGCTCAATCATGAAAATGGTCGGAGCGGAGTGATTCGAACACTCGACCTCCTGCTCCCAAAGCAGGCGCACTAACCAGGCTGTGCTACGCTCCGAACGCCCGCCTTATACGACATGTTTGGCCGGGGCTCAATGACGAATTGAATTGCGCACAGCCTCCCCCCCTGTTTTAGTCTGCTCTTTTATGCCATTTAGCAAACTCGGACTCTCCAAAACAACGCTTCAAGGAGTGAAGGCCATGGGCTGGACGGATCCTTCGCCGATCCAGTTGCGGGCTATTCCTCTGCTATTGGAGGGGAAGGATGTGATTGGAAGTGCTCAAACGGGAACGGGGAAAACAGGAGCCTTTGCTCTTCCTATCCTTTCTCAGCTGCCCAAGCCTGATGGCAAGTCTCGGGTTCTGATTCTTGAGCCTACTCGTGAGTTAGCTTCTCAGGTTGAAACCGCGATACGGGATTACGCGCGGTTTACAGACCATAAAGTGGCTGTGATCTATGGGGGTGTGGGCTACGGTAAGCAGGTGGATGCCTTGAAGAATGGAGTGGATATCATTGTGGCAACTCCGGGGCGCCTTCTGGACCATATGCAACAGGGAGCTGCGAAGCTGGGCAATATTGATTATGTCGTTCTGGATGAGGCTGACCGGATGCTCGACATGGGTTTTCTGCCTGATGTTAAACGTATTTTGGAGAAATGCCCCAAGAACCGAGTAACAGCGCTCTTCAGCGCAACGATTCCTCCGGAAATTGAGACGTTGATTTCTTGGGCCATGAAAAACCCTGAGACAATCGAAATTGGAATGAGGCGTTCTCCAGCTGAAACAGTGAAGCATGTCATCTATCCCGTGGCCGAAAAGCAAAAGACAGAGTTACTTTTTGCGGTGCTTAAGAGTGTGGATTTTGATTCGGCCATTATATTTTGCCGGACCAAACATGGGGCTGATCGCATTGGTAATCAGTTAAAACGTGAGAATCACGCCGTGGCAATATTGCATAGTGATCGAACTCAAAGGGACCGGGAAAAATCACTAAAGGGTTTTCGGGATGGTAAGTTTGAAGTTTTGGTGGCTACTGATATAGCCAGCAGGGGGCTGGATATTTCCGGGGTAAGTCATGTGGTTAATTATGATGTGCCGCAGCATCCAGAGGATTACGTTCACCGTATCGGGCGCACGGGCCGGGCGGAGGCCACCGGAGATGCCTTTACCTTAATGGTTGCTGAGGATGTTCAGCACGTGGATGCTATTGAACGCTTCATTGGAACCAAAATCGAGCGCGCCAAGTTGGAAGGGTTTGATTACCGCTATACTACTATTTTGGATGAGAAGCGGTTTAATGGGGTTAGTGTCCGCGATCGGAAGATGAAGACAGCCCGCATTGGCAAGGGTCAACACTTTGGTTTTGGTAGCGGAAGGCGTCGCCGACGTTAACTGCGTTTTCGTTTTAACTCCTTGAGTAATTTGGGTAGCGGCAGGGTGTTGATGACATCATCCTTGGTTAACCAGCCTTTGCGCGCAATATCAGTGCCGATCCGTAGAAAACCCGCATGTTCGATTCGGTGAGCATCGCAGTTGATAACACATTTCACGCCCTTGGTTTTGGCATACTGCCAGTGGCGCCAGTCTAGATCCAACCGGTAGGGGTTTGCGTTTAGCTCGATCCAAGTTCCGGTTTCAGCGCACGCATCAATTACGGCTAATTGATTTAGTTTTTGGGGCGCCCGTTCGAGTAGAAGTCTTCCAGAGAGATGGCCGAGCATATGGACATTTGGGTTTTCGGCTGCCTTTATCAGTCGCTTGGTGTTGTCTTTCTCATCGCTTCCCGCTAAGTGCATGCTTGCAACTACAACTTCTAGCTTGCTTAAAAGATCATCATCAAAATCGAGTCCCTTCTTTAAAACATCCACTTCGATTCCGGAGAGCAGTCGAAAATCAGTTCCTTCATCCTCAAGTTTTTTGTTGAGGGTTGTAATGTCTTGAATTTGCTTTTTCACCCGAGCTGGGTCCAAGCCGTTGGCTTGAAAAGAAGCCTTGGAGTGATCGGTAATCGCCCAGTAAGCCAATCCTAGATCACTCATATGTGAAGCAATTTCCTCTAAGGTTTCCTGTCCGTCGCTCCAGTTACTGTGGTTGTGGAGTGATCCTTTGAGATGAGTCCATTCAATAAGCTTAGGTATATTATTATTTTCAGCCGCTTCGAATTCTCCTCGATCTTCACGTAATTCAGGGGGTACGTAAGCGAGATCCAGCGCGCTAAAAATATCCTCCTCCGTTTTGCATTTCAGGCGTAACTTTGGGTCGCGGGTTTCCTCGCTTGACTTAAAGAGTCCGTATTCATTAAGGCGCAGTCCTCGGGAAATGGCACGACTGCGCATAACTATATTATGCTCCTTGCTGCCGGTGAAATAGGCCAGGGCACTGGCAAATTCAGAATCATCGACCACCCGCAAATCCGCCTGAATGCCTCCCTCCAGTAAAACACTTGCCTTGGTATTACCCGAGGCCAGTACGCTTAAAATCCCTTCCTGACCAATAAAGGCCTTGATGATGTTTTCACTTTTTTTGGCTGACACCAGGAAATCGATATCTCCGCTAACCTCTTTGCCTCGGCGTAGACTGCCGGCAATGTCACAACGGATTACATCTGGATGTGAACGTAAGTCATCCAAAATGGGTTCTGCGACCAGTAACATCTTGTGGCGGTGGTGATGACTGGCGTGTAGGTGTTTGAATTCTATACCCTCAAGAATTTTCTCCTCACTTTTTTTACCGAACCCATCTAGTTCAGCCACCTCGCCTTTCTTGCAGGCGTTTTCAAGTTGCTTGATCGTCTTGATTTTTAGTTTTTCGTGAACGGCTTTTACTTTTTTAGGGCCCATGCCGTTGATGTCCAGCATCTCAATTAGGCCTGAAGGGATGGATGCCTTTAGCTCGTCGTAGTATTCAAGCTCACCGGTTTCCACCAGCTCAGTAATTTTTTCGACTAGGGCACCTCCTATTCCCTTGATGTCGCCAAGGCGCTCTTCCTTAATGAGCGTTTCCAAAGGCTCAGTAAGACTTTCTATGATCCGTGCTCCATTGACATAGGCACGGGTTTTGAATGGGTTCTCTCCCTTGAGTTCAAGAAAAACTCCGATCTCCTTTAAGATTGCAGCCACCGCATCCTTGTCCATGCGGCTTCTTAGATGGATTACTTCTGCTTTTTTGGCAATGAGGCCTTATGCGCACTGTGCTTCTCGAGAAAAGCGATGATCAGGTTGGCCCCTGAGTCATTACGACCGGCAAGGTTGGGCCTTATATCGTTGTGTGTACGGTTTTTGAGTTCATGGATCTCCACATTCCTATGCTTGGCCTTTATGAGTGCATCGTACATTTCCTGATTCTGTTTCCTGCGGTCAGGCGTATCGTGCTCTGCATGCATCAATAATAGGGGTGGGGCAGTCTTGCTTACGTGATGCAAGGGAGAAGCCTCGCGGTATATTTTGGGGGCTTCACCCCATATCCCTTTTCTGCGTTCTGCGCCAACCCGGCTCACGTCCATGAGTCCACTTATGGGGATGGCACCGCGAATATCAGTAGGTTCAATGCCATGTTCTTTAAGGAAGGAATGATTGGTGGCTAATAAAGCGGTTAAATGGCCACCAGCTGAGCCACCGGCAACAAATAAGAGATTTGGGTTACCGCCTTTACTGGCAATATTTTTGCGCACCCATGCAAACGCTCGTGCTACATCCTGTATTTGGGTTGGATATTTTGCTTCCGGATAAAGTCGGTAATTAACTGAAGCTACCCCGTACCCCTCTGCGACAAATCGTTTGGCTACTTCAGTGATCTTGGATTTATCGCCGCTATGCAACCCTCCGCCATGAATCCATAAGAGAGTGCTAAACCCCTTAGCCTTGGGCAGGTAGAGATCGAGCTTGTTCCAGTCATTGGTGTCTTTGGGGTCCTTGCGGTAGACGATGTCACGAAAAATACGGATAGTATTAGCTTTGGGGATTACCGGGTTAATGGGTCCAGCGGGATTGGAATTTTCCTTGGCAGACAGTTTTTGAGCTACCCGCTCTATTTCAGTCTTATCAAGAAACCCATCCTTATTGCGGTCGGCTTGGGCAAACTTGAACTTCGCAAAACTGGCTGGCACTTCCTCGCGTGAAAGTTTGCCGTCTTTGTTACGGTCACGCTTTGCAAATTTTGCCGGCAGAGAGTCTGCTGATAAGGCAGAGAGGGGTAGTGCCAGCAGAATTGTAAGGCCGATCAATTTCATTGCGCGTATACTAATATAAATTAATCCGCGGTCAATAAAGGGTGGCAGTACAAATAAATTGGCCACAGGCCAATCCTTGGCTTAATTTCCGGGCTATGAAAGCCACCCTGATTACCTTACTTGTATTGGCTTTGTGTCTCCCGGTAGTGGGAGCGAAAGCAAAGCAGCCTAATATTATTGTGATCATGGCTGATGACGCGGGCTTTTCAGACTTTGGGTGTTATGGTGGGGAGATTGAGACGCCAGCACTGGATACATTGGCAGCCAATGGGTTGCGCTTTTCCCAATTTTATAACACCGGACGTTGTTGTCCCTCGCGCGCGGCACTCTTAACCGGAGTATACCAACATCAGGCCGGAATGGGGCATATGGCCAGGGATCGGGGCATTCCCAGTTATAGCGGCACTATCCTGCCTCACGTGCCTACCTTAGCTGAACGTCTCAGGAAAGGCGGGTACCGCACGATGATGACCGGTAAGTGGCATTTGGGCACCGAGCCGGCGCAATCACCCGTTGCCCGCGGGTTTGATCGCTTTTATGGCACGCGTAATTTTATCGATTCCTATTTTACGGTACTTAAGCACTGCCCGGTCTTTCTCGATGACAAGGAAGTGCTGCCGGGTACCGAGACACCCGTAAACCATCTGCATCCTGATCAGGAATGGTACACCACTGACGTCTTTACTGATTATGCGCTGCACTTCATTGATGAATCCTTTAAGAAGTATCCTGATAAGCCTTTCTTTTTGTACGTGGCCCATAATGCACCTCATTTCCCGCTACATGCCCGGGAAGAGGACACAAAAAAATATCGCGGACGATTCCGGGATGTGGGTTGGGATAAACTACGCCAGAAACGTTATGAGCGGATGGTGAAAATGGGGCTAATAAAAAAAGACTGGGCACTTTCGCCCTTGGACGTTCCCAAATGGGAGACCTATAATGCGAAGCTGCGTGATGAGCTGGATTTTAAGATGTCACTCTACTCAGCTATTATTGACCGGATGGACCAGAATATTGGCCGGATTGTGGAGAAGCTAAAATCCGCTGGTCAGCTCGATAACACGCTTTTTATGTTTATGGTAGATAACGGTGTGCCCGGTACCGGCGTTCATGATTGGCGTGGGCTCTTTGCCAAGAGTGGAAGGCATCCTGAAACGCGCGTTGATAATTACGCAGAGTGGGGGAGGCGCGGCGGTTGGTCCTCCAGTTCTGGGCGTGGTTGGGCCAACCTGAGTAATGCACCTTTTAGGATGTATAAGCGCTACACCCACGAGGGTGGAGTGGCCACGCCGTTGATTGTGCACTGGCCGGCGGGAATGAAGGCCAAGGGAGCTTTGAGGCATGCTCCCAGTCACTTGATTGATATTGCGCCTACTTGCCTTGCTGCAGCGGGCTTGGAGGGTGAGGGAATGGAGGGCGAAAGTTTACTGCCCGTATTTGCTCAAGATCAAAAAAGAGCGCGCACGCTATTTTGGGAACATGAGGGCAACCGCGCTGTGCGCAGGGGAGATTACAAACTGGTGGCGATGCATAACACTCCGTGGGAATTGTATGACATGAGTAAGGACCGTAGTGAACTTGAGGATTTATCAAGATCCATGCCCAAGAAGACTGCAGAACTTAGAGCCGCTTGGGAATCCTGGGCCAAGCGCGTAGGGGCACTGCCATGGGATGAAGTAAACGTTAAGAAGAAAAAAAAGAATTAAATCGGTTGTACTAGTCGGGTGATGAAATGAATGTGGCTTTAAGCATTGCCGGAAGTGATTCTGGTGCGGGGGCTGGTTTGCAGGCTGACCTGCGCGTATTTCAAGCAGCCGGAGTGCACGGCGCTTGCGTTGTAACCGCTATCACCGCTCAAAACCCAAAAAAAGTACGGTCTATTGAACCCGTCAAAGCCAAGCTGGTGCAGCAACAATTGGAATCGGTTTTTGATGGTTTCAAGGTTAAGGCTGCCAAGACTGGCATGTTGCTTACTGCATCTAATGTGGAAATGGTTGCGGAATGGTTCACTAAAAGAAAAATCCCGCTCATCGTGGATCCTGTGATGGTTTCTACAAGTGGCACGGTTCTCTTAAAGTCAAATGCCATCAAGTCACTGCAAAAGAAACTGTTACCTCTAGCTTCTCTGGTAACTCCTAATGCAGCTGAAGCTGAGCACCTAACAGGGCTCAAGATTAGGGAAGAATCCGATCAACAGGCCGCCGCTCGCGCAATGTATGAGGTTTATGGGAGTGCGGTATTATTGAAGGGAGGCCATTCAAAAGGAATGAAGGCAGTAGATATCTATTTTGACGGGAAAAAGGTAACGGTTTTATCTGCCAAGAGAGTAAAAGCAAAGCAGTTGCCCGGAACTGGTTGTTATTATTCTGCTTGGATTACTGCTGAATTGGCAAAGGGCAAAAATCTTTTAAGTGCCATTCGCACAGCAAAAAAGTGCATAACTGCAGCGATTAATCGCCCACGCCGTGTAGGGCGCCAATCTATTCTTTAATCCGCCTCGACCTTGATAGGGTTTTTGCACAAAATCTTTGCCGTGCGAATTGGTCTAATCTTCAATCCGAGTGCCAAAGGCGATAAGGCACGGCATCTGCGTAAGCAGCTTGATGAGATTCAGGGCGAATGCACCTTGCTGCCCACTGAAGGGCCCGGCCATGCGGAGGATCTGGCCGAGCAGGCGGTTGAAGACGGGATTGATCTCATTGTGGCTGGTGGAGGCGATGGTACCGTTCAGGAAGTTTCCAACGGAATTGTTCGGCATCCTGATGCGTTGAAACGTGTTAAGATGAGTGTACTACCTTTGGGCACAGTAAACGTAATGGCCCGTGAGCTGAGGATACCTCTGGACTTTGAATCAGCTTGGCGCGTTATCTGCAAGGGGTACTCTGAATATATCGATTTGCCTTGGATGGAATTTCAGGTAGATGGGAAAACTACAAAACGATGTTTTCCCGCTCTGGCAGGCGCAGGCATGGATGCACGGGCTTGTGAGCAGGTGAAGTGGGAAACAAAAAAGCGTTCAGGGCAATTCGCCTACCTATTGGCGGGCTTTCAGACATTAAGGGAGGAGCTGCCGGCCTTTTCAGTCAAGACGCCAGAGAAAACGGTTGAACGGGCCGACTTGGTGATGTTTGGAAATGGGCACATGTATGGCGGGCCATTTGATATTTTTCCTCATGCCGATCTTCAGGATGGGAAGGTTGATGCTATTGTGGCGGAAAGGGTACAAGCTTGGCGTCTGGGCGAATATGCTCAGGCGGTGCTGACCGGGAACCTGCCGGCTCTTTCGGGAGTGCATTATTTGCAAAGTTCTAGCTACGAGCTTACTGCTCTGAGAGATCAACGGGTGCCCGTGCAGCTAGATGGGGATACCATGGGGCAATTGCCCGGGAAAATAACCGTGCAAAAGCAGGCCATAGAAATGGTGATGGGAAAGCCGGAATAGCCGGTAATCCAACCAAAAACAGGTCTTGCATTATACTGCCATCTTGTTAAATTCCCGCCCCTTTTCACCGATTATGGC
>CAJWKQ010000014.1 GCA_913041895.1 uncultured Verrucomicrobiales bacterium
TGCCCGACGATTGGCAATTGCACCGCGATTCGTTTTTTCAAAACAACTTCCACCTCCTCCCTGAGCTGGTAACCATCGTACGAAATCAATTGACAGACGCTGGCTCAAAATACCTCGTGGACGCCTATTGCGGGATAGGATTCTTCAGCCTATCACTAGCCGATCTAGTGGAAGGATTTGCAGGTATTGATATTGATAAACAATGCATCATTCCTGCTCGAAAAAATCTCGAGGCGCGCGGTTTTAGTAATGGAGAATTTTTACTGGGCAAAACAGAAGAGCATATGGACCAGTTACTGGAACGATTCCCCTCCGAAGATACCACTATCATCCTGGACCCTCCTCGCAAAGGATGCCATCAAGAAGGTCTGGACATGCTTGCCAAAGCACGCCCTCAACAGATTATCTATGTGAGCTGCCACCCAGCCACGCTTGCACGAGATTTGAAATGGCTTTCTGAAAATGGTTATGAGCTGAAAAAAGTCACCCCGTTAGACATGTTCCCCCAAACTCAGCACGTGGAGTGCGTAGCTGACTTACGTTTATCTAAAACGGAATAGTACCCTGCCGAGCGACAAAAACTTCCCAAGCGGTCCGTTGTAAAATCTTTGCCTCCCGCTCCCGAACTTGGTAAAGCCCCCCGTTGGACAATCCCAAAGGCGATTGCCAAGTCAAAGCACAGTACATCATACAAGCATTAAGGTAGGCCCCGTGCTGTGAGGGGAGAAACCCATACCGATCACGTAAAATAATTTCCGGATGACGTGCATCAACAAGCTGCCACGCCAAGCCCGCGGGAATCACCGGAGCATTTAATTGTTTGGCAATACCATAAATACTCCCCTCGGCCCGTTGATACATGTAAGGTGTACTGTAAAACTGATCGCCCTTTACGTGCGGCAGGAAAAAAGCCACTTGGGTCTTTGCCGCTTTGGCCACCAAATCTAGGCGTTGAGCTGATGAAAGCGTGATACCCGGCGTATACACCGGCGCGCGGCTATGTTCCTGAAGAACCACAACGTGCTGTGGAATACGATTGGTAAAATTTTTAAAATCCGGAAACGAAGTGCTGATATTGGTGTGGCTGTGAATATCAACTGAGTGATTAAAAAGTGTATACCCCTGTGGAGCGTAGGTTTTGGCCCTAATCCTCTGCTTACCATGTTGACTCATCCTGCTTAGCACGGCGGCCATATCCTGAGCGCCAATAATATTATTCCCCAAGAACAAGACATTCAAAGTATGTGGAAACATCACCCGGTTGGTGGTGAAGGTAACGGTATTGGTCGGAGCCCATGGGTTGACCGGAATAACGGGATTTGGCCCCTTGGCAAAGGGAAGCATAGAGCGGCGATTAGAATTATATACTCTTTGACGTCCCCACTGATAAAACGGATTGAAACGATTGGCGAAAGTTACCGGTTGACCCCGATTAACTCCGTTAAAGCGTAGATTAAACCGATGCGAACCTATAGCCTGAGAAGCCTGCACTTGGGGGTATTCCCCAAAAAACAGAAAAACCAAGAATATAAGTGCAAATTTACGCATAGACCGTCTACGTACTACACTGGCAATGTAGCCTATATATGACTGCAGTCAATTCGATAACCGAAAATGGCAAAAACAAGCGTTGATTTTGGGTAAAGTTCTCTGCTTTATTCACCACTCATTATCGGCTCGTAGCGCAGCCTGGTTAGCGCGCCTCGTTCGGGACGAGGAAGTCGTGAGTTCGAATCTCACCGAGCCGACCATTTTATTTACCCCACCATTCCAAGTTGGATTTGAGCTTTTCCAGCAATCTGGCATCAGCAGCCGGGAATTCATAGTCTCCCAATTCATCAGCGCCGATCCATGCCAGAGCCTGCCCTTCGTCCCCAGTCGGTTCGCCCATGACTAATTCGCAGCGAAAAAAAGAAAGTTGAACTACTTTTTCCGGATAAGCGTGCTCAAGAGTCTCCACACATTCCCGAACATTTACAACCACTCCCAATTCCTCGTGTAGCTCACGCTGCAGGCATTCGGGCAGGGTTTCAGCCTCCTCACATTTGCCGCCGGGAAATTCCCAAAGCCCCGCCAAATGACTTCCACTAGGGCGCCGGGTAACGAGAAGTTTACCGTTTCTGAAAATCAACCCTGCAGCAACAGCAATGGGTTGAGCCATCAGCAGGTTTTATAAGGCTTCGTCGTCGCGAAACAGGAACTGACCAAGAACTACGCCTGCTAAAGCTCCACCGAGCATCGGGCCAATCCAGTAAACAAGCTGAAATTCCCATTGACCCGAAACCACAGCTGGCCCAAACGCACGCACCGGATTCATAACCGCACCGGTAATAATGCCCCCACACAGTAGGCCAACAGTAACAGCTCCTCCCACTAAGATGCCGGCCATTTGTCGATTTTCACTTCGTAAGCCAGCAAAAACTGCGAGCCCCCAGAAAAAAGTAAGCAACACTTCAATGACAATAGCCTTAACCACACTCACCCGTTTTGTATTGGGAACTTCTCGTGGTGCCACCTGCCCAATGGGTGTGGGTATCTCCATACGCGCAGGAATAAAGGGTGTCGCAGCCTCAATAGGAGTTTTCATCGTGGCAACTTGTTGACCTGTGTTTGGATTTACAGGCCCAGGCTTCACCCAGTTCATTTTCTCATTGGCTCCCAGAAAACTTGAAAGGACAAAACACGCCAACACCGCAGACAATACTTGAGCGGGCAAAATCATCATAGCACGAGTTGGAGCCAAACGACCGCCCAGTACAAGAGCCAAGGTAATAGCCGGATTAAACTGTCCGCTTCCAAGACGGGTAAAAGCCGTCACCAGAACTGCAACGGTCAACCCGCAAGCCAAGCCCATTGCCACAAAATCTGGATACCACCAGTACGTTGTGCATACGACTACTGAAACTAAAGCAAATGTGCCAATAAACTCAGCCGTTACTTGCTGGACCGGCGTGTAAGGTTCATCTTCTTTTCCTGGGCCCACTTGAGCAGGGATCTCCCAGCCCGATTGTGCGGTAGATTCGGGCAATTGTGTCGACGTGCCATAGCCCACGGGCGTGTTTTCACTTACTTCTGCCATTCAATTCCTCCTTAACGCACCAGATTTCAGTGCGAACAAAAAAACAATAACCGGATTAGAAGCCTTCGCGCAAGGTGGTGTTATTCACTGGAAGGCTCTGCAGTCGGCTTTTTCTCTTCAGCCTCCTGAGGCTTTTCTTTTCCAGAATCACCTGAATCATTCCCTTCTTCTTCCTCAGTCTCTAAAGGAGCTAGCATTCTTTGGGCCTCCCGACCCCAAAAACCAGGAATCCGGCCAGATTGGCTCTCTTGTGAAGCAGCAAGCAGCAGAGTCCTTGCCTTTTCGGTGCCGTCAGGGGTGGGATTAGCCAATAATATCTTTGCCAATGCAACACGGGCCTGCAAAACCTCTGGGGCATTGGCGTGTTGAGAAATGATTTGCTCGTAACCTTTCTGAGCTTTCTCTTTTTCTCCAAGAGCATCCTGTGAAGCAGCCAATCCAAATCGTGCACCAGCGGTCAAAGGTCCACCACTGGTTAGGCCAATATATAATTTAAAAGCTGTGGCAGCTTCGGTATATTTGCCTTGATCAAAAAATTCACTCGCGGCTAGATACTGCGCATTTTTTCCCGCAGCGGTTTTGGGGTGTTTCTTCGCTACCTCATTTAGAAGAATCGCCACAGGCAGATTAGTTGACATGCCATCCACCTGAACATCCGGTGAAATCGCTCCCCACACCTCTTCCGCAGCCTCTTCCTCTTTTTCCATAGCTTGCACTTTATTTTGGTAAAAGATAGTACCTGCACCCAGCGCAATAACAATTCCCAAACCCACTTGAAGGCGGTTAGCCAACAGCCATTCCATGAAAAGCGTCAACTTGTCTTCTTCGGTAGTATTTTCTAGCGGTTCCACGAGCGGCGAATCATGGAAATCTACCGAAAAAACGCAAGCCACAAATAGTTTTTGCCCTCGACCTCATTGCTGCAGACGATTACAAGAGACACGTGGACGGGCAATTAATCCAGTATCTTCCGGTTCTTATCCTGCTATTGGTGGCAATTGCGTTCGCCGCGGGAAATCTGATTTTATCCAAGCTCATCGGCAAACGCGCCCACACCAATCCAGTAAAGGATACTCCGTATGAATGCGGTATGGTGGCTGAGGGCGAAGGAGCTCCTCGCATGTCCGTTAAATTCTATCTGGTGGCCATGCTTTTCATCCTTTTTGATATTGAGGTAGTGTTTCTCTATCCGTGGGCTGTTGTTTACAAGGAAATGCTGACCGAGAACGCCCCTCTAATTTTCGGCTCCATGATTTCATTTCTGGGTATTCTTTTTGTGGGCTACATTTACGCCTATAAAAAGGGTGCTTTCGACTGGAAAAAATAGACTCAGATGGAAGAACTGCCTCCCATTAAGTTTGGGACCTCCGGCTGGCGCGGCCTGATTGCCAAGGATTTCACTTTCGACAGGGTCCGACTCACCACTCAGGCCATTGCCGATTACCTCAAGGCCGAACGTCGCAAGAAAACTTCTCCACTGGCCAAGCTTGAACCCAACATCATTATCGGGCATGACGCACGTTTCCTGGGCCGTGATTTTTCTTTAGCTGTCGCAGAGGTTTTGGAAGCCAACGGCTTCACCGCCCTTTTGTGCGACCGCGACACCCCTACCCCGGTCATTAGCCACACTGTGCGGGTACGCAAAGCTCTGGGCGGTATCAATATGACTGCCAGTCATAATCCAGCAGAGTATCAAGGACTCAAATATTCACTACACAACGGCGCCCCAGCCACTCCTGAGGTCACAAAGAAAATCGAGGCCAACATTGCCAAACGGCAGGCTAAAGGCTGGGAGTTTGATGGATGTGTCATTGGCACTTACCAGTGTAAAGAGATAGACCCTATGGGTGCTTATTTCAGGCGCATCGGGCAACTCGTTGACTTTAAGGCTATCAAAAAGGCGAAGATGAAAATCGCCGTGGAATTGATGTACGGAGCAGGCCGCGGCTATCTCGATACCTTACTGGAGGAAGCGGGAGTAAAAGTCACCCGTTTCCATGAGAAACCCAACCCCCTCTTTGGCGGCAAACCACCTGAACCCAATACAGAAGGCATGCGTGAGGCGGCAGCCTGCGTAGCCTCTGGAAAAGCCCAGATGGCTTTGGGCTTGGATGGAGATGCAGACCGCTTTGGTGTCGTTGATAAAGATGGCACATGGCTCACGCCCAATCAGATCCTGACCCTTACCCTTTATCACCTTAAAAAGAACCGTAAATGGAAAGGAGTAGCGGTACGTACTGTCCCCACCAGCCACATGATTGATGCAGTAGCAGATCATTTAGGAGTAGACCTTTATGAAACGCCCGTGGGCTTTAAACACATTGGTGCACTAATGGAAAGTGAAGCGATTATTGTAGGGGGCGAGGAAAGCGGTGGCCTAAGCGTGAAAGGCCATGTGCCTGAGAAGGATGGTATCCTTGCCTGTTTACTGATGGCCGAACTGGTTGCGGTGGAAGGCAAGCCATTGGGTAAAATCCTTAAGCAACTGGAGAAACACATTGGCCCATTTTATACCGACCGCATTAATGTGCAGATTAATCCCAAGCAAAAAACTGCTATCCTTAAGCGGCTGGCAAAAGGATTGGATAAAATTGGCACAGCCAAGGTGGAGAAATTTATTACGACTGACGGCTACAAGTTCCTGCTGCCCAAGGGCGAATGGGTAGCCTTCCGCGCTAGCGGCACTGAACCGGTGATTCGGTGTTATCTGGAAACCAAATCGGCGGCCCAAATGAAACGTATGCAAACGGCCTGCCGAAAATTACTGCAATAGCAGCATTTATATCAGATTCTTCAAAACCCTTCTCTACTGGGGTAAGAACTATCAAATTATTTTGACCTTTTTCGGGTGATTCCTATAAAGGTGAACTAAACCAGCTTTTATCCAATGCAAGTATTCGTATCCCGTGAGGGCCAAACGAGCGGCCCATATTCAGTAGATCAAATTAAAGACTATCTCGACCAAGGCATCCTATTTCCTCATGACTTAGCCTACCATGAAGGTCTAGAGAACTGGACCGCGCTATCAGAGATCATCAAGGTTGAATCCCCTGCCATTCCTATTACGGAGCCAGCACCAATACACGCAGAAAAACCTCCAACTGCCATCAAGCCGAAACCTAAGCAAAAGATAGTGATCGCTGTTGCAGCGGTAATCGCCATCTTGGGAGTTGTCTCGGCCAGTGTTTGGTTCTTGATGTCCAAAAAAGACCAAAATACTCAGGCACAAAAAGGACCGGAAGCCCCAATAAAAACTTCGCCGAATCCGGAACCCACAACTCCGGAACCCACAACTCCGGAACCCACAACTCCGGAACCAATGCCAAACGGAAGCAACCGGTTAAATTTGAGTGTTTCTCGCCATGTTCTATTGATTAAACCAGATGGCACTCTTTGGTCTTGGGGAAAGCAATTATTTGGTGAGTTTGGCCATGGGAAAACAGGACTTCAGGAACAAGAAAGCCCCAAGCAAGTTGGCGAAGATAATGATTGGGTTTCAATTGAGGCTGCAGAATATATGAGCTTTGGCATAAAGAAAGATGGATCACTATGGGCATGGGGCAGGGATTACGATGCTTTCCCAAAAAGAATTTATCCAGATCAAAAATGGAAATCGATCGCTGCACACGAAGATTTGCTGGTGGCAACAACAACAGAAGGGGAAATCTACTCTTCAAAACATTATTCTTCTAATGACATTAGCCCAATAATTGGCGGCCCAAGAAACTCCAAATGGATTAATTTGACTGCCGGCTATCGACATTTTTTGGGTATAACTGCAAATGGAGATTTGTGGACATGGGGAAAAGGCGGCATGAGCAATCACTGCGGACAAATGGGTCTTGGAAACAAAAACCCTCCTCCTTTTGATCTTTCCCCAATAAAAATAGGCGAAGACAGTAATTGGGCCAGTGTATCCGCCAAAGGAAATCACTCTTTGGCAATTAAGAAAGACGGTACAATATGGGCCTGGGGGCATAACCACTCAGGACAAGTCGGCAACGGTTCCCGATCATTCGATGGAGTATTGAAACCTGTCCAAATTGGCAGAGAAAACACCTGGAAATTTATTTCTGCAGGCAAAAGTTTTTCGACTGCAATCAAGTCCGATGGAACTATCTGGGGATGGGGTAGCAATATAACCAAGCCCACAAATATATCTTCAGATAGTGACTGGATTGGTGTTTGTGCAGGGGCAATCCATACATTGGCTCTTAAAAGAGATCAAACGCTTTGGCTCTTTGACACATCAACCCTTAGAGGAATGACAGAACCCCCAGTAAAAATTCTTGACCTCACTCCAACCTTAAATGCATCAGCCCCTCCGAAAAACACAAACCCAACTGAAAATCCTAGCACAAAGATAAGCCTATCTACGGCCACAAAGGATCAACCCTTCACCAACAGTTTGGGAATGAAATTTGTCCCAATCCCCGGCACTGACCTGTTTTTCTCAATATACGAAACACGAACAAGTGAATACAAAAAATTTATTGTAGAAAGCGGAAAAGGATTCAACTTTGGAAATGAAAATGAGACGGCAAACGCAGATTATCCTGCTAGAGCCAGCCGAAACGGAGGCTCCGGCAAGGATGCAAACACAGAATTCTTTTGTGCATGGCTCACAGAAAGAGACCGTAAACTCGGCAAGCTTAGTAAAGATTGGGAATATCGTCTTCCCACCATAGAGGAGTGGAAGACTGCTGCAGCGTTGGATTCAGTCGAGGTCAACAATCAGGCAACCTCAGATGATAAAAACCTCAAAGCAGTAGGCTCAGGAAAACCCAATAAATTTGGCCTATATGATGTAGCGGGTAATGCCTGGGAACTGACCTTGGACAACGCTAGCAAGTCATTAACCAAAATGGCAGCGTTAGTTGGAGGGTCACCTCGTCCGCTAGCAGGTGGATACACTAACGGAGCTGAAGGATTCCGATGCATTATTGCCAAGGTAAAAGAGTAGTGCCGCTATAAAAAATGATGGCACGGTTATTGTTTGGAGGCGGTTTGGCAGTGATCCCGCTAATCTCCCTGTGGAAATAGATGGCATTAAATCCATCAGTCTTGGCCACAATCACGGACTAGCTATTCAAAAATAATTCAGATCTAATCATGTAATTATCTTCATCCTTGCCCCCTTACTTCTTGCCCTCCACCATAAGTCTCATGAAGGTTCGCATTGTAGAGGGGGAAACCCGCCTGATTAATTTACGCACGCGCATGCCTTTCAAGTACGGCATCGCGACCATGACCGATGTGCCCTATGCCTTCCTTCGTCTGCAAGTCGAAATAGATGGTCAAGCTCACAACGGTTACGCAGCCGATAATCTTCCGCCCAAGTGGTTTACCAAGGTTCCCGAAACGCCGCTCGGACAAGAGATGGCAGAGATGCTGCGCGTTATTGAACACGCCCGCGAAACAGCCATCGGCATGGAGGCTGATTCCCCCTTCGATCTTTGGCTCGATCTTCATGAGGCTCAATCGGACTGGGGTGAAAGTGAAAATCTAGCCCCCCTACTCTCTGGTTTTGGCACTTCCATGGTTGAGCGTGCTCTGATTGAAGCCTGCTGCCGTAGCACAGCTAAACCCTTTGCCACTGCTCTGCGTGATCAGGATCTGGGCCTGAGCATGGGCGCTATTCAGATCCAGATGGGGGCCACCAAGGCCCACGAGTGGCTCCCCAAAAAACCATTATCTTCCATTATCGCCCGCCATACCGTTGGACTGGCTGATCCCTTAACTCCAGCAGACATCCCGGAAGATGAAAAGGTAGCCGACTCACTCCCTCAGGCCCTGACCGATTGCATCTCCAGCTACGGCCTGCGCCATTTTAAAATAAAGGTTAACGGCCAACCTGATACAGACCTTGCCCGCCTTGAAACCTTGGCTGAAATTATAACCACCCACGCCCCAGCCGATTTTGCCTTTACTCTGGATGGCAATGAACAGTTTAAGTCCATCACTGATTTCCAATCCTTCTGGCATTCCATTCAAGAGAAGGATTCACTCCGGTCTTTCTTTGAAAAGCTCCTCTTTATTGAGCAACCGCTTCACCGTGATGTTGCCCTTGAAGAATCCTTGTACGTTCAGTTCCAAAACTGGCCCGATCGCCCCCCGGTGATTATTGATGAATCTGATGGGCAGCTTGATAGCTTAAGTACAGCTCTACGTCTGGGCTATGCCGGCACCAGCCACAAAAACTGCAAAGGCATCTTCAAGGGCATCACCAATCGCTGCCTCATTGCCCAACGCACTCATGAGAGTGAAACTGTTGTGATGAGTGGTGAAGATCTCTGTAACGTAGGACCTGTTGCCTTGTTGCAAGATCTGGCAGTGTGTGCTGCCCTCGGTATCGAGAGCGTGGAACGTAACGGCCACCACTATCATTCGGGTCTTTCGCAACTCCCTGAGACAATGCAAGCCGATACCTTGGAACACCACGCTGATCTCTACCATAAAGGATCAGATGGATGGCCCACTCTAACTATTAATGAAGGGCGAATCGATGCCACTTCCATTAATGCCGCTCCTTTTGGCGTTGGGTTTGCACCCGATCTATCCAGCCTGATACCCGCCTCAGATTGGAAAGCCCCCATCAGTCCGTGAAGCGCGAACTCCGCAAAGCTTACCGCCTGATGCACAAACATTTTGGCCACCGCAACTGGTGGCCCGGTGATAAGGCCTTTGAGATTTGTGTCGGAGCAATCCTTACTCAAAATACTTCCTGGAAAAACGTTGAGCACGCTATTGCCAACCTAAAGGCAGCCAAAGCCCTTTCGGCTAAAAGAATATATGCCCTAGACCACAAGGAATTGGCGCAACTCATTCGTCCAGCTGGCTATTTCAATATCAAAGCCAAACGTCTTGGCAACTTTGTCAATGTGCTGGTTGAAAATCATGGAGCCAGCCTCAAGCGAATGATGAATGGGAGCACCCAGATTGTCCGTAACCGACTTCTATCCATCAATGGGATTGGCCCCGAAACAGCCGACAGCATGCTTCTTTATGCTGGAAACCACCATAGCTTTGTAATCGATGCCTATACCAAGCGCATCTTCAGCCGTCACGGCTGGTGCAGTGAAACATCTGGTTATGATGAATTGCAGATACTCTGTGAAACCTCTCTTAACCAGAAATCAGGGTCACAACAACTTGATTACTGGCAGGATTACCACGCCCAAATCGTTTCAGTGGGAAATACCTATTGTAAGCCTAGAAGCCCCTTGTGTCATGAATGCCCATTGGAGGCACTTTTGCCAAATCAAACTTGCACCAACGGCAAGCAAAGTTGAATCTCCAAGAACGTGTCCGAGTCCACCCACCAAACACTGATTATTGTGCCAACCTATAATGAACGGGATAACCTTCCCGGTATTGTAGAGGCCCTTGGTAAGTTGTCGGTGGATATGCTGGTGGTGGATGATAACTCCCCCGATGGCACCGGCGCCATGGCCGATGAATTTGCACAGAAACATGACTATGTGCACGTTTTACACCGTAAGGAAAAGAATGGCTTGGGCCGCGCCTATTGCGCAGGCTTTGAATGGGCCCTAGAACATGACTATGAGTTCGTTTTCGAGATGGACGGGGACTTCTCGCATGATCCGGAGGATATCCCACGCTTCATTGAGGAAGCTCAAAATGCCGATTTGGTTCTAGGCACCCGATACCGTGGAGGCATACGCGTAAACAACTGGCCACTACGAAGGTTAATGCTAAGCCTTGGAGCAGCAAAATATGTAAAATGGATTACCGGCATGCCCTTCAGTGATCCTACAGGTGGCTATAAATGTTTCCGTAGGCGGGCATTGGACGCAGTAGATCTCAAAGCAGTGCGATCAAACGGCTATAGTTTTCAAATTGAAATGACACACAAGATCTGGCGCCAAGGCTTGCGGGTCTCAGAACTGGACATCATCTTCACCGAACGAGTGGAAGGTTCATCCAAGATGTCTCTTGGAATTGCCTGGGAAGCAGTGTGGATGGTTTGGCGGTTGTGGATTCAACATGGCCTGCGTCGCTGGCCAAAGAATAATTAAGGCAAACAAGAATGAATCAAATAAGAGTTGGCATTGTTGGCACCGGCTTTATGGCCGTAGCGCATATTCGAGCCTATCAACAGGTGAAAGGTATTGAGATTGGCGCGTTATGTAACCCCAGCGGACGCAATCTTGATGGCGACTTTTCCGATGTGCATGGAAACGTGGGGAGTGATGAACCGGTCAAATTGGACATGAGCAGCGTGGCCACCTATCACAGTCTAGACGAACTGCTAGCCGACGATTCCATCGACCTTATCGATATCACCACACCCACCTTTCTCCATCACGAGCAAGCGCTCTCCGCACTCGCTAGCGGCAAGCATGTCTTGTGTGAAAAACCCATGACACGAACCAGCCAGCAAGCCCGGGAAATAACTGAAACAGCAAAAACAGCAAAAGGATTTTTCATGCCTGCCATGTGCCTAAGGTTTTGGCCGGAGTGGAAATGGGTGAAGGATGCCATCGATGATGGCCGTTTTGGCCGGCCACTCAGTGCACGATTCCGACGCGTAGCTGAAGCTCCAGCTTGGGGTCAAAATAGTTTTCTCGATGGTGAAAAATCAGGTGGTGGGTTGTTGGATCTCCACATTCATGATGCAGATTTTGCTGCCTACTGTTTTGGCCGTCCCTCACACGTTTATGCACAAGGACATACTAAAGTAAGCGGTGAAATCGATCATGTCCTCGCCCAGTACACAGTAGATTGTGGGGCAACTGTTTCAGCTGAAGGTAGCTGGGCAATGGCCAAGGGGTTTGGATTTAACATGGCTTACACTGTGAATTTTGATAATGCCACGGTGGATTATGATCTGGCTCGAGGAGATGAAGCCTTGAAACTGTTTGAACCCGATAAGGACCCTCAGATACTTAAACTTGATGCGGGTGATGGCTATACTGGGCAAATTTCACACATGGTGGAATCAATTCAATTGGGCACGGCTCCGAACGTAGTGACCGCTCAAGATGGTCTAACCTCCGTCGAGTTATGTGAAGCGGCGAAGCGCTCCATTGAAACCGGCGAACGCGTGAAGCTCTAGCGCTGTACGCGAGCGCCACCACCGTCCATTAACCTCTCTACTTCGGCTTTGGTGGCCATAGAGGTATCCCCGGGCGTGGTCATGGCCAACGCACCATGTGCCGCGCCGTATTCCACAGCCTGCTGCGGGTCGCCCGTCGAAATAAATCCGTAGATCAGGCCACTGGCAAAACTATCGCCACCGCCAACGCGGTCAAAGATCTCCATTTCCTTGCGATTAGTGGCCTCATAAAATTCGCCACCGGACCAGCAAATGGCGCCCCAGTCATTGACCGTAGCACTCTTAACCGCACGCAAAGTGGTCGCCGTCACCTTGAAGTTCGGGAACGCTTCCACGGCGGTGTTGATCATATTCTTGAACGCATCGATCTCAATATTGGAGATATTCTCATCCACACCTTCAACCTCAAACCCAAGGCACGCGGTGAAGTCCTCCTCATTACCAATCATCACATCAACATATTTGGCTATTTCCCGGTTAACCTCCTGCGCCTTGGACTGACCACCGATACTGTCCCAAAGACTAGGTCGGTAATTAAGATCATAAGACACAATTGTGCCGTGCTTTTTTGCCACCTGTACCGCTTCAATAACCACTTCGGGCGTACTACTGCTTAGCGCTGCATAAATCCCTCCGGTATGAAACCATCGAACGCCATCCTCACCGAAAATCTTTTCCCAGTTGATATCACCCTGCTTTATCTGACTGGCTGCCGTGTTTCCGCGATCTGGCACGCCCTTGGCTCCGCGGATACCAAACCCGCGCTCAGTAAAATTCAGACCATTGCGCACTGTTCGGCCAATGCCATCATAGTTGCGCCATTGAATATAATCCACATCCACTCCCCCCTGCATGATGAAGTCCTCAACCAAACGCCCCACTTCATTATCCGCAAAGGCCGTCACCACGCTCGTCTTCAGGTCGAAACAGCGGCGCAGACCACGCGCCACATTGTATTCACCGCCACCTTCCCAAACGTTGAACTGACGCGCGGTACGCACACGTCCCTCACCTGGATCCAGTCTCAGCATGATTTCGCCTAACGCAATCATGTCATACCGGCATTGGTCAGCGGCCTTAATTTCCAATACGGACATAGGTCGCGCAGATTGTGTAATAAGACCGTCAAAAACAATCTTTTTTAAGTCTGGAGGGCCTTGACGGACTTTTTTGATACGCCCACACTCAGCCCATGAGACAAGTGTTTTTGCCCGTTGTAGCACTAGTTCCCCTTATTCTTCATAGTGGGGATTGGCCACAATTCCGAGGGCCAAGCGCCCAAGGCCATGCAGCAGGAGTAAAACTCCCATCAAATATCAGCGCTACCAGCCCTAACCTCAAATGGAAGAGTCCTATACCGGGGTCAGGCTGGAGTTCCCCTATTGTGGTAAAAGGTCGCATTTACCTAACTAGTGCCATAAGCACAAGGGCAGGTCTCTCCCTAAACGCATTATGCCTTGATGCAGCGAGTGGAAAACTCCTCTGGAATCAACCGATTATCAAGGTTGCCAAGACGCCACGCATGCACCGTAAAAACAGTCAGGCGAGCCCTACTCCCATCGTGGAAAATGAACGCCTCTATGTACACTTTGGCCATATGGGAACAGCCTGTCTTGATCTCAATGGAAAGCTGATCTGGAAAAATGAGATGATTAAATACTCACCGGTTCATGGCAACGGCGGCACGCCGGTATTAACAGAAGGAAAGCTCATTTATAGCTGCGACGGAGCTAAAGACCCTTTTGTTGTTGCCCTTAACATAAAAGATGGCTCACAAGCATGGAAGATCACCCGTAGCGTTGACGCCAAAAAGAAGTTCTCTTTTTGCACCCCACTCATATTGCCAAGCCCAACAGGCGCACAAATACTACTGCCGGGTAGTGATATGATCGGCGCTTATAACCCCACAAACGGCAAGGAAATTTGGCGCGCCACATACGATGGCTATTCGGTAGTACCACGGCCAGTGGTTGGCCATGGAATGGTATTTTTTAGCACTGGTTTTGACCGAGCGAAGGCTATGGCTGTAAAACTTGGCGGCAAGGGTGATGTAACCGAGACACACGTAAAATGGATTCTCCCCAAAGGTGCGCCACATACCCCAAGCATGTTACTTTCAGGAGACGAATTGTACATGGTGTCTGACGGTGGTGTTGCTAGTTGTGTTAATGCTAAGAGTGGTAGCGTACACTGGAGTGAACGCCTTGGCGGAAGCTGCTCAGCCTCTCCCATCCTTGCAGGCGAAAAGCTCTTTGTGATCAACGAATCTGGAGTCATCTATATTTTAAAAACCAGTAAACAATTCAATCTACTCTCGAAAAGCAGCATTGAAGAACGCACTCTTGCTTCTCCTGCTGTAGCTGATGATGCCCTTTTTATCCGCTCAGAAAAAAATCTCTATAAATTTCAGTAAATATTAAATATTTACTGTTGACTAGTTTATATTGTTTATTTACTAGTTTTTTCATGTCTTATAATGAAATTCATTCAAAAGAACGGCGACGTTTTGTAAGAAGAGCCACAAAATGTGCTGAAAAAATAAGTAAACGGCTCGATAAAATGGTTCTCCTATCAAAGCATCACAAATGTGAAGCCTACGCGGATGATGTTACAGAAATTTTTGCGGCAGTAGAGCAAAGCATGGCCGAAGCAAAAAAACAGATGGAGGCTGTAAATGAAACAAACTAAAGCATCTCGTCCAAGCGCCATGAGCCGTAACCGTCTTAAATTTTTACGACTAGCTGAGAAACGGGTGAATAAAGTAGCCAAACAGCTACAATTGATAGGGAATTTGTCCAATCGTACTAACTACTCCTATGATGAGGCTGAGGTAGAGAAAATATTTTCCTACATCGAGGCCTGCGTGCAGTCATCACGTGAACGTTTCCAGTCCTCTGACAACGGTCCCACCGGCGCATTCTCACTTACGAAAGACTAAAGCTCCATGCTCTTGTAGCTTTTAGCAATCTTCTCAATAGCCAACACAAAGGACGCCGTACGTAAATCCACGACCGCCTCACGCTCATTGTATATGTCGCGAATGCTATTATAAGCCTCACGCATGGTGTCATCTAATCCGGAGCGAACAAGATCGAGCTCGTCCGGGCCCGAAATGAGCTTTTGCTTTATGGTATCAGAAACAGACTTTCCAGTGGCTTCCTCAATTGCATCGACTAGCCCCCTACTCTGAGCTTCCTCATACCGCCGCTCCATTCGACCAAACCGGATATGGGAAAGGTTCTTGATCCATTCAAAATAGGACACCGTTACTCCGCCAGCATTTAAATAGGCATCAGGAATAATTACGACTCCCTTGTTACGTAAAATTTCATCAGCCCCAAAGGTCACAGGTCCATTGGCGGCCTCAGCAATTAATTTTGTCCTAATCTTATCTGCGTTGCCCAAATGAATTTGCCCTTCAAGAGCAGCCGGCAATAGAATATCACATTCCTTTTCCAAAACACTCGGGCCGTCCTCTACAAATTCTGAACCAGGAAAACCCTTAACCTCGCCATTCTGCATACGGTGAGCATGAACTGCTTCAATATCCAGACCCGCATCGTTGATAATCGCCCCACCGCGCTCAATGATGGCGGTAACCAATGCTCCGTCCTCTTCTGTCAAAAACTTCGTAGCATGGAATCCCACATTACCCAGACCCTGCACGACGATACGCTTACCCTGTAGCCCCCCCTCCATGCCTGCCCGTTTCACGTCATCGGGATGCCTAAAAAATTCACGCAATCCGTACTGCACTCCGCGGCCAGTAGCTTCCGTGCGGCCATGGATACCTCCGCTCTCTACAGGTTTGCCGGTCACGCAACCGAGGCCATTAATATCCTGAGGGTTAAGCTGCCGGTATTCATCGGCCATCCACGCCATCTCGCGCCCCCCCGTACCCATGTCCGGAGCTGGCACATTCAACCCGGGACTCACCAGACTGCGTTTGTTCAGTTCCTGAGTAAATCGCCGTGTGATATGCTCCAATTCTTCAGCCGAATAGTCTTTGGGCCGAAGACATAAAGCACCCTTAGATCCGCCGTAGGGAACGTCGACGATAGCACACTTATAGCTCATCAGCGCAGCCAACGCTTCAACCTCTTCTTGATTGGCAAAATCCGCGTAACGAATACCCCCTTTAACAGGCAAACGATGCTCACTGTGCACCGCTCGCCATCCGGAAAAAACCTTGTACTCCCCTCGTAATTTAACACCAAATTTAACCTGATAAACCGAGTTGCAAGTACGTATTTGCTCGGCTAGTCCAAGGGGAAGATCAAGCGTGGCTGCCGCTCGATCAAACATGAGATCCACATTTTCCCGGAAAGAAGGTTCATTGGAATTTTGCATAATGAGATTTAAGGAGTATATTGAGTCGGGGATACGTCTACCCAAGGGTAGCGTAGAGACAGTTGCGGGGTCTATTATAAAACCCAGTAATTTTTACAGTAACATGCACATACTAAATCCATCTGACATGCATCACCTTCGAGCAGCTGAAGGCTGGCTGGATTTAGGCAACTTGAATGAGTCACGCTCAGAACTGCAGCTCATTCCCAGTCCGCAATGTAATCACCCCAAAGTCTTGGAACTTTGGTGGAATTTATCTGCGAAGGAAAAGAACTGGAAGAACTGCGTGAAAACAGCTCAGTTACTCGTGGAGTCAGCTCCTGAGCAGCCAGCTGGATGGATACATCGATCATTCGCATTGCATGAATTAAATCAAACTGAAGAAGCTTACACACAATTGGAACCTGCTCAAAACCTATTCTCCGACCAGTGGGTCATCCCCTATAATCTTGCTTGTTACCTATCTCAACTCGGACGAATTAAGGAAGCGGCCCAGCAATTTGAATCGGCATTGAGCATTGATTCGCAAGCTGTAAAAATGGCTGCTGCCACCGATCCCGATTTAAAACCTTTACGGCAAAGTATCGACCAATTACGCAATGGCGGGAACTAGAATTTTGCCCCACCTGCAATCCACTTCATTATCGTCGCCACCTCTGCCTCAGGAATCATGGGCCCGTTTGGGGGCATGGGCTCAGCTGCGCCTGGAGTGATGGCCAAAACCAAGGGGGCAGTCGCTGGATTTCCTTTCTGATTGGGGGAAGTAAAAGCTCTTGTAGAACTAGGAATAGAAAAATCCAGATCGGCTTTGGCTGCTTTCCCGCTTTCCTTTGAATGGTGACATTCAAAACATCGATGCTTTCGAAAGATCGGTTCAACTTTTGAAAAAGAAATATTATTGCCCTCTGAAGTAGACTCTTTCGCTACGGCCTTGGGCCCCGAATTTGACTGATTTTGAGATCGATTTGAAGGTCCACTCTCGCCGCCGCCAATCCATCCCAAACCAAACGCCAATCCTACGCCACTGACTAGCACTCCAATGGATGCACCAATGAATATTTTTTTCTTTGTGCTAACAGAACTGACTGCGGTGCTGACAACTCCTGCCTCTTGGGCAATAGGTAAATTTGATGATGGCAAGTTCACTCCGGGCACCTGTTCCATTGGGATCCAGTTCTGTAATCCCTCATACCAGGCCAGATCTGACGCCAGCAACGAACCCTCTGCCAAATACTTATTTAAATCTTCAAGAGTATAGGGCCCAAATTCCTGGCCATCACGTTGTATGTGAATCAACATCGTTTGAATGTCAAAAATTACATCCGCTATTCAAAATTTGGCACCGGCGTTTATCCAATCTTTTATCTTTTCTACATCCTCCGAGCTCAACATTTCCCCCTTTGGTGGCATTGGATCTTCTTTGTCTGTCAACCGCAGTATTAATTCGCTCTCATTTGCATTACCCACTTGAATATCTTCCTTAATTGAATCGTTCTGAGCTAAATTGAATGCCTTATTTTTCTTATTTTCAGGATCGGCTCCATCGTGGCAATCGTAACAGTTACTTTTCTTAAAAATGGGTTCGACCACTTCGGCAAAAGTTCCCCCACCTGCATTGCCACCAGTCTGGCTTGAAGCTTGGGAAGTGGATGGGTCTCCTCCTCCATCATCCTTAAGTAAACCTGGCCATACAAAAAGAATTACGCCTGCGAACGCTGCTACTCCAACACTGGATCCTGCAATAATGAGAATTTTCTTTTTCCCGGCAAGTGCGGAAACTAGACCAGCAGAGGGGGTCTCTTCAGCTACTGCAACTTCCGGGTTGGCCACAGCCGCCGCCTCTGGGGTCATTTCCACCGCGACAGGTTGGGGTTGATCCATACCGGGAAGCTGAACTCCAGGAACCTGATTCATCGGCACCCAACTTGGAGCCCCCTCCCACCAAGCCTGATCGGTGGCCAATAAAGAACCTTGTGCTAAATAAGCATTCAGATCTTCCAACGTATATGGGCCAAACTGTTGGCCGTCGCGCATTACGTGAATCATCATGGGCAGGCGTTAGCAAACACCAAGCAAGGCCCAGCGGCAAGAGCCCTTTGTTTTACACGACGCGAGTCATAGGAAAAAAGTGCAGGATTAGTGGAATTGAAACCCCGACAATCAATATTTCAAGCGGTAGCCCCATTTTCCAATAATCCTTAAATCGATATCCGCCGGGCCCCAATATTAATGCATTACATTGATGGCCGATTGGAGTTAGAAAAGCACAGGAAGCCCCTACAGCCACTGTCATCAGAAATGGGTCTGGACTTACCCCGAGTTGCACAGCAATGCCCACTCCAATGGGGGCCATGATTAGTGCAGTAGCAGCGTTGTTAATTACATCTGATAAACACATCGTCAGTACCATTAAAAATACAAGAATGCTCCATTCCGGAAGATTGGGACTGCTATCCAAAAGGGAATTGGCATAAACCGCAATTTTGTCAGTCAAACCTGTATCCTGAAGAGCCTGACTAACAGGTATCATAGCTCCCAAAAGCACGATCACCGGCCAATCAATTTCCTTATACAAATCTCGTAAGGGAAGAATCCCCAGAAATATGTAGGCCAAAATTGCCCCGATAAAGGAAAGGGTTGTAGGCATAATTTTAAACATACTCAAGGCAATGGCGGCGGCAAAAATAATTACCGCTAGACTCACTTTTGAAAAAACCCCAACCCTCACCTCACGTTCAGCCAAAGGCAGTAAATGCAAACTTGCGGCATGTTCTTCAATTTCCTCTTTGACTCCCTGCAATAACAGCACATCACCGACACGGAAAACCACATCTCCCAAACGTTTACGGATCGGCTCACCTTGACGCGCAACAGCCATCAATACCATCGAATTAGAAGTCCTTGCTCTGAGAAAAGATCTGGAACGACCAACCAGTTGCGAATTGGGAGTCACGACCACCTCGGTAAAATTCACATCTTCTCCCTCAATATTATCAATCCGAGATCGCAGTTCTTTTTCCAATCTCAGCCCGGATTCATCCATGATTGCCTTCAGGTCCTTTGGATCAACTTTCACAAGATAGCGGCCTCCTTCTCGTACAAGATTATTGCGGTTCGGAGTAACCACCTTGCCATCCTTCTTGATGAAGCCAAAAATCATCATTTTCTCGCCCGTTTCCTTTTCAACTTCACCTAAAGTTTTCCCTATATAATTACAGTCTTCAGGAACTCGAACCTCAGTAATGTACTCATTGAGTGCAAACATCTCATCTTTACCCGATGACTTGAGTGAGTCCTTGGGTATTAACCGCCATCCGATCACCGCAACGAACACAACTCCCAAAAGCGCGACCAACCCACCCACCGGAGCAAAATCAAACATTCCGAAAAAACCTTCCGGCGTTCCAATTTTAACCAGGTATTCAGCAATAACAGGATCGGTTTTTGCTTTAATTGCAAGATTGTTTAAATACTCACTTCTGAATGAAGAAATAATAATATTAGGAGGGGTGCCAATCATCGTAATCATTCCACCTAAAATACTGGCAAAGGCTAAAGGCATTAAAATAAGACCGGGTGAACGGTCCTGCTCACTGGCTGTCTTTAATGCAACAGGCAATAATAGCGCCAAAGCCCCAACATTATTCATGAAGGCAGACAACACAGCCGCCACCACGCACAAGCTGGTAATATGAAGCATCTGACTTTTAGCCAAGGGAGCTAAACGACGGGTAATCAAATCCACCACCCCTGAATTACGCAGAGCTCGACTGATGACCAAAACTGCAGCCACGGTAATAACTGCCGGATGCCCAAACCCATCCAAAGCACTTTCCAGATCAATTAAATTCGATTCGTCGTGTTTCAGGATTTTCTCAAAAACGACGTCGGCGACTACCAGCGAAAACAAACCAATAATCGCCACGACGTCATAACGCCACTTACCGAAAGCAAAAAGGCCGAATACAACTATAATCACACCTAAAACAGTGATCTGTTCCAGCGTCATAAGCTCTATTTCTCGCTTAAAGCAACTACGCTGTGAAGACCAATCAAATGGACTTATTCGCCGATAAAGATGGCCATTTAGAGGACTATAAACTCAGGCAATTATTGTAATAGTAAAGATTCACTGACTTGTACGATTTTGCACGTTTTACGGCCGGGGCTGGATCAACTTTACCGCTCCTCATGGAATAGCAGTATAATCTCCTATCCTCTCTTCCGTTGGCCCATCATCGATATATAGGCCGAAGTTGACTCCATCAGCATTCTGTTCAATCGACATCAATCCAGTGCCAATTATTCGAATCACTTCTATGATTAGTGCCTGTTTTTTTCATATCAGATGCGTTGCCTCCACCTCCGAAGTGAATAAGAAATTTAATTATAAGAGCGATAAAAATAATAGCTCCAACCAATGCGATGAAAAGTCCAACAGACGTAAGTATTTCACCACCGATCTGCCTGTGAAACAAAACTCCGATAACTGCAAAAACAAAACAACCAAGAGTAATGGGCCATAGCTTGCTGGGTTCTTTTCGTGGTTCAATTGGCGTCAACAGCTTATGTTTACTTTTTTTTCCGCCATCACTCATCAATCTTTAATAGTGTATAAAAATTAATTTGCAAATATATTTGGATTATAAACTTCGGTGTTTATTATAATATTTAAGTTTTAGTAGTTTTTCGGAACAACAAATCTGTAAACGATCCAAAACAAAAGCTATAGTTGAGCCCAAGGACATTGAATCCGGGGCTCTCATTATTTGAGCTGTTGCGTTGGGTTAAAGCGTTTAAACCAAAACCGGAAAAGACGTCGTAGCCAATCGCGGCCATGGCAGCTCGTTCTTCGGGGGCGGCTAGCTGATATGCCTTGGTTTCTTCGCGTAAATCGCTACGCTCTAACGTTAAGCTAGAAAATGGAGAACAATTCATGAGGAAAACCTCAACTATCAACACCGCTGCGCTAGTCGGTGTATTGCTTTACGCTGCGATTATAAGCGTGAAAGCGCAACCGACGCAAAACCAGGCAACCATTGTTATTGCTGGGGATAAACCAGCAAAAACCTATGACCCAATGATCTTCGGCGGCTTCATTGAACATCTTGGTAAACAGATTTACGGTGGGTTCTTTGATCCAGGTTCACCCTTGGCCGACAAACGTGGGTTTCGCCTCGATGTAATTAAAGCAGTTAAAGAATTGAAGGTGCCTGTTATTCGCTGGCCGGGAGGATGCTTCGTAGACAGCTACCATTGGCAGAAAGGGGTAGGCAAGCAACGCCAACCATACAACGATGACCGCTGGGGGGTGTTGGAACCCAATACTTTCGGCACTCATGAATTCATAGAACTCTGTCGGCGAATAGGTGCTGAACCCTATATTTGCCAAAACAGCTTTGCCAGTGTTCAAGAGATGGCTGACTGGGTGGCCTACTGTAACAAAAAGACGGGCAAACTCGCAGATATGCGCAAAAGAAACGGCCATCCTGAGCCATTCAACGTCAAATACTGGAGTGTCGGAAACGAAAGGGGTGGCAAAAGTTACATCGACATGGTTCGAGAAGCAGCAGTAGCGATGAAAAAAGTCGATCCGAATATTCTAGTAACATGCTCAGGAGCACACGGACCACGAGCTCACATAGACCCATATCTATTCAAGGCTGCCGGGGAACACCTGAATCTCCTTTCGGTTCACGAATATTGGATTGCAAACTTTCAAAGGCACTATACCCCGGACTATCTATCCTGCATAATGCTTTCTGAAAAGCCAGATGGACACATAAGTTCCATTATCAAATCGATTGATAAAGCCGAAATGAGAGGACGGATTAATATTGCCTTTGATGAATGGAACCTGCGCTCTTGGCACCATCCGGGATTTTCAGGTCACAACCCCAGAAAAGTCGATCATCATGACCCTAAAATCATGGCCTTAATCAAAGCTCGAGATAAAAGCCTTCAACCTTCTCTCTATACTATGGCTGATGCACTGTTTTGTGCCTCATTCTTCAACGCCTGCCTGCGCAATGCTGATCACGTAACCATGGCAAACATATCATGTCTTGTGAATCAGACGGGGCCACTTTATGTCCATCCCGAAGGAATCGTGAAGCGCACTCATTTTCACACTATGGCAATGTATGCCAACCTGCTGCAACGGCGTGTGCTTCAGGCAAAAGTCAAGGCCACTAAGCTAACGCATGGCCCGGCATCTGTTGCAATGGTCGATGCTATCGCCACGGTTGATAAATCCGGTACGAAATGGGCTGTGGCCATGATAAATCGTAACCCCTCGCAAAAAGTGGTGTGCACGCTTAAAATAGGAAAGCTGCTGATCGATGGCCCCTTCAAGGCAACTATCCTCACAGGTGACTCTCCAGAGTCCTATAACGACATCGAACACCCTCACCGAGTAGCACCAAAGGAAATTGAGCTGAATATTAAGAAAAACGTCATGAACTTACCTCCCCATTCACTGGTAATTGTTGAAGGACAGTTAAATAAGTGATTTTGGCACTCTTTTCTGCATTTATGAATGCGAAAATTAAACGGCATATGTTACCCAATTGTTAGCACACTGACTTGTCCAAAATTTGTCCAAAATCACCTCCGAGGTTTGATCGACTTTACCGCTCCTCTAGGGATGAATAAGTTGTCATAAAAACTATAATGTATCCTAAATTATTCGTAAGAATCTTGCATGGTATGTCTAACGTAAATATCATAAGGAATGCATAAATTCTTCTTCGTTTTTTTATTGGCTTCTCTCTTGGACGCATGGGCGGCTGAAAAAACTATAATATCAACTAACGGATTAGAGGGTTTCGGTGATAATGGGCTGAGTGTTAGTTTATCTAAAATACACAATCCAAATTCTTTTAAGGTAAAAGCTCACGCCGAAAATATACTAAAAAAAGTTGGTTATAAAATTAACCAATCAAGTCGTGATGCTATATGGCTTGCCGCAGTTGGAATAGAGTTAAATGGAAACGTAGTAGCACGACATGGTCATTTGCATTGTTATCGTGATATGGAATTTACTTTAAATTCTGGAAAAAAATATAGAACAAGCTCAGCGGCTCGTGTCATAGGATCAACAAAAGCAACACCTCATACAGAAAATGAAAAAATTGAAGAGGTTTTAACATTGTTTATCAACGAGTGGTGTAAAGCTAATCCCGATGAAGAACGAGATAAAATTGCCGGCAGATACGTAGCTCGTAATGGTTCAGAAGAATACAAAGCAACTTTTTTTGATGATAAAACGATTAAAACTCTAATAGATGGGAAAGAGACAAATGCAGGCTTATGGAAAAAAGAAAATAATGCTGTTTGGGTCCAATTCACTGACCGTGACCAATTTGTGTTTCGTGTTAATCCAAATCATTCTTTGACATTAATTACAATTATTGGATCTGACGGCGCGCGTTCAAACAAAGAATTTTGGACTTACAAAAAACTTAAGTAATTTCCTGCCAAGCATTATTTGTACGTTTTTTTGCGGAGCCTATTTCCGAGAAGTAACGTCTACCCCCAAACCTCAGAACAGCACGGTATAACAGAAGTAAAAATGGTACCTCGGGAAGGACTCGAACCTTCAACCAATTGATTAAGAGTCAACTGCTCTACCAATTGAGCTACCGAGGCGACCGCAGCTAGTAATCCAGAACCCCTACAATCTGGTCAATCCTTTTTCTTGGTCATTCAAACCCAAGCACAGAACGCTTTTGCACACGATATTTTTGGTGCTGAAAAACTGCCTCCACCCATTCCCGCTGTTTGCTTCCCATTCTGGAACGCGCATCCCGCAACATGTTGCCCACCTCAATAAAGGCTTTATTGACTTCAGCTTGGCGAACCTGCTGTGTCTTATCAGCTATCTCGGCATCTTTGAGCGCCTGTGATAGCTTTTCCTTCTCTTTCTCATTTTTGATGCGTTCATCAGCTGCCGACTTTTCCTCGAGTTCGGCCCGTTTCAATCCGGCTTCGCGAGACTCAATAGATGGCTTCCATCGTAAATGCTCCACAGCCAATTCGCCCTTCATCTTATCCAACTCAATGACTGTTTCCTGTTTAAAATGCGAGACCTGTTCCTGAGCCTGCAACCAACTTTCCAAGGGACCCAGTAGACTGCCTTGATCACCATCCAGAGGCTTCTTTAATGATGCCTTCGTAGACTCCGCTTGTTTAAAAGCCTTGTCTGCCGCTACAAATGCTGCTTCAGCTTGCTTGAATACTTGCTCCCGACGTTTCCATTCTTTTTCCCTAAGATTCAACAGTGCCTCCTCTTGTAAAAGAATATGCTGCTCACGCTTTAGTGTATTCTCCCTATCCTCAAGGTTGCGTGCAGCATCGTACTTCTTTCCAATCGCCGTGCCATATTCGGCAATGCACCGTCGGTGTTCACCCAAGGCTTGATTCAAAGCATTTAAGGCCCGGTCCATTTCTGCCTTTGCCTGACGCGTTTTATTAAGCCTCCCGGCGCGATCACGAGTTAGATTGTCAGTGATATTCCTTAATTCGGCCTGTCTGGCCTTTTTAGTCGAAAGAAATTTTTCAATTAATTTGATATCACCTTGAGTCAGCTCCCATTTTTCCTGCGTTAACCCTGAGGCACTCTGGTGATTAGCGAAGTCATGTAACTTGGATTGGTATTGTCCGCTCAATGCGTTCAGTTTTCGCTTTAGCGACTTAAGTGCAGATATATCACGAGCCAGTTGTTCCTTCTCCAGTTTCAAACGTTCAGCCAACCCCTTATCTCCCGGTGAATTTTTAGCCTGTTCAGTTAATTGATCGTGCCGAATCTCGGTGGCGGTCATTTTCTGTAGAGCCGGCAGTTCCTGTTTGTCCACAAATTCATAAAGTGTTGCACGGGTAGCCTTCAGCAAATCATGGCGTTTATCATAATCACGCGAGGCGTTGGTCTTTTTTTGTTCATCCTGACGTAATTTTCCCTGAGCACTACGCAATTGCCCCTCCCATTCACGGACATGACGATCGACTGATTGTAGGTTGCTCACGGAATTCAAACGGTTTTGATCTATAGCCGCCTCCTTCCCAATTAACTCGTGATAAACAGCCGCTTTAATCGAATGTGTAGCGCGTAAACCCAGCACTTTCTTTTCAGCCGGCTTCAATCTGGCACTCAACACGTTGACCTCCTGTTTACCAGATTGCTGAAACAGCTTTATACAGGTATTTCGCTGCACCAACGCAGCATCAACTCGCCGCTTAGCCTCATCGCGCCTCCTACGGGCATCGTCCCGAGTAGAAGTATACTGGTTAAAATAATCCCGTGCTCGGTTCCTTCTATTTTCCGCAAACTCCCGGGACTTACGATTGCGTGTAACTGCTGCAGTAATTTCAACCGGCTTTAAGCCACCTTTGAACTTAGAGCGGACCTTGTTAAAATCCCCATGACGATCTTTAGCATATTTTTCATGCTGCTGCTGCTGCCGAGCGCGATCTGCTTGATATTTTGTGATTGTGCCAGAATTATTTTTCTCCGTTTCGGCCCATATTTTCTTTTCAGATTCAAGCTGTGCCTTGGCATCAGTTAGTCGGCGCATCTTTATTTCATGTGCTTCTCTCAGCTTTGGATTCAAATAATGCAAATTAACATTCAGCAAGGTATTTACCGCAGTGTAAGCATTCTGGGTTCTTGCTGAATCTGACCTCACCTTCCGCACTGCAACCTCATGCTGACTTAAATCGGCAAGAATTGTTTTTACCTCTTGCCCAAGGGCATCGCGTTCTAACTCAAGTCGTCGCCATTTTTTATCCAACTGCGCCAAATAGACTTTGGCCTCAGAACGGGCCTTGAAGACACTGTTGAAATTACCCTGACTGGAGATTATTTGGTGTTTTTGTTGTTCATCCATCAAAGCCCATGTTGACCACGCCCTTTCCAAGAGATTTTTTTCGGAAAGATATGCAATTTCTTGAATCTCGCCGGAATTAATTCGCAACTTGCGAAATGGAGCACGGTTGACAACTAACGTAGAACCATCCCATTCCAGTTTATTAAGCCGAATCTCAGTCCCCAATTGAGTACGAACAATCCATTGGTCCTTGGGCTTCGCCGGTTTCTGAAGAAATATAGCTGAGGCTTGAGAGCCACCTTGATATTTCTTGGCGCCGAATAATAGAGTCTCTAAAGTAATCACGTTGTTCTTGATCGACGATATTTCTCCTTCTAAAAAATCACCTGAGGTTAAAAGCACTCCTTTTCGGCCAATATTACCTGAGCGAATTCGGTCAATTGTCGGAAGGGAAAGAGGATGAAAGAAAATAGCAGCAGCATTGACCGTGCTAAGACGTATGCCAGCTGGCTCACTCACAAACCGAACCATGCTGCCATTAACCGACTCAACTGGATGGGCTATATAACTCCCATTCCATGCCAAGGCCCCTGCTGCCGGAATTGCTGGAGGCGCAAGAGGCAGCGTCCAATCATTCACTGCACTCAACGGCGTCCAAGATAAGTTTGGCCCACTCCAATCGAGTTCAAGAATCGCATAACTCGCCAGATTGATGTATTGAAATTTGAACTCATGCACTCCTTGATCGAGTCGGATGGATTTAGCAGCACGCCTGTAAGCGTTCTCCGCCGGGGTTGATATAACTATTTTATCCCCCACAAACAATCTGGCCCCATCATCCGATCCCAATCGGAAATGATAGGTGCCCGCACGCGGCACATTTAGTTTACCCTGAAAAAGAATTGCTCCAGGAGTATTTCCTAATCTGCGAATCGTAAGATAATGTCGGCGAACATTATCAATACTATTGGGGTCGGTTGCCGTTACGTCCGGAAACTCTTTGTGTTCTCCCTTCCAAATAAGGGTAGTAATATCACTCAAACCCGTGGGTAATGAAGGGTCCGGACTTATACATAGCCGCCTTATGTCCTCCCACTTAAAAGTCTTCCCAGATATCTTAGCACCATTTGCACTGATACCGTTTAATTGACCTGATTGAGACTTACCATCTCTAGTTTGAAGAGTCGCTGCAGGTGAAAGAAAAAAAAATGCCGTTATCCAATACGCAATGGCGGCAAACTTATGCATGAAGGCTTAACGTTGATAAAGGGGCAAATAATGATAAGGCATGGCCAACATGGTGGCATAAACTGCAGTGGTATAGATTGGCCCTACCCCACCTCGTCCACTAGAATCCCAGCGATAATAATTCCCCTCTTTACGAATACTTTTAGTGATGGTGGAGGAAATCACCTTGTACCATTTTTCCCAAGTTTCCCCTCCAATCATATATTGAGCGGGAGCTGCATAAAAGCTGCCATAAACATACCATTCCTGACCTGTGCGGTGGTTCGCAATCAAATATTTTGATCCCTTGAGAACCATGGGATCATCATACAAGCCGCATACCTGAAGTGAATAAATCGCTGCAGCAGTCCGGGCAAAACCCGGAGATGAACCCGGCTGATAACTGAAACCTCCACTGCGGGAATGATGGCAGGCTTTAACATATTTAACAGCGTTATCAATTGTCCTTTTAGGCACATCAATCCCGGAATTCTTTGCAGCTCTTAGGGCTACCACTTGTAAAACGGTTACGGAGATATCTGCATCACGCACAACAGGACGGTAACGCCATCCTCCCTGACTGTTTTGACTGGCAATAATTAGTTTAATAGCCCGATCAAGCTTATCGCGAATAGCAGGTGACTGGGTCTGCCCATAAAGTTCAGCCAACGCAATTGTAGCGATGCCATGAGCATACATGTATTGCCCACTAGCACGACCGCCATATATACCATCTGGGCCAATTTGATTCAGCAGATAATCCATACCTTTCTTCACTACCTTTCCATGAGGCCCTTCCCCAGGAAGATTACCTGCCGCCTGAAAAGCTATTAAAGTGTAAGCTGTAATAGCCACTGGATGTCTGCGCTCCTCTGAACTCTCACCCCATGAACCATCTCGATTCTGTTTGGAAGCTAAATATCCCAGAGCCCCCTCAATGTATTTTTCGTGTGCCTTGGAAACCTTAACTGTGTCCCGAGGACGTGGCTTTGCCTTGGAACCCGGCGTTGCGGCAGGCAGCCAGGCAACTGCTACCAAAAACACACTTAGGATAATTAAACGAACCATACCCAATGACTGTTGAAATTATTTCTTTGGTTTATCTGAGAGGCGCTTAAGAAACTGTTCAACTAGGGTACTATATTCCTGCGGTGTTTTAGACCTGGATGATTGCAATAAAGCTTCACGCTCACGTTGCGGAAGATTCAAGCGCCCTCCTAACCCGTCGGTAGATCCTAATTTGCCATCCTTACCTCCAGCCCCCTGCCAATTACCAATTTTACCATCACCCTGTTCACTGGGCTGACCTTCACCGGGTTGTTGTCCCGGTTGTTGCCCCGGTTGCTGTCCTGGCTGCTGTCCTGGCTGCTGTCCTGGCTGCTGTCCTGGCTGGCCCTGTTGGGCCATTGAGAGGGCTGCTGCTGCCTGCGCCAACGCCTGCTGGGCCTGCTGGGATGCCTGCTGGGAAGGGACGGCGTTATTGGCCATCGCTTGTTCAATAGCTTCAGCAAGATCTCCCACAGCTTGATCAAACGCCTCCTGAGCGGGAGGTGGCAATTGGCCTTCCAAACCAGCTGCCAAAGGCTCAATTAGCTCAGAAGCATCTTCCAGGGGAGCAGCAGCTTCCATTGCTGCTTGTGCTGCTTGTGCTGCTTGTGCTGCTTCAAGTAAATCACTTTGCTCTTGTCCTAGTTGATCGAGATTAGGTTGCTCTCCGGGTTGCTCTCCGGGTTGCTCTCCAGGTTGCTCTCCAGGTTGTTGTCCAGGCTGCTCTCCGGGTTGCTCTCCGGGTTGTTGTCCAGGCTGCTCTCCGGGTTGTTGTCCAGGCTGCTCTCCGGGTTGCTCTCCGGGTTGCTCTCCGGGTTGTTGAGCTTCAGCTATTGCTGCTTCAGCCTTTTTCATTTCTCCGATGGCTTCAGGAAGATTATTCTGAGCTAATTCTTCAGCAGCATTTTGTGCTGCCTCCTGCGCTTCTGCTAGCGCATTATCCTGCGGCGGCTGTTGGCCCTCTGGATTCTGACCCTCAGGTTGCTCCCCTTGTGGTTGCTGTCCCTGCTGTTGCTTCAAAGCATCAGCAATATCCTGCTGCCTCTTTTGTAGCTCCTCCATCAAACCAGCTGGTTCCTGTAATTCAGAGAGTGCCTCATTTAAAAGCTCCTGAGCTTTCTCGGTAGCTTCTTGCGCATTTGCGAGATCACTGGGGTCTTGCTGTTGAGGTTGCCCCAGTTCTTCAGCAAGTTCGTTAATCTTTTCATCTACAGCTTTTTTTGCCTCCTGCAATTGATCGATAGCCTCACCTTGAGGCTGGCGAGCTTCCTGTGCATCCGGCTTATTGAGCTGCTCCTGTGCCTTCTGCATTTCACCTTTTGCTTGATCCAAAGCTTGTTGCGCATCTGATGGGGCCTCGGCCTGTTGGGCTTGATTCTGAGTTTCTCCAGTCTCCTGTGCTAGTTCACCTTGCTGTTTAGCTTGCTCAGGTAATGTTGGAGGTTGACTGGCTTCTGGCTGACCTTCTGGCTGACCTTCTGGCTGACCTTCTGGCTGACCTTCTGGCTGACCTTCTGGC
>CAJWKQ010000015.1 GCA_913041895.1 uncultured Verrucomicrobiales bacterium
TTCATGCTATTGCCTGTACCGGGGCGAATTTGGAAGAAGATGTATTTAATCTTGTCGCCCATGAACATTACGAACGTATTCAGAATTATCGTGATCTGACACCTGCTGATGAGAAAGTATTGCTTGAAAGACATCTGAATCGAGTGACCGATACTTGTATACCTGAAGAGGAAGCGATGCGCCGCATTGAACACGCTATGCTTGTTGTATGGCAGGAGGCTCAGACAAAAGAAGAGAGACATTTTCCACATCAATATATCTACCGGTTGCTTCGTGAAGAAAGGGTGAAGGAGCATTATCAGATCGATCCTCAGAATTCATGGTTGATTGCTGCAATGGAGAAAAATCTGCCGCTGTTTGTGCCTGGCTGGGAAGATTCAACGCTAGGAAATATCTTTGTTGCCCATTGTTTGGCAGGTGATTTGGATTACAGCGTGATGCGATCAGGAGCAGAGTATATGGGTGGGCTTGCAGATTGGTATTTGCAGACGACAATGAAACAGGAAGTGAACCAAGAGGTTTCATCAATATCTGATGCAGGAAACCTACCCGAAACCGCCGGACCTTGTGAGCCAAAGGGAAGTTCAGTAGGTTTTTTTCAGATCGGCGGCGGAATTGCCGGAGACTTCCCCATCTGTGTGGTGCCGATGCTTCATCAGGATTTACGGTTGGAATGTCCGTGCTGGGCGTATTTTTGCCAAATTAGCGATTCGACCACCAGCTATGGAAGCTACTCTGGGGCAGTTCCTAATGAAAAAATTACCTGGGGTAAACTGGAAGAAGAAACTCCAAAATTTATTATCGAAAGTGATGCGACCATCGTTGCTCCTCTAATCTTTGCTCATGTATTGGGCTGGTGAGATGGCTAAAGCTCAGTTGAAGCATCTGCTCCGGGGCCGTTACTCCGTTCAAGTTTGATGACGCGTTTTTTTATTACTTCTAGTTGCTTGGTAAGTTCATAACTAGCCTCGAAGAGTGCTTCCTGTGTTTCCTTGTCGTCAAGGCAGGTGATAGCTGGATTTAGATCCATCATTTCCAAGGCAATAGTTTTGCAGTGATCCTTGATTTTTCCACTGGCTTCTTCTTGATTCATAAGAATGGAATTTAATAGGTGGCTCGCCCTCCGGAAAGATCGAATACGCTGCCCGTGGTAAAGGAGCAGTCTTCACTGGCAAGCCAAGCAACCAGCGCACCGGCTTCATCTACCTCGCCGAAGCGGCCCATGGGAATTTTGCTGAGCATGTAATCGATATGTAGTTGTGTGACTTGTTTGAGTATATCTGTATTGATTACGGCGGGAGTAATGCAGTTCACGCAGATTCCATTCTGAGCTAATTCTTTTCCTAAACTTTTGGTAAGACCGATAACACCCGCTTTGGCGGCACTGTATGCACTTGCACCGGGATTACCCTCTTTTCCAGCAATGGAAGCGGTATTGATGATCCGCCCGTAACCGCGCTCGCGCATATGTGGCACCACGGCGCGGCAGCAGATGAATACAGCGTTCAGATCCACATCTATCACATGGCGGAATTCCTCCACGGGATATTCCCATGTTTTGTAGATGCCTCCGGCGATCCCTGCATTGTTGCAAAGTATATCAATATGTCCCAGCCCTCTAATTGTGGCTTCTGTTGCGGCAGCAACCGCATCTTCATCGGTTAAATCAACGGTTTGGGTTTCAACCTCGCCATATTTACTTAGGCTAGTTTTTGCCTGAGCAGCAGCTTCAGTGTCTATATCCCATAAGCTTACATCTGCGCCCGATTGCATTAAACGTTTGGCAATGGCAAGCCCGATGCCGCGACCACCCCCGGTGACAACTGCCTTTCGATCCGAGAGATTGATTTGATTCATGGCCAAGATAGTAGGGAGCGAGATTGATTTATTAAATACCAAAATAGATAATAACCCCATGTATCACATCGCCCTTGTTACTGTGCCCGATATGGAAGTTGCTCATGAATTGGTCAAAACCGTTTTAAAAAATAGATTGGCTGCCTGCGCCAATATCTTATCTGGTCTAGAATCTCACTATTGGTGGGAAGGGGAACTATGTTGCGAGAAAGAGATTTTATTGATCTTGAAAACCACTACAGAAAATCTACCTAAACTGGAAGCACATGTACTGAAGGTACATCCCTATGATACACCCGAGTTTGTCTCTTGGGTTATAAATTTCGGAAGTAAAAAGTATCTAGATTGGGTATCTTCCAACACAGCTATCGGTGAATGAGCGGCCCTTGACAACGACTACTCTCTGAATAGATTTATTTCAAATGAGAGTGATAATCTTCATTATTGCAGGCGTTGTCTTATCGCAGCATGCGTGGACACAACAGAAGAGGGTGTCCAACTCCATTAAAGCGATTGTAGGAGGACAAAAAGTTATCACACAGCTGGATGTGGAACGTAAAGCTGGAGGTCCAGCTGAAACAGTAACACCAGCAGTATTTGCTTTGGCCCAAAAGAAACTCGAGGCAGATGCCTTGATGATTATCAGTATTAAGAGCCGCGAGGGCTATGTAGAGCCAGCTGGTGTGCCGGAATTGCTTCTGAAAAGAGAACTCAAAAGCAGGTATAACAACAACCGGAAAATGATGATTGAGAATCTTAGAAATCTGGGGAAAACGATACAAAAACGTGAAGCTGAGTTGTGGGATGCATTACTTCTAGACAATGCTATATCTGCTGTACGTCAAACGGTTCAAGTATCTCCAGCTGCAATAAAGAAGTATTACTCTGAGAATCCGAATGTAAACGACAAAGGGGAAACAGTGGATTTATATGGCATCCGTGTTCCTCGTGGCCGAGAAGGCATTAATGTGGCTAAGGTGCAAGAAATGACAGTTAAAGTTAAGTCGCTTGCCGGGTTTAAGGAACTTGCTGTTAGCCTTGGGTTTGCCAACAATACTCACAAAGGGTACGTGCATAAGAATGATCCGGTTGGATTAAGTAAAGAGATGACTGCGGAAGTTTTTTCCCTTCAGGAAAAAGAGGCTGGGTTTACTTTTGATGAGGAGGCTTACCACATACTTTATGTGGAAAAGCGGTGGGATAAATTTGAAATCCCGCTGACAGACGTACACAAATTAATTGAGGAACGTCTGGCTCAGGAAATATTCGAACAAAAAATGAGTGAAAAAGAAAAGCGTATACGAAATAAAGTTCATGTGTATTATCCTCCTGAAAATAGCCTCCTGCTAAACAAATAATGTATATTTTTCGGATATTTTTCTTTTTATGTTTCTTCTGTTCACTCATTCGAAGTGAAGACAAACTAAGAGAACTACAGAAAAAGGCTGACAATGGCGACGTGCAGGCTGCTTATGACTTAGCAGAGGCTCTTTACTGGGCTGATGGGGTGGAACGCGACTTGGGGCAGGCAGCGGATTACGCTCATGTGGGAGCGCTCAAAGGTAATCCGCTGGCAAAATATCGCTACGCGGTCATGCAGCTTCTGGGTCACGGTGTAAATCAGGATGTTAAGGCAGGGCTTAAATTATTAGCTGAGGCTGTGCCTGCTGTTGAAAAATTGGCTGAGGGAGATAATCCCGATGCTCTTTTTAAGATGGGGAAACTATACCATATGGGTTTGGTTAAAACTCCCGGCTTCAACCCTGATAATGAAAAGGCTAACGCAAATTTTCGAGAAGCATCTGCTTTGGGTAATGTTCAGGCAGCATATTGGGCCGGGGAATTGAGTCGTAAAGGCATTGGAGCTCCGCAGGATAGCCTCAAGGCGTCGGTTTTCTACAAAACTGCTGCCGATGAGGGGTTTGCGCTTGCTGCATTTACCTTATGGATAGTGCATGCTGTTGAAGGGCAAAAGACTGTTTCTCAGGAGGATGCCTTGCGTTACTTGAAGCAGGCGGCCGAGTCTGGCTTGAAGGAAGCGCAAAGAGAATTCGGTAAGGCTTTAGGTGAGGGTAAGCTTGGTTTGGAAATAGACGGCAAGGAGGCTTTGCGTTGGATTCGTAGGGCGGCAGCACAAGGGGACGCTTCTTCTCAGCACCTCATCGGGGAGATGTATTTCTTCGGCTCTGAATCCGAGATAAAAAAAGACCTTGCAGAAGCATACTTTTGGTTTTCGATTGCAGTCCGTTCTAACAATAAAAAGATCAGAGGGGCTGCAAAAAACCGCTTAGATCAACTTCAAGAACTTATCGGAAAAAGGCAAAAACAGTTCTTCTCCGAGGAAGAATGGAAGCAAGTTAATAGCCTCAAAGCAAAACAGTTAGACCTCCTAAAACGTGTCAATGAGTATAAAGTGGAGGAGACTACAGTATCGGCTAACAATTCTTTGGGTCTGGAGGGAGCTTCCACTAGTATTCAACTATCTCTTCGATTAGATAATTTGATTATGACAGCAGAATCTGGTGATCGTGAGGCAATGTATAGTCTTGGTGATTTTTATTTGTCTCAAAAAGAACCAAAGAAGGGTGAAACTTGGCTGTTAAAATCTGCTCAGAAAGGGTTTGTATCAGCCATGGAGGCTTTAGGGGATCAGTATATTCGAGGAGGTTTTGGTGAGCCTGATTTTGAAAAAGGGAGTAAATGGCTTAAAAAATCTGCGGCGGAAGGAAGCACGCCTGCTATGATTGCGCTGGGCCGTGTTGCTCTGGCTGGAAGATTGCCAAAAGGTAAAGCTGCAGATGCAGTTAAATGGTTTATGCAAGCTGCTGACAAGGGGGACGCGGAGGCGCAGACCTTGCTAGGTGAGTTATTATACACTGGCGATGTGGTGAAGCAGGATCTTAAAGGGGGGCTGAAATGGATACAAAAGGCTGCTGATCAGAATTATTCACCAGCGCAGGGAGGGTTGGCGATTATTAACATGGAAGGAAAGCTTAATGGTCCGAATTACAAAGAGGCTGCTAAATGGGCGCGACTAGGAGCCATGCAAGGGGATGCAAGATCCCAACGCCTTCTGGGGTTTTTTTACACCGAAGGGAAAGGTATTTTGCAGTCAAAATTACCCAAGCGTATCGATCATATGCGTCATGCATATAGGTGGTTGACTTTGGCTCAACGAGCAGGTTTGAAAGGGTTGGAATCAGAAATGAACTTCTTACAGAAGAGATTGGACCCGTCAGATATCAAACGTGCGATAGCTGAAGCAGATCAGTTTGTCCCGAACGATCGCTATAATCCTGATAAAAAGGTTGTTGTTGGGCAAGTGAATGATTTGGAGTTAACAGTCAAAGAGGCTAATAAGGGAAAAGCTCAAGCTCAGATAGATTTGGCTCGGCGGTTTGCTTTAGGTGACGGGGTCGAACCTGACCTCATTAAAGCTTATGTTTGGTATACATTGGCTCTTAACCAAGGAAAGGAGGAGGCATTATTGGAGCGTTCAAAGATGATAAAGGACCATGGAATGGGAATAGATGAGATTATAGATGCCAAAAAACAGGTGCGAGTTTTCAAACCAAAACGGTGAAGGTAGCTATGCGTATTTTTCTTTTAATAGTTCCACTTACAGTTGTTGGTTTGTCAGCCAATGACCTTACGGTTCTTCTGCGAAAGGCTGAAAAAGGGGATGTTGAGGCTCAATATCAACTTGCAGAAAAATACTCTGAAGCTATAGGCGTGGAGCAAGATTATGGAAAGTCTTATCATTGGGCAAAAAAAGCCGCTGATCAAGGCAACCCCAAAGCTCAATATCGGTTGGCGTCTATAATTTACACAGGAGGTATCGGCCCTAAAAATCAGCCTGAAGCTTTACAGCTATTTCTTGAATCATTTATTGGGTTGAAGAAGTTATCGGAAAAGGGAGATTCTGATGCGCGTAGTAAACTGGGCATTCTGTATGCCAGAGGAGTTGGTGTAAAAAAGGATTTAACTGAAGCCGCAAAACTATTTGGGCAGGCAGCTAGGGTGGGGCATGTAAAGGCTCAGTTGGATTTGGCTACAGCTTATCTGCAGGGTAGCGGAGTGAACCGAAACCCGACTACAGCAAAGCATTGGTTTGAAAAAGCTGCGAAGGCTGGGAATGGCCAGGCTCAAATTGAACTGGGGTTGTTGTATATTCGAGGTATTGGTTGCCGTCAGAATATAATGTCAGGTATGGACTGGATACAAAAGGCTGCTATTCAGAAACACCCTTCATACGCCAAACAAGCCTCGAATCTTTTAAGTCGGTTAGAGATTAACCCTCCTCAAAATGGACCTGATATCGATGCACTTATAAAGCGAGCGGAAACAGGTGAGATCAAGGCTCAGCTGGAACTTGCAAACCGTTACGAACAAGGTGCAGGTATTAAAGTAGATTTTTCGGCTGTTCTTAGGTGGTTGGATGCGGCTGCGCGTCAGGGCTCAGCTAGCGCGAGTCACCACTTGGGAGGAATGTTGATGGCGGGACGAGGAATGAAAAAAAATCCTGAAAGAGCAGTTCATTATTGGAACTTGGCTGCAAAGTTGGGACTTCGTGGGGCGCAGTTGGATTATGCTGTCGCTTGTGCGAAAGGTTATGGAATGCACAAGAATTTGCCAGAGGCCTATTACTGGATGCTTGTAGTTAGAAAGGCAACTCCAGCAGATGAGCAGCAAAACAGTTTGCGTAGCTTGCAGGCTGCAATTAGTGCAGGGCTAAAGCCAGATGACATTCTGGAGTGCTTAAAGCGTTCACGTGCTTGGGAGCATCCGCAAGACCATGAAACTCGGTTGCAAATTGTTTTAGCTGAGTACGGCGAACCTAAAGCGCAATACGCTCGGGGTTTAGCCATTCAGGATAGTCACCCAGTTGAGGCTTTGAAATGGTTGCGTTTGGCTGAAAAGGCAAAAGTAAAAGGTTCCGAAAAATCGGCGGAAGAACTAGCTTCCAAACTAAGTAAATTACAGGTGGAAACAGCAGGAGATTTGATGGGCGGATTTAACCCGTTGGGGCACTAGTTTCTAGCGGCCATATTCCTTGTGCGCCAGAACTCTGAGGCAGACTCCATATTTTTTGGATTGCTGTCATATCGGTATGAAAGTTGTTTTAACCTTGGAAGGTTGCGTAAAAAATCAATGTTGCCGTGGTTCCTTGGTAAGATGAGCACCTCAAGTTCTGTGCATTGAGCCAAAGGTGAGAGGTCCTTCAGATTTTCGCATCCGTCTAATCGTAACTCTCGGATCGGTAAACCGGCTATGGGTTTTAAGTCGGTGATGGGTGTCTGATCAAGATGCAAGCTTTTAAGGGGCATTTTCTTTAGTGCCGATAGGTTTTTTGTCTTGGTGCTGCTCAGATGGAGGTGAACCAAGGGGGCGCCTTCTAAGGGTGATATGTCTTCGACTGGAGCATAGGCAACTGTTAGGGATTGCAATGGTTTTCCGCGCAAGGGGCGAAGGTCATCGACTGGAGAATAAGCCAAAGATAATTGCCTTAGTGGCATTTGCTTCAAGGCATTCAGATTTCGTACTGGGGTTTGCCACAGATTAAGTGACCAGATCGGTAGACGCATGAACCCTGAGAGATCTTCTGTTTTGGTTCCTGCAAGATTGATTTTCAGATAGCCATGCTTGTCACGTTGCATGCGCCCTGATAGTCCCAGCTCACTCATTACTCCACGGGCCGTGTTCCACGAATTTGTTTTTTCAATCTCGATACGTTTTAGGGTATACCTCGCGTCAATTGTCATGCCTCTTTTGCGTTGCCAATAAAACACTTTTCCCAATGCGTGTAATGGAAGCTGTTCTGCTCCATATTCTTTTGTAAGCTGCTCACATAAGGTTCTTGACTGTGAGATAAAAGTGTCTTCATTAGCCAGTTCTTCTGCCTTATTAATTGAGTTTAGTGCTGAGCTAGGGTAGTGGAGTGCCAATTGAATTCTTGCTAAACGGCACCAGTGAGCAGCCTTATCAGGTGCGAGTTGGGTGGCCATTTCAGAAGGTGGCAGTGCTTCAGAAAAAAGTCCTCTATTCATCAACTGTCCAGCTAACTTGTGGCTTTGGGGTGCAATTGCCTGATAACGAGAGATGGCTTTACCCTGCTGCTGACCACTCCAGTAGGCATGACCTGCGAATACAATAGTGAGAAGAAAGATAACACTACAGGCAGTGAACAAAGCTGAGTGCCTGCGCACCGAAAGTTGTAGCTGGCGCAGCAACCCCGCCTTCTCAGCTTTAGGGGCATATCCAGCAGTGAAGGCAGCTATTTCCCGCTGAAGAGAGTGAACATCTAGATACCGATCAGAGGCATTTCTTGATAGAGCTTGCATCGCTACAGCTGAGAGAGGCTCGGGCACCTGAAATTCCGGGCAATGGAGTAGTACAGTTGTACTTTTTGACTGATTATTATAGGCACTCGGAGGAATGATACTCCCCGATCTAATTTTTTCCATTACTTCGGGGTCAGTGCTGCTGCCTTTAATGGGTGGATGCAGGGAAAGTATGTTATATAGGATTGCTCCCAGTGAATAGATATCAGTCCGTTCGTTAATTTCTTCCAAACGACCCTCCGCTTGCTCTGGAGCCATGAAGCTAGGGGTCCCCATGACAGTTCCATATTGGGTGCCACTGGTGGAATTAGGACGGTTGCTAGTAATTATTTTTTTCTCAGGTTTATCCAGAATTTTTGAAATACCCCAATCCATCACCATCACTTCACCGAATTCCCCAATCATGATATTGGCTGGTTTAAGATCTCGGTGGATAATCCCTTTCGAGTGGGCGTAGGCAGCTGCATCACACACCTTGCTGAAAACATCGAGCAGCCGCGATAGCGGGTAACGCTCGACTATGGATGATTGGCCGCGGCGTAACCCTTGCAGGACTTCTTTCAATGTAGTGCCACGAACGAATTTCATAGCGTAATAATTCCTGCCGAGAGAATCGACACCCAGATCATGTATGGGTACGATGTGAGGATGGTCAAGTCTTCCCAGGACCATGGCCTCTTGAGTAAAACGTTGAGCGAGATCGCTGTCTTCAGCAACCTTAGGGGTCATTACTTTTAGAGCGACGTGTCTATGGAGTTGACGGTCTAGAGCTAGATAAACTTCGCCCATGCCGCCCTTGGCTAGTTGTCGAGAAATCTCGTAACGTTCGGAAGCGTCTGATTGAGGTGTAGTTTGAGTCTGTTCGATTAAACTTAACTCTACACTTGTTCGTCCAAGGGTAAATGATTGGCCTGATTGTACTCGAACTTTTCCAACAATTTGCCTGTTCTCGATTAAAGTACCAAAACGTCCCCCGATATCCTCAAGGGTAATTTCTTCATCAGAGATGGTGAGTAGGGCGTGTTTTCGAGATACATCCGGACTGTTTAGGGTGATTGAACAGGCTGGATCCCGGCCGATCGAGTAATCGCCTAGAACCAAGTCAAAACAGGCCACTACTTGGCCATTGTTTCGCGCGACAAATTGCACGATCGGATTCACCACTGAAATACCTCCTTAAAACGCGGGTGCCCACCACGCGAGACTTTGAAACTACCTAAAAAATGGGAAAATGTCGAGATTCAACGTTTGAAATGATGTTTGGTTTCGCATTGCCTTTAAGTATGACTTGCGTATGATTCGCGGCCCCCTGTTAGCGGAAACCAATGCGGCAAATTCCCATCATTGCCTTTAATGCTTTTATGGAACTGGTTCGTCAGCCAGTTTTCCTTTTGCTGTTCTGTGTGTCTTCTCTTCTCATAATCATTTTGGCAGCAGTGCCCTATTTTGGTTTTGGTGGAACGGATTTGAGCCCGGTCAACGCCGATATCAAGATGGTTAAGGATGGAGCTCTGTCGGTTATGTTTATTTCGGGACTCTTGGCTGCGGTGATTTGTGCCTCTTCATCTCTTTCCCGAGAAATTTCGACCGGCACCGCCTTGGCTGTACTTTCCAAACCAGTAGGCCGGATGCATTTTATAATTGGCAAATATTTGGGCATCATTGGCGGATTAAGTGTCGGAACATATCTCAATTTGATTGTCCTGCTTTTGGCCAGTCGTCAAGCATATGATGCTTATGGAAATCCGGATATTGTAGGAGTAATGACCTTAGGGATTTTTATAGCATTGGCATTTATATTTGCTGGGTTGGCAAATTATTTCTTTCAGAAACCGTTTGTACCATGGGCTATGGGAATGTTGGCAGTTTCGATGACATTAGGGTTTTTAACAGTATGTACTCAGGATAAAAAACGTGCTTGGTGGTTGGTTGACTCGGGTGCAGGTATTTCTGCGAAATTTTCTGATATTTGGATTTTCACTTCTGGTGCAGGCATAGACGCTGATGGCAAACCTATTCCTACTGCTGAAAAAGCAGGGTTTGCTGATGATGTGGATTGGTCGCTCACGCTGCTGGCAATTCTCATTTTGATGGCCCTTTGGGTGTTGGCGGCAATTGCCGTGATGTGTTCCACGCGTCTTGGATGGATGCCTACCATGTTGATATGTGCTGGTGTTTTTATTGTCGGTCTCATGTCGGACTATTTATTGGGAGAATCTGCGGAAGGAGGAGGTCTTTTGCGCCCGGGTGAATATATGACATGGAGTCCACCTGATAATCAGGCTGGCAACTACTCTGTTTGTCGTCTTCAGATACGTGGGATTCCTAGATTGGCAGATATGAATTACCGTGTGGAAGTTGATGTAACAGGATCAAAACCTGAATTGAATGCATTTAAATCGCAAGAGAGGCTAATCTGCTTGGGGAGTGTGCAAACGAATGTAGTTCAAATTGACTATGAACGTTTGAAGGGATTGCTGGATTATGACCTCAAAGAGCGCTGGAACGTGCCAGTAGAACAGGAAATGATCAGGCTAGGACGCCGTCTAATGCCAAAGCAGTTTCCGGGGGATTCTGTGGATCTGACTCTTCTGCCTCGAATGGAGGAGGCGTTAGCCGAGAGTGAGGCAGTTATTGAGCGTGATGAGTCAAAAGAGGAAGATCTTACTGCATTCCGTAGATTGGAGGATCAAGTGAAAACGCCTGTAGTTCCGGGTCATTTGGCCTTCTGGGTTGAGCTCGAAAACGGCCAACTAAACAAGTGGGATTCCTCAACTGAACGAGAAGTTGGTATTACAGGAGGTTCAGTTTGGGCAAAAATTCTTTACGTTTTAGTGCCCAACTGGCAGCTTTTCTGGCTCTCCGATTCAGTGAATGTACAGGCGGATGAGTTGGGAGAGACACGTTTTAAGACAGAGTACGACCAAGGGACAGTGCCTGTGAAGTATCTTGGTACGGCTGGTATGTATGTGTTTCTGTACGTAACCTTGGCCTTGTCCATTGCAATTTGGTTGTTTGAGAATCGGGAATTAAGTGGTGAAGATAACTGATAAAATCGAGGTAAGAGGCGGTGCAATAAACTGGATCATTATGGCCGGGTGTACCTTGGGTTATGGTGTCTTGTCGTTGGTGACTGGCTCAATAACTGCCTTTGCAATCTGGGCTTTTATGGGAGTGGCCTTTGTTGTGGCAACAATCAGTTTACTGCATATGTACCTGAAAAAACGTGAGCAATTGGAAGCTCGCGAGCTGGAGGAAATTCAGGCTGGAGCCACGGCTGAGGCGTTGTTTGAAGAAGGTCAAGTGCTGCCAGCCAAAAGGTCATCTGATCAGTTTGAAACGTATGGTATAGCTTGTGCGGCCGTAATCATGTTTGTTCTGCAGGTCTCCTCATTATTGTATGTGTTTATAGTACGCTTCATACCTGCGAAGGCGACAATTGATAGTTGGATGGTGGAAGGTAAGTATGTCGCACTCTTTGGGGCAGTGCTGATTGGTTTGATTATGTTCTTACGCGGTCAATTTGCCTCCAAATTAGCACGCATTGAAAAACAACGGTTTTTACAGCCTGCTTCTGATTACATTCTCTTTCTGGCTTATCTGAATTTTACGTGGGCTGCGGTTATTGCGGTTTCATTCAAGAATGCCAAGGTCGATGTGTATGTTGGAGGTATTTTGCTGCTGCTGCTCGCATTTATCGCGGTTGAGAATGCCCTTAGCGTTGTACTGGAGTGGTTTCGTCCAAAAGTGGCCGGGAGGCAAAAGAGACTCTTATATCAAAGCCGAATGATCGGCCTAGTCGCCAAACCAGAGAATCTGTTCACCTCTGTAGGGCATGTCCTTGATTATCAGTTTGGCTTTAAAGTATCTCAAACATCCGGGTACCAGTTTTTGAGGGAAAGGTTGGGTGTCGTTGTAGGTCTGCAAATTATCGTTCTTTGGCTATCGACTACCATTGTTGTAATTGAACCCTCCGAGCGTGGTAGGTTTTTGGATGGAGCTCGCTCGGGGAAACAACCCGCCCTTTTAGAGCCGGGTTTCCACCTAAAGTTACCATGGCCGTTTGCGTCGGTTAAAGTTTTCAATCCTGATCAAGTTCACACGTTTCATGTCGGTTTGGAGCCCTTGGGAGAGGATGAAATACCACCCCAATTTAAAGACCGCCCGGGTTTATGGCTTGAACCCAGTGGGAAGGATTATGAATCGAAAAAGAAGACTGGGGAGTTATTTTTTCTTGTAGGAAGCGGAGATGAGACGGTGGAAGCCAACCTCATGGTTGCCAGTGTTCCGGTTCAGTATCGCATTCGTAGTGCCGGAGAAGGTGAGGTGAAGGGATTGGAGGATGGCTGGTTGCTTTATTCGGACCCAGAGCAGTTGTTAAAGAATATAGCTACTCGTGAAGTGATGAACTATTTTCTCAACCATAATTTTGAGGACTTACTTATCAAAGGCAGAAAAAATGCCCAGCAAGTACTCAAAGAAAACATCCAGCAAAAAGTAAATAATATGGGTGTTGAAATATTATTTGTAGGGGTGGCCAATCTCCGTCCTCCGGCTGAGTCGCCTGAAAATGTGATTGAGCGTGGTAGCGAGCCAGCTCCGCCTGGCGAAGAAGCTCAAGGATTGAGTCCTATGCCGGTTGCGGCGGCATTTGAAAAGCCAATTGCCGATGGATTATTTAGCCAGCTAGATGGGTTTGAAGCTGGCCAGGAAAAAATACGACTCGATGCTGAACGAACCAATGAGGTTGATCTGATACGGTATGACGCAAAAGTGACCTCTGATCTTTTGCGTATGGAGGCCAAGGCGCGCTCTCAGAGACAAACGGGTTCCCAAAAGCCATTTAACGAGGCAAGTAATGTATATCCGTTGTGGCTTTATTTGACTACCTTTGAGAGGGCTGTGGAACACGCCCGTAAATTTGTGATAGCCTCCCAAAATCATGATGTTGAGGTGGATCTCGACCTGCATGAGGCAATCCGTAGAGGGATGACTGATATTCGGGTTCCTTCAGCGAATGACAAAAAATAGATTTAACCATGAAGAAAATCGTTAACATTGTAATCTTCGGACTCCTGCTGGTCATATTTGGCTCCTACATGTTCACCTATCAGGTGCGACAGGATGAAGTGGCCTTTGTAAATCGGTTGGGTAAGAATAGTGATCCAATCACCGAACCTGGTCTCAAAGGCAAATGGCCATGGCCTATCGAACGCGTCTATAAGTTTGATAAACGGATTCACGTCAAGACTACCCGGTATGATCAGGTAATGACTCGCGATGGAAAAAGCGTGATGATGCAGTTTTACTTTGGATGGAAAATTTCAGACCCCAGTAAATTCATGTCCAATACCAATGGTAAAGATGTTAAAGCACGAATGAAGGATGCGGAGAAGCAGCTTCTTGAAATTGTCGACACAGAGAAAAATAATCAGGTTAATACGGTTGCAACCAGTTTCGGGAGTTTTATTCGAACTGGAGGTTCCGCCGATGATTCCAATGTGGATCTACAGAAGTTAGAGCAATCGATTCTCGTGGAAGCCCAAAAGAATGCTAAAAACAATCTTGGGGTAGACATTAGTTTTGTGGGTATTCGAAAGGTAGGCGTGCCACAGAGTAGTTTGGATGTTGTTCTAAACGCAATGGTGACACAATGGACGAATAAAGCCGGGACAATTGTGCATATTGCCCATCAGGAGGCTAATGCCATTCGGGCCAAGGCACAGAATGATAAAGAGACAGCCCTTCAAAAAGCCCGTGCTGAGGCCAGTGCTACATTGGCGGCAGCCCAAACCGATGCGTTGGCACAGTTTAAATTGATGGAGCAGGACCCGAAATTGGCTACTTTCCTCATGCAGCTCGAGGCATTGGAGAAGTCAGTAAAAAAACAAACAACCCTTATATTGGATGATACTATGGGGCCCTTTGGCTTATTGAGAGGTTTGGATTCTCCTCTCAAGGAAGAAAAATCAGAAAAGTAAATTAATCTGCACGGTGAATAGAGTGATATGTCTCAAGATTCCGAAGAACTAGACCAGATAACGGAGGCTAATTTGTCCGGCGAAGCAGGTTCACGGGCGATGGAGCAGGCTTTGCAGAGCAGTTTTGTAATCCTAAAGCTTGTTATTGCTGTTCTGGTTATATACCTGGTTTTTTCTAACACCTATTCGGTAGATCAGGATAAATCAGGAGCTATCGAACTACGTTTTGGCCAGGTTCAGACCACGGATCCTGTTGAGGTGTATAAGCCTGGTATACGTTTCGCATGGCCTTACCCGATTGAGGAAAAAGTGGAGATTAAGCGGGAGAGTCCCTTGAGGTCTAACGCGGCGTGGCATGCGCCGATTGGCCGCATTGAAATAGGAGAAAGTCCGGGGGATCGCCCAGTAGATGCGGCATCTGACGGTTATGTAATAACTTCAGATGACAAGATTCTTCATATCCAAGCTGAAATGACTTATCGGGTCACTGATCCGGAACGTTTTAAGTTCGCTTTTGCCGAGGCAACGGATGTGTTGCAGTATATTCTAGATAATGGGATTACTTCCTCTGCTTCTGATTTCAATTTCTCTGACATTCTAACAAATCCGACCCGATTTGCAGAAGCGGTAAAGAGACGGGTGAGTAATCTGGTCAGGAACTATTCACTTGGAGTGGAAGTGACCCGAATCAATGTGAGTGGAAAAGATGTGAAACTCCCTTTCATGGTTCAAAAGGCTTATGATAGCTTCAATAGTGTTTCTGCCCAAAGAGAAGAAGCTTTGAGTTCGGCGAAAAGTGAAGCTGAAGCTATCTATCGCGCGATCAATACTGACAATGGATCCACAGGGGGATCCTCTCTTAATGCCCTTTCTGGTGATGTGGCTACCATTCGCAATCAGGCTAATAATCAGGCACAGGCAATGCGAGCTTCAGTGGATTCTCTGGCGAATCGATTTAAGGAAATTGTAGAAAAATATCCCGATCCGGTTTCTCGGAGGCGCTATATGGAACAGTTATATTTTGAGAGCATGGAGCGTATCTCTGAAAATGATGACATTAAGATTTATCTCATTTCAAAGAGTGGGAAATTGAATCCGACAAAGCTTCGGTTGCTTATTAATCAACCTCCCCCAGAGGTAGAGAAGTAAAAAGAAATGGAAACCAAGACTAATACGCCCGAGGTGATAAATGAGGAGGATTCCTCTGCGGCAACGACCGTAAAATACATTTTTGCGGGTATTATATTTGTCGTTAATGGGTTTTTGGCTGATTGGATTTTGGGTGAAGAATCCCGAGTAGGCGATTTCAGTGCTATGATAGGTGCGGTCATTCTTGGAATTCGCATATTTCGTACTACCATTAAGGATTTGCGGCAGGGGTTGCTGACGACCAATGAGTTGGTGGCGATTGCCGTGTTGGCTACATTTGCTCAAGGGCAATATCACGCGGCTGGATTGGTGGCGTTTTTCATGCTTTTAGCTGAGATGATAGAATCCCGTACCGCCTCTGGGGCTCAGGAAGCGATTCGAAGGTTGCTGGAACGTGCCCCTACTAAGGCAAGGCGGATTAATGGAGAGGATGAAGAAGAGATTGCAGCAAATGATTTGCAGGTCGGGGATCTGATCAGAGTTCGACCTGGCGATAATGTGCCTGCGGATGGCGATATTCTTACCGGCAACGGGTCGATCAATCAGGCCAATATTACCGGTGAATCTTTGCCCGTGGACAAGAACCCCGGTGATACGGTCTTTCAGGGTACGATCAATATTGATGGAGTCTTGGAGGTAAAAGTAACCAAGGTGGGCGTGGAAACGGAGTTTGGTAGAGTACGGGAACTGATTCTGCAGGCAGCCCAATCCAAGACGCATTTTGAGAAGATTGTGGATCAGTACATGGGTTTTTACACTCCCTTGGTGTTGGTGATAGGAGCTTTGTTTTGGGCTTTTACACAAAATATGAATCTAGTGATTTCAGTATTCATTGTAGCTAGCCCAGTCGCCTTTATCATAGCTACTCCCACAGCCATGGTTGCTGCTGTTGCTTCCGCTTCACGCTTGGGGATTATGATCAAGCAGGTAAGTGATATCGAATTAGCCGCAAAAATAAACGCGTTTATCTTCGACAAAACCGGCACTATTACAACCGGCACTCTCAAGGTCAGTCGATTGAAGCCTGTGGAGGGAATTAAACCAGCCGAGCTGTTGATCCTAACCGCTTCAGCTGAGCGGTATAGTAAACATCCAACCGCAAAAGCGATTTTAGCTTTAGCCGATGAAGCGGGAGTAGACCTCATTGAACCGAAAGATTTTAAGGAAACGGCTGGTAAAGGGGTTGTTGCCTCCTTGGAAGGTTCGTCAGTATTGGTGGGTCGCCAAGTTTGGCTGGAGGAAAACAACGTGGAAGGGGACATCGCCCAATCCGTGGATTTGGATGAAACCGAAGGTTACAGTTTAGTGCATGTATCGCGAGATGGTAAGTTTGTTGGATGGGTTGGGATGACTGATGAAATTCGTTCTGAGGCGAGTGAGTCATTGAGTGAATTAACTGAAGAAGGGGTTGGTCGGCTCGCGATTGTATCCGGCGATCGTGCCCCTGTAGCGGAGCGTGTTGCTGCGGAGGTTGGTTGTGACAATGTGCAAGCGGATTGTTTTCCAGCAGAGAAGGTCAAGTATGTGGAAAATCTGCGTGACCGTGGATATACGGTTGCATTTGTTGGTGATGGGGTGAATGACGCTCCTGCACTCAAGGCGGGTGATATTGGAATCGCCATGGGTGCTGCCGGAAGCGATGTAGCTATTCAGAGTGCTACTATTGCGTTGATGAGTAGTGACTTGCGTAGGTTGCCATTTTTGATGCGGCTTTCGAAGATGACCAGATCGATAATAAATATTAACTTTTTGATCGGTGTGGGGGTGGTAGTAGTAGGGCTAGTTGGAGCGACCCTTCCCCATGAACTGGTGACTGGATTTTTGATAGCCCTCGGATCCAGCCCGCCAGAGGATATCACACAGGTTTATCCGGTGTTGGCTGCCATTATCAATTTCTTGGGTGCGATTATTGTTGTGTTAAATAGTGCACGTTTGGTTAAAGAGGGTGAAGAGATGGAGGCTTATGATGAGGACTCCCAAATTGATCAAGAGGAAGATTCGGGATCTGAGGTATCTCAATCAGAAGAGGTGGCTACTGCAACCGTATAAGAGAGAATCGAATGGACATTTCTGAGCCAACTTCCGCAGCAGTTGATGATGTAGCCAGTCATGATGATATTGTGGTGGTGCGTTCCTTGGAAAAAATTTTTTGTGATTTTTGGGGGCGTCCAAAAGCCAAAGCAATTAATGAGGTGAGTTTTGAGGTGCGCAGGGGTGAGGTGTTCGGGCTTCTGGGTCCTAATGGTTCGGGAAAATCAACTACCATAAAAATTCTATTGGGTTTGCTCAACTCGACCCGTGGAGTGGTTCGTATTTTTGGTCGTTCTCCCCGTGATGTAAAAACAAAGGAGCGAATTGGTTACCTTCCCGAGGAGTCCTACTTATATCGTTTCCTTAATTCTGAGGAGACACTTGATTTTTTTGGGGGTTTATTTGCCTTGGACAATGAGGAGAAGAAACGTCGTTCGGAGCAGCTTCTGGAGATGGTTGGATTGAAAGGGGTGCAAATGCGGACGGTGGGAGAGTTTTCCAAGGGAATGCAGCGCCGAATTGGTCTGGCGCAGGCACTGATAAATGATCCTGATTTGGTTATTCTCGATGAACCCACTGCGGGGTTAGATCCCATCGGTTGTCGAGAAATCAAAGATCTCATACTAAATCTCAAGGCACGGGGTAAGACGGTGATTCTTTCTAGCCATCTCCTGTCAGATGTTGAAGATGTGTGTGATCGTGCTGTGATATATTACGGGGGAAAAGTTCAGCAATACGGAACGCTCGAAGAGCTTCTAACCGAGCGTGATTCTGTTCAGTTTACCATGCCGGCATTAAGTGAAGCGGCCCAAAAGGAAGTGATGGAGGTGATGCAGCGGCATGCTGATAAGGATAGCATTAGGGTCGATAATCCTTCACAAAATCTTGAAAGCCTTTTTTTGAACGTTGTAGAACAGGCCCGTGCGTCCGATGAAACTTCGGGAGCAACCTCTGGCAGTGAAGTGGCTGAGTTTTTAAAAGCAGATGAGCCCATCCCTTCTCAGGCAGAAACAATGCTTAATCGATTGATTGACAAGGACGCTGGAAAAGCTAAATCACCGGTTGAAGAGGAGAGTCCCTCAGAACTCAAACTGAATGAGGCTAAATTGGATTCGCTCTCAGGATCCAAATCCAAAACAAGTTCTGTTGTCGAGTCACCTACTGAGAAGAAGGTGGAGGAAAAGAAAAACCTCGATGAGGTGGACGATAAGCTGTCTGGCCTCCTGGGAGAAGACTGATAATGGCTAAGCCATTATTAGCCATTGTCTTTTTGACTTGGAAGGCTTCGTTTCGTTACAGATTTTTCTGGGTAATGTTGGTCCTGCTGGCGCTTTCTGTTGGGGGATTACCATTGATCGTCAAAGACGATGGGTCTGCGGCTGGAATGACCCAGATTTTGATCACTTATACCCTGTCCATGATTACTGTGATCATGGGGGCAGCTACACTATGGATTTCAGCGGGTTCATTGGCCAATGATATCGAGGGTTTTCATCTGCAGATGGTTGTGACTAAGCCCATCGCCAAGTGGCAAATATGGCTCGGGAAATGGATCGGCGTCATGAGTATGAATTTTGTATTGCTCGTTATCGCTGGAGGGATTGTTTTCGGGATGGTTCAATACCGTGCCAAAAAGCTGACTTGGGACGCACTTGAAAAGATTGAACCACGACCTGATTTGGACATTGCTATGGCAACAGTCCGATCAGGTAACCCGATTTTTGTTCAGGATTCCAAAAATCCGACTATGCCTCTAAGTTCTTCTGATTCTCAACCCTTATTGGCCGAATTGACTGCAGTAATGGGCGAGCAATTCAAGGATTCGGTAGCGCAGTTTCAGGCTAAAAACAGAGGTAAGGAACCCCTTTTGCGTCCGATAGCAGAAATGAGAGAGGATATTGCATCCATAGAGGAAGATATACTTAGGAGCGAACTGCTTTTGGCTCGTGACGGTATGGCGATGACCCCTCGGGTGGAAAGGTTGTTTCTTGTTCAAGGGGCAACGAATGCGCCTCCCAGTATACGAGCAGTCAAATTGGATGCATGGGTTAAAGAAACAGTTAAACAATATTGGCCTCGGCATGTTACTCAAGTGTTGAGACAAAAAGTTGAAGGAGAGAAATTACGAGGGGTTCCAATTGCCAAACAAACTCGGCAGCTCGATAGCTTTGAAATCATGATGGCAACCAACCAGATCACCGAGGATGTGATGGGGTACTCTCAGATTCTTAATCCGGGCGAAGGCCTTGCGCTTTATTTTAAAAAGCCAATGACTTGGCGTCCTTCTGAAGATGGGGAATTCGCCATGCGGTTTTACTTTGAGGATACCCAGATAGCTTACAAGGCCGACACGCTTTATCCAATTTTGTTTCAGATTGGGCCAGGAAGCCGTCGGTTTGCAGGGAGGCAGTTAAGTTTCGACGCCAGAACCGTTCACGAAATACCTATGCGGGTTTCTTTGGATTCAAACGAAGAAGGTAAGAAAATTAGTATGTTTAGTGAGGATGAAAATATTATGTCTGTAGCTCTTATCAACACTAGTGATAAGAAATTGAAAGTGCCTTATCTCGATGCTCGTAATCGGATTGGTGGGGATGGTGTTGAGATGGTTTATCAGGAGGCGGGGTTTTTGGTTAATTATTTACGTGGTTTGGGGATTGTTTTTGCCTGGCTGGGAGCATTGGCTGCGTTGGGTCTGTTTGCCGGCAGTTTTATGTCTTTTGGTATGTCAGCTTTTGCCTGCCTAGGGTTTCTGATTGCCTTTGCTTCTCTGGGGTTAGTTGAGGAAGTTGTCGAAGATGGAACCATTATGCAGACCTATACTGATGGGAAAAAGGATACGTCTTATATAGATAAAGTTGCAGTGCCGGTTTTTAAGGTAATGGTTACAGTGGTTAAACCGATTAAAGAGTACTCGCCCATTGAAAAATTAACCGAAGGGCGAAGTATTACGTGGGGAGAATTGATGCGAGCTTACGGTTATATCTGGGGATTGTCCGGGCTAGTCTTGGGCGTTTTGGGGAGTTTCATACTATCTAATCGCCAGCTAGCTATAACGAGTGAATCAGGAGGCGGGGGGTCTGATACTCAATTTGGTATGGAATTATTGGGTTTTATAGCGGTGTGTATTTTGGCTTTATGTATTGCATCGCTTGCAGACAATTATGGGCAGCTTTTTATGTGGGTTGCAGGTCTTATTCCCTTATTGTACATCTTTGGTATCTTTTATTATCGTACAACTCGAGTTAGCCGATGAACGACAAAAACCGTAGTAACACAATGGACACGCCTCCAAAGGTGGCTTTGGTTGGGGCGATGTTGCTCTGTTTTTGTGGTCTTTTTGTCATGCAAGGAAGCTTGAATTCCCAGCGCGGTGAGTTGAGCCCTACTTATTTGGAGCCACTACAGGATGCTCCTCCACTTTTGGCTTTGACTACCCAGTCGTTGGGTGGATTCCGTGGTATTATTTCGTCTTTTCTTTGGTTGCGCGCTAATAACATGCAACTGAAGAAGAAGTATCAGGAGCAAATGCAGCTTTCAGAGTGGGTTGCTCAACTTCAGCCACAGGTTTCCATGGTGTGGCGCAATCGTGCATGGAATATGGCCTACAATATATCGGTGACCTATCCGGATAAGGAGACGCGTTGGAAATATGTCACAGAAGGAGTTAGCTTGTTGCGCGATAAGGGAATCAGATACAATCCTCAGGAGCCTTTGATTTATCATGAATTAGGCTGGATTTTTCAGCACAAGATTGGCCACAACATGGACGATCACCATCGGTACTATAAAATGCGGTGGCTACAGGAAATGACCGGTGTGCTTTGGGGGAGTGATGCTAAGGCCAACGCTATGCGAGGGGTTCCTAATTTTGACGAATTAATTAATCCACCCAACGACGAGGTATCTGGTCGTGTAAAAAGGTTGCGAGAAATCTATAAAATGGACCCGCGTGAGATGAAGTCCATAAACGAGAAATATGGGAGGGTGGAAAAGCCAGACGGGGAAGTTGTTTATGCGTTAGATTGGCGCAAACCTGAAACACAGGCAATTTACTGGGCGATGATAGGTCTCAAGCGTTGTCGACACAATCCTTCCAAAGAAAACGATTTACGAAAATTGGAGAGGCTTGTTTACCAGTCGATGATGTACAGTTTTGACCGGGGCAAGCTTAATACTCCATCCGGTGCTACTGTGCCCCCTGATCAGTATTTTAGTAACCCGCTCTTGGTTGTTCCAAATTTGGATTTAACTGAGCGAACTCACCAGTCTTACATTGATATGGCTGAACTGGCGGCAAAGGAGCGAGAGGCAAATGTTGAGGGTACATACCACATTGCGCATATGAACTTTTTAAGGAGAGTAGTGGAATGGAATTACTACTATAATCGTGAGGAAGAGGCGGTAAAATGGCTGAAAATTTCTTTGAAAACTTATCCGGAAAATATGATGTATTTCACCGGTAGCAAGAGGAATGAAGATGGTAGTTGGTCTTATGATATGGATAAGTTTGTACTCAACCGATTGAAGGATGCAGTTGATCGAGGGAGCATTGATAAGACTTTGGCTATTTTAATTGGACTTATGATCCGCCATTATACCCATCTAGCTCTAGGTGAAGATGAAGAAGCAGCGAGTCATTTAACCATGGCAGAAAACTTACATCAACGCTTCACAGATCGATTTTCCAATGCTGCCGAAAACCGGGTTAGTTTGCCTTCGTTTGAACGGGTTAAATTAGCTCGTTTGCGGGCGTTTCTGGTTGAGGAAGATCCTACTTTAACTAAGCGCCTGCGTACGGTGCTAGGGCTTAAAGAAGACGAACTGCCGGAAGAACCCCAAGTACAGGCCCCGCAACCTAACCCTAAACAGTAAAAATTCAGCTTGCCCGATTAGGGTGGCTTAACTCACGCTGAGAACCATGCTTGGTCGCTTATTTATCATCAGCTTTGTTGCTTGTATTATTTTGGGCTGTGGTAAGCCCTCATCTGAAAACTCACCCGACAATCCTGAATCTACTACACAGATTCTGAATTTGGGCAATGGCGCTGAGCCAGAAGGGTTGGATCCCCATGTTGTCACTGGAGTGCCTGAACACAATATATTGGCAGCCCTGATTGAGGGATTAGTGGCAGAAGACCCCAAGGATTTGCATCCTGTTCCGGGTGTGGCTGAGCGTTGGGAGAAGAGTGAAGATGGTTTAATATGGACTTTTTATCTCCGAAAGAATGCGAAGTGGTCTACAGGTGATCCGGTAACCGCAAAAGACTTTGTTCTCAGTTATAAAAGAATGCTCTCCCCTAAGCTAGCTTCACAGTACGCCTATATGTTGCATGTCGTTAAGAATGCCAAAGCATTTAATGAGAAAGAGATAGAAGATTTTTCACAGGTTGGATTTGAGGCTGTGGATGATCATACTTTAAAGATTACTCTTGCAGGGCCCACTCCTTATTTTCTCTCCCTATTAAATCACTATTCCTGGTTCCCCGTGCATGTTCCGACAGTAAAAAAATATGGCGAAATAGATTCTCCAAATAACCCGTGGACCCGGCCCGGTAATTTTGTAGGGAATGGTCCTTTTGTACTCGATAAGTGGGAGGTTAATGACGTAATCGTGGTTAAGAAGAGTTCAACCTATTGGGATAAAGATAAGGTGAAGCTGGAACAAATAAACTTTAAGCCTATAAGTAGCGCTGAGGTTGAAGAGCGTGCTTTCAGGAGTGGCCAAATTGATATTTCAAATACTATTCCGCTAAATAAAATAGATGTGTATCGCAAAAAGAATCCGGAAAACCTGAGGCTCGATCCTTATCTTGGGGTTTATTTTTATCGTTTAAACGTTACCGCACCCCCCTTGGATAAAAAGAAAGTGAGGCAGGCCTTGGCGCTATCCATTGATCGCGAAAGCCTTGTGCGTAATGTGATGCGACGTGTGGATAAGCCAACAGCATTTTTTACTCCGCCTGATACAGGTGGTTACACTTACAGCGGTGGCCCAAAGATTGAATTCGATCCTGATCGGGCTGCGCAGCTTTTGGCTGAAGCGGGATATCCACAGGGCAAGGGGTTTCCTAAACTGAAGTTGCTTTACAATACTTCAGAGGCTCATCAAAGGATTGCGGAAGCTATCCAGCAGATGTGGCAGAACAATCTTAAAATTCAGATAGAACTGATAAATGAGGAATGGAAGGTTTATTTGAATACATCGCAAAAAATGGAGTATCAGGTCAGTCGGGCTGGCTGGATTGGTGATTATAATGACCCCAATACTTTCTTGGATATGTGGCTTACTGGCGGAGGAAACAACTACACGGGGTTTTCAAATGCAAAATTCGATCAAATTATTGAAGCCGCAGGACAAGAGGCCAACTGGCAAAAGCGGTTCAAGCTGTTTGAAGAGGCTGAAGCAATATTGCTGGATGAAATGCCAGTTATTCCTATATACCATTATACCTCTAAGTACTTGGCCAATCCAAAAGTAAAGGGTTGGTACCCCACGATTTTGAATCATCACCCATACAAGCATGTTTCGATTTCACCAGAGGATTAAGGATCGACTGTATCCATGTGGAAACTGATTTTTTTTCGGCTGCTAAAAGCCATTCCAGTCTTATTCGTGATCGCTACGATCACTTTTTTTATGCTTCGACTTACTCCCGGAGGACCCTTCGATCGGGAAAAACCGATTAAGGATCCGGAGATTAAGAAACAACTAGAGGCTCATTATGGATTGGATAAGTCATTGTCATCCCAGTATTTCGATTTTTTGGGAAAGCTGGTCGTTGGCGATTTAGGGCCCTCATTTAAGCATTCAAACCGACAAGTGAATGAGGTGATTATTAAGGCATTCCCCGTATCTGCAGAATTGGGGTTGTGGTCAATCATGGTGGCATTGGCTTTGGGATTAACTGCGGGAATGGTTGCTTCGGTAAAACCCAACTCGATTCTGGATTATACCCCCATGACACTGGCCATGATTGGCATCTGTGTTCCAACTTTTGTTATGGGTCCAATATTAATTCTTATATTTTCTCTTAAGTTAGAATGGTTCAATGCATCGGGATGGGATCAATGGTCAGACCGTGTGCTGCCCGCACTGACTTTGGGTGGGGTTTATGCTGCTTACATTGCAAGGCTAACACGCGGAGGAATGTTGGAGGTAATGAGCCAAGACTATATTCGCACAGCGCGCGCAAAGGGGGCTAGCGAGGTGAGAGTGCTTTTGAAGCACGCTCTTCGAGGTGGATTAATGCCGGTGATTGCGTTTCTTGGTCCAGCGGTGGCAGGCCTGATATCTGGATCCTTTGTTGTTGAGACAATCTTTCAAATTCCGGGCTTAGGTAGGCACTTTGTCGAGGCAGCCTTCAATCGTGATTACACCATGGTGATGGGAACAGTCCTCTTTTTTGCGGCCTTGATTATTCTGTTAAATCTTTTGGTCGATGTTCTTCAAATCTGGCTGAACCCCCGCTTACGTACCACATGAGTGAGCTATCAAAAGAAAGTCCTAGTTCGCTCTGGAAAGATGCCTGGATTCGTCTGCGTAGAAACCGGATGGCAATTTTTGGAGGAGCGGTTCTTTTCCTTCTTGGCATACTCTCTCTATTTGCTCCTTGGTTGGCTCCATATAAATACGAAACTCAAAACTTAGAATTGGGGGCTGTGGGTCCTCAATTTACTTGGGAAACCCAACAATTGGTTTTTGGGACCTGTACTCAAGAGCGTGCTCTTGTTTTGGCTAAAGGATATGAAGGTGAGGTGGGAATTATGCCGGCAGACTCGAAATTATTACATCAGCAAATTGATCCAGCTGATTATGGGCTTTCAGTTTGGGTTGCCCAACAGAGGGAAGATACAAATCTGACTGCGTTTACCATAACAGAGAATGGTTTTGAAATTGATGGAGATAAACCAACGCAGGCCAACTTCATTCTGCTTCGATCAAGAGGGCATTTTCTGGGAACTGATGAATTAGGTCGTGATCTCTTTACACGTATCCTTTATGGCGGTCGGATCTCCTTGATGGTTGGTCTTTGCGCAACTGCGGTTTCTCTCACAATAGGTGTTCTATTTGGTGCAATTGCCGGATTTTTTGGAGGAAGAGTAGACGATTTAATGATGAGGTTTGTTGATATCCTCTATGCCTTACCTTTCACTATTTTCGTTATTCTTTTGACTGTCATCTTTGAGCGGAATATTTGGAATCTATTTCTGGCGATAGGAGCCGTGGAGTGGCTGACCATGTCACGTATTGTACGCGGTCAAGTTTTATCGCTACGTAAACAGGAGTTTGTTGAGGCAGCCATTGCTTTGGGTATTCCACAATGGCGCATAGTTCTTCGTCATATAATTCCTAATTGTCTTGGGCCGGTCATTGTATATACCACTTTGACTATTCCTGTCGTGATGCTACTCGAAGCATTCCTAAGCTTTTTGGGTCTTGGGGTTCAACCTCCAATGAGTTCTTGGGGTTTGTTGATTCGAGATGGTTCCAAGGTATTGGAGGAGTACTACTGGCTAATGCTGTTTCCAGGAATGGTGCTGGCTTTTACCTTGTTCTCATTAAATTTCTTGGGAGACGGATTAAGAGATGCTCTGGATGTTCGCGTCTCAAAGGATTAATGGATGTCTTATCTTAAAGTAGAAAATCTTAAGACTTACTTCCATACCCGTAATGGGGTCGTGAAGGCTGTCGATGATATCTCGTTCTCTCTTAAAAAGGGCGAAGTTTTGGGTATTGTGGGTGAATCTGGATCAGGAAAGTCTGTAACAGTTCATTCACTCATGGGTTTGGTGCCACAGCCACCGGGTAAAATTGAAGCCGGGACAGCAATATTTGACGGCAAGAATCTTCTGGATGCTGACAAGTCGTTGTTGCGGGCTTTGCGAGGCAAGCGGATTGCAATGATTTTTCAGGACCCAATGACTTCATTGAATCCCTATTTGCGTATATCAGAGCAGTTGATAGAGCCTCTCATAATTCACGAGCCTGAGATTGCCTATAAAGACGCTATATCACGAGCTATTGAAATGTTAGAAAAGGTGGGAATTGATGATGCCCAGAAGAGGATTCATTCCTACCCACACGAATTCTCAGGGGGCATGCGTCAAAGGGTAATGATTGCGATGGCTTTAATTACTGAACCTGAAGTGCTCATAGCTGATGAACCCACAACAGCCCTTGATGTAACTGTCCAAGCACAAATTCTAAGGTTGCTTAAGGAGTTGCAGGATGACCTGGATGTTTCAGTAATATTTATTACGCATGACTTGGGTGTAATTGCCGAACTTGCAAATCAAGTGGGCGTAATGTACCGAGGAAAAATCGTCGAACAGGGAGAGGTTCTGCAGATATTCGAACATCCTCAGCATCCCTATACAAAGGGGCTTTTAGCGTGTAGGCCGCGTTTGGAATCCACCTTTAAAGTGCTGCCTACCGTGTCTGATTACCTTGAAGAAAACGAAGTGGCTGGCCAGTTCCAGTTAAGTGAAAAGCCTGGAGCAGTCGATCGAATAGAAGCAATGCAGCGGGTTGTATCACGGGAAATTGATGAATCAGACTTCATTCTTGAAGTAGAAAATCTTAAGGTGCATTTCACAGAGCGAAGAGGTGTTTTTTCTGGCCCAGAAAGCTGGGTGAAGGCGGTAGATGGCATTAGTTTTACTGTGCCTCGAGGTAGTACTTTGGGATTGGTGGGGGAATCGGGATGCGGCAAAACTACTACTGGTCGAGCAATTTTGAACTTAGTTAATCCTACCAGTGGCATGGTTAAATATAATGGAGAAGAGATCACAGGATTTGATGCCGCTGCAATGCTTCCTTATCGGAAGCAAATGCAAATTGTTTTCCAAGATCCTTATTCTTCATTAAATCCTCGTCTTACAATTGAGCAGGCACTTTCTGAGCCGATGGCAGTTCACCAAATTGGAACAAAGCAAGATCGGCGAGATAGAGTTGTTTCGTTACTCGAAGAAGTTGGATTGGAGTCCCATTTTTTGAGGCGTTATCCTCATGAGTTTTCAGGGGGCCAGCGCCAACGCATTTGTGTGGCTCGGGCCTTGGCTCTCGAACCTGAGTTTATTGTGTGCGATGAAGCTGTAAGTGCCATGGATGTTTCTGTGCAGGCACAGGTCTTGAACCTGCTCAAGGAGTTGCAGGGTAAACGCAGTCTTACCTATATATTCATCAGCCACGATCTCAGTGTGGTAAAATTTATGGCCGATACCATTGCTGTGATGCGTGAAGGCGAAATTGTTGAGCAGGGAGAGGCTGAGAATGTATATGCTAATCCGATTAATGAATACACCAAGAATCTTATAGCTGCTGTACCTCGTGATAGCACAGAGTTTATCCGCAGCCGAAGGGCTTGATTGGGCTACTCGCCTTCTTTGGGAGTGGGGGTGGAGGGAGTAGCGTTTGATGGGTTTGTTGGCGCTACAGGTTTCTGTGGTTCGGACGGGTTCTCTGTTGTAGGAAGCTGCTGAAGATTTTGGCTATTTGCAGGTAATGAGTTGGTTTGAGATGGTGGTTTTTCATTTTTCCCCAAGGTGTCAGATAAATTCTTGGGCCGCATAAAATCCATGGATAGCAACAAACATAAAACCAAGAAAATAAAAGCATTCCACTTGGTAAGTTTTGTGAGTACGTTGCCGGCTCCGGCACCGAATAGGGCATCAGTGGCTCCACCACCAAAGGCTGTGCCTAAGCCGGCTTCTTTTTTTGGCAGTTGGACTAGGACGAGAAGAATCAAAAAAAGGGAATTTATGAAAAGAACAATGGTGAGTAATTTATTGACGATATCCATGAGGCTGTTCAGTTACGCGTGGTATTAATTATATCAGAAAATCCACGAGATTCAAGGCTGGCTCCTCCAACCAGTGCTCCATCTATATCCGGTTGGCTGAGGAGTTCCTGGGCGTTCTCGGATTTGACGCTTCCCCCATACTGAATCCGCACGATTTGAGCGGTTTCTGGGCCGTGTGTTTTGGAGATTTCACCTCTAATATAGGCATGGACTTCCTGCGCCTGCTCAGAACTCGCTGTTTTCCCAGTTCCAATGGCCCAGACGGGTTCATAAGCGATTATGGTGTCCTTGATCTGTTCGGCCTCTAATCCGGATAGGCTACCTGCAATTTGTTCGCCAACGACCGATTCAGTATCGTTTGCCTCTCGTTGTTCGAGAGTTTCACCGACGCATACTATCGGTTTAAGATCAGCTGCTAAAGCAGCCTTGGTTTTGGTGTTGATCAAGGCATTGGTCTCCTTTTGGTGCTCGCGGCGCTCAGAGTGACCCAAAATGACATAATGCACCCGTAGATCGCGCAGCATGCCAGCGTTGATTTCACCGGTGAATGCCCCGTAACCCTCCTCACTCATATTTTGTGCACCTACCTTAATGAGGCTATTTTTAAGTAGTTTGGACACTGCATCCAGAGCAGTGAACGGAGGGCAAACCACCACATCCACCTCAGTTTGGGCGCCGAGATCTCGATCCAGTGCTGCTACCAAGTCCGTGGCTTCAGTCACGGTCTTGTTCATTTTCCAGTTTCCTGCAATGATCAGTTTACGTTCTTTATTCATGTATTAATTACTTTTCGGTAAGAGCTGATACACCCGGCAACTCTTTGCCCTCGAGGAACTCGAGGCTGGCGCCTCCTCCTGTACTCATAAATGTAACTTGATCACTAATTCCTGCCAAGTTCAGCGCCTTCACACTATCGCCACCACCGATGATACTTTTTGCGCCATTAGCTGTTGCTTCACACACGGCCTTAGCAACAGAAAAGGTTCCTTTGGCAAAGCGTGGATCTTCGAAGATGCCCATAGGGCCATTCCACAAGATCGTTTTTGCTTCTTTAATGACCGCGTTGAAGCTTTCGGCAGATTTTGGCCCGATGTCCACACCTTCCAATTCATCAGGAATATTTTC